>JARFPK010000009.1 GCA_029167045.1 Candidatus Methanocrinis natronophilus
CTTCCAGATCGATGCGGATTTGAACGCGTCCAGGAACATCGCTACCTTCAGTAGATCTGATCGTAGCAGGCTGTCGTCAACCAGCCAATCGTAGCGTCAAGGACAGCTACAAGCCCCGTCCTTCAGGACGGGGTAGTTGACCCGGATATAGAGACGGCCCAGCCGATTTTGGAGAGGGCGAAGATCACCTATGAGGAGAGGCAGATCGCCAAGACCCTCAACTACGGGACGATATTCGGAGGCGGGGCCGATATGGTCAAAACCATGCTTGCGAACCTGACGAATAAAGACGCTCAGGAGTTTCTATACCGGTTTTACAGGTCCTATCCGGGTCTGAGAATCGCTCTCCACCTCCAGTAGGCCAAGTCCAAAACCTCTCCGTCTATTATTGGGCCGATCCATCAGATCCATCTCCAAAAGGCCATCTCGGCTTCCAGAGATCCATAACGGCCCTCTGACGAGATGAAGGGGGTGGGTGGTCTTCCTCGTCCCCTTCGACCGACACCATAAAATTCTCCTCTTCCAGATCCTGGATGAGGCGAACCGAGTTGATACAAGATAGATCCATCCTGGTGACGGGGGGCGCCGGCTTCATCGGAAGCCACCTCATCGATCGGCTGATCGATTCTAACAGAATCACCGTCTTCGACAACTTCAGCTCCGGAAAGAGGGAGTTTATCGAGGGCCACCTGAATAGGTCCAACTTCGCCCTCATCGAGGGAGATCTTCTGAATCCCAACGCCATCGAGGCCGCCCTCGATGAGATCGACCTAGTCTTCCACCTAGCCGCCAACCCCGACGTCAAGATCGGGGCCGAAGAGACCAAAACTCACCTCCACCAGAACGTCGTCGCCACATACAACCTCCTCGACGCGATGAGAAAGAAGGGCGTCGGTGAGATCGCCTTCACCTCCACCTCCACCGTCTACGGCGAGGCGGGGATCATCCCGACACCGGAGGGGTACGGCCCCCTCCTCCCCATATCCCTCTACGGGGCGTCTAAGCTCGCCTCCGAGGCGCTGATCTGTGCCTTCTGCGGGACCTTCGATATGCGATCCTGGATCTTCAGGTTCGCCAACATAGTCGGGGAGAGGGGGACCCACGGAGTGATCGTCGACTTTATAAATAAATTAAAAGAAGATTCCGCTGAGCTGGAGATCCTCGGCTCCGGAAGACAGAGGAAGTCGTACCTCCTCGTCGACGACTGTGTAGACGGCATGATCTTCGCCGTCGGCTCCGCCTCCCACCTGGTAAACGTCTTCAACATCGGCTCAAAAGACTCGATGGACGTCACCGAGATCGCCGACGTCGTCGTCGAGAAGATGGGCCTATCGGGGGTCAGATACAGATACACCGGCGGGGTCGATGGCCGGGGCTGGAGGGGGGACGTAAAGACTATGCTCCTTTCGACGGAGGCGATGGAGACCCTGGGCTGGAGGCCGGGCCACACCTCCCGGGAGTCGGTCGAGGCGGCGGCGGCGTCTCTCCTCCGCCGCCTCTGAGCCGGAAGGTGAGATCGGTCAGAGAAGAGAAAGGGGCAGAGGAGGAGGCCCAAGGGTCCCCAAGGTAGAGGGTGAAGGCACCCTGATAAGGGGTTCAGGGGAGGATCTTAACCCTAAGTTTAGAGAAGTCCTCTCTTACCTCCGCCCTTATCCCCATCTTGGAGAATATGTCTTCAACCTCCGTTTTGACGAACTTCTTGGGGATATCGTAGCCGAGGAGGAGGGTGAAGTCGGCGTCGGAGGTCTTGCTCAGCTTGAAGAGGTTGCAGAACTCAAGCCTCCTCAGGACCGTCTCAGCCTTGTGGTTCTTCTGCTTGAACTCCTCGGCGTGGGCCAGGGATACCTTCTGGTGCATCTCCCAGAACTTCTCGCTGTCAGGGTGGGTCTCGATGAAGCTGAGAAAGAGGATCCAGTGGTCGATGTCGAGGATGATGTGCTCGCCGACGGATAGAAGGTCGGAGTAGGCATAGATCTTCTCCTCGTCGACGGTATCGAAGAGGGCCCTGTGCTTGCTGTAGAACTTCAGGGCCGCCCTCATCAGCTCGCTCTGGGATATCTCCAGCTCCCCCCTCATCTCCCGGAAGAGCTTTGCGGCCTCCGCATCCAGGGCTATCGTCACCCTCTCCGGTGCTTTTGCCATAGCGGATTTCCTTTCCCGGAGCATCTATTTTACCTTTTTTGTGGTTTCCAATCGAAGAGCTCCTCGTCCGACCTCTCCTGGATCTCTCTGGCGACATCCTCCAAAGAGGGGTATCTCTCCCTCCATCTCCTGATCTCATCGACGACCTCGTCCTTCGCCCTGATCGTCAAGATCCTATCTCCGGCGGAGAACTCCGCCTCGGGGAGCCCCGGAGGCTCTGCGAATATCTTCCCCTTCCCCATGGTACAGCCGGTGGAGATCTGGATCCCGTCGAGGAGGCAGGAGAGGGAGGGAACGCCCCCCGTCCTGGCCACCACCTCCATCTCCCCCATGGCCGAGTCGAGCTCCCTTCTGGCGAATAGCCCCATCCTCACCCCCAGGACGAGGAAGGGGCCTAGGTGGCCGTGAAACTCAACGGCCCGGTCCGTCATCTCTTGGAGGCAGAGGCAAGGACCTTCAGAGCCGCCGGATCTCTTCTCCAAGGGCATCACCATGAAACCGTGACCTGATATGATGGGATCGATACATCAGACCTCGCCTCATCCCTCTGAGAGCCAAGACCCCTCGCCCTCCGTCATCGCCTGCTTGTAGAGGATCGGTCCCAGGTCTAGGACAGCGGCGACCTCGGGTTTATAACCGTATTTTTCTGGGATCTTCTTAAGCCACCTTTCGGATTGGAGGTAGCTGCGCAGGTCCTCCTCGGAGTTGAAGATGTACATCGCCCCCCACTCCCCCTTATCGGGATCTGACCACCAGACCTTGCTAAACAGGCCGGTCATATCTCGAAACGCCTCGTAAGAAGCCAGAAATTTCTCCCGCATCGCATCGGTACTTTCAGGATCTTCCGGCCTGAATATGACCCATAGCGCCCTCTTTTCTATAACCATCCGACTCCTCTCCACCCACTCAGGTAATCAGCGGAAAGGGTATTAACCTTCTCCCAGGGCGGGGCGATCCCGTCCTCAGCCATACCGACTCTGGGCCAAGGCCCGGTCTCTTATCGGCCCGGCTTATCCAACCTGATTTCGTTGAGATGAAGAAGCCCGGAGATATGGAGGTGACTAAGTCTGATATTTCGGGGACGTACAGCCTCACAAATAACCAAAAAAGTACTTATAAGATTAAGAGAAATTATATTTGCCCTTAAAGGGCTGTTTCGGAGGGGGTAAAATTGAGAATATCTAAAAACCGTTTAATGATGATGATCCTTATACTGGCTCTGAGCCTGAACGGATCGGTAGCCCAGTTCGGATCTAAAGTGACATCAGGCGATGTGGATGTAAGCAGACTTCTTTACAGTTTCCCGCCGCAGAGTCAACCATCGATAAAATTCTGGGATGTTTCTGGCAACGGGTATACAGGAGATGACGTAGTTTACCTGGACATTATGGACAGCGGTGTTGTGGACGCTTATGACATCCGTCTAACTCAATTCAACACCCATCCAGCTGGCTCAAAAGTCATGTCTGGGGATAACGACATAGGGAAATCGGTTTCGCCACTGCCTGGAGATCTATCTGGAATCTACTTCCTGGACCTATACGGGAATATTCCAGGATATGATGAATGGGACCGCGTTTATATACTAGCTAATGCCGGTCCTGGAAACACTAGAACCCTCATCAATGACATCAGGCTCAGCCAGGTCGGGGGGTTGGCACCAGGAACAAGGGTCCTTAACTTCCATATCGATCATGATAAGTTGGCTACCCCAATGATAACAGATACACCCGTTATGGCCACAATCCGGTTCTTCAATCGAAACGGTAACTTCGATATATCGGGATATCCGATCTACGACGCTGCGGATGACGTTTACCTGGATATATCTCTCCCCAGCGCAATTCCCTTTGGATTTGTGGTTCCCAACAATCTCCGTCTCTCTGGGTGATGGAAGTCGGAAATGACCGGTTCCTTGGGGGCGTGAATGCTCCCCTCCCTAAAGGGAGGGGATTCTATCCCTTTTGCGAAGAGATTGCATCCCCAATCTCAGGTTGTTGATCGCTGCATTCTCGTCATGGTCCATGACAAGCCCAAACTGAGGACATTTATGGACCCGATCCGATAGTGACTTCCAAACCTTCACCCCACACCTGGAGCATAGCTGTTACTGGCGGTCTAAATCTGTCCAATCATAGCGGAATAAAAATGTCCACCTGCTGTTCCCTGAGCTGAAACTCAGGGGTTGTGCTGATGCAGGCTTCACCCGGGGCTCACAGAGGCCCGATTGATCTGGTTGAGGGGTACTTCTTATTCCCTCCCGTTGACCTATCTGGCCTCCTGAAACCAGATGGACGAGACGGTAGCTACTCCGGGGCCGGGTCTATGGTGAGGGTGGGGGTATCCATCCGATTTTTATATCACCTCAGGTTTAAAAGCTCTGATTTAATCCTGGGGGGATCTTGCTCCAGAGGCCCGATACGTGCTCCTAGAAGATGATCTTCCCCAGCAACGGCGCTGCTGGCCCTGGAGGGGACTTGATGGGGTGATCTCCACCGATTTCCTCCTTCACCCTTGAAGCCCGATGCCATCCACCAAATTGAATTTCATACAACACCGATCATAAAACTACGCCACGAGAGAAGGCCGAGATAAAGCTTAAGCGGACGAAGAGACTCATATTCCGATCACAGCAGACTGCGGAAGAGTGGCTTTAAAGAATGACGACGATCTCGACGTCCCAAGCAAAGTGCATCCAAGCTCTCCGAGGTCATCGCTGCATTCCATTAAGTAGATCGAGGAGCGTAGAAGATATGAAACCAGACGTAGCGTTCTTGATTTCCTCTGAGGAGGCCGAACATATCAGCCAGATCCCAAAAGACTTCACGACCCATGAGAGATGGTTTGTCCCCGAGGACGAGACCGAGACCTGGGTCTCCTTGACGTTTCTGGAGGGACTTCGATCTATCGGCCGAGACCCCGAGATCTTGCAAGCGTCCGAGGAGCTTCCCGTATTTTGCGGTCCAGCTTCGCCGATCGATACGGTTGAGCACGGGGACGAATTGACGGCGCGAGCGTTATCGCTTATCCCAGAAGCCGTTGGTGTGGTCTATGTGAGCTGGGAATACCAAAGAGAGTTCGCCATGGAGTTCATGACCTGGATGGAACGGTTCTTCTGCTATTCCCAAAAGGATGGTCTTCCCCTCACCTGGCTGATCCTCTCCGACCCATCGGGCCAGCGCGACGATACGGGGCGAGATGTGGCGAGATGGGCGCATGTAGCCCTGTATAGCCGAGATGATAGCTTTGAGGTCTGGCTGGAGGGGCTGGGTTTCAATCTCGACGAATAACCAGCACCTCCATCTAATGACCAATATAATAAATGGATACGCGATCCATATAACTGACGGCCAGCTGTAGAGCCATATGTTGCACCACTTAATGGAGATCAACTGACCATGAAGCCATGAAGTTCACCTTCGATAAAGGGACGATCCTGATCCGGGGAGAAGCCCGGGTCCCCAATTCCACTTGGGACGAGCGCTCCAAGGCCTTAAGAGCAATGGCTCTGTACTACAGGGATATCGTCGACTTCCTGAAGACCTCCGGCCTCGAATTCAGGGACGATGTCCTAAATCTCATCCCATGCCCCGAACTGCGGAGCAGCGTCGTATTGAGAGATTATCAGAGGCAGGCCCTCGATTCCTGGACGGCTAACGGTCATAGGGGCGTTATCGTGCTTCCAACAGGTAGCGGCAAGACGGTTGTTGGGATCAAAGCCATATCGCTCCTAAACACCCCAACTCTGGTCGTGGCCCCTACCCTCGACCTGGTGGATCCATGGCGAGCCCGTCTGAAAGAGGAGTTCGATACCGACGTGGGCGTATTGGGTGGAGGAGAGCGGGACATTAAGGCTTTGACCGTCTCCACCTACGACTCGGCATACATCCATGCAGCCAAACTCGGGAACCGGTTCGCCCTTGTGATCTTCGATGAGGTCCACCACCTCCCTGCTGCCGGTATCGGAACGTAGCCGAGATGTTCGCTTCCCCTTACAGGATGGGGTTGACGGCCACCTTCGACCGGGAGGACGGTCTCCATGAAGAGCTGAACCGGCTGGTGGGCGGGAAGGTCTTCGAGAAGAGAGTAAAAGAGCTCGCCGGCAAGGACCTATCACCCTTCCGGCTCGAGAAGATCACCGTCGAGTTGACCGATGAAGAGCTATATAATGTGGGTGTGTAAGTAGTTCACGCAGAGTCCAATTATGATCAATCAATCCCTGCTGCTTCGCAGGAGAATTCTTCTTGCAGCACCCGTTTTCGTCTTCATATTTCAACGATCCATGTCCTCTACAGAAGTTGAAGTTGGGAAATATAGTGTCATTTGTTTATCCAACCACTCACGCCTCTTTGAGAATCCTATGGTCTTTCTTGAGATGCGGTTGTTATCCTGTCTCAGAGTCAATTTCAGTCTTTCGATCAGGCTTGTTGATATCTTCCAGAGATCGATACCGTCCCCGAAAATTACCTTCTTAACGACCTAGGTAAGACGCCTTCCCTGCCTAAATTTTAGGCTCTTCGCTATTCCGTGTGGGTAACTTCGGGATAGCGGTAAGCGGACTCGATCATGTGAATACCTGGCATGAATCCTGTTCCTGAGTCTGCAGGTAACGATACATCTCATGATCATCCCTATTCCCAGCAGTTATGAAGTTATAGGAGGCCAAGCTACAGGATTAGTGATCTCTTAAATCCACCCACACAAAACAGCGAGGAGCCGAAATACCTGGTGGGGCCAGTGTCCCCTATAAACTTCTCCATAATCAAGATCATCGGAAGTCTTATCGACGTTTCAAGAGATATCTTGACAGGTCTTGTCTTCCTCTCCTTGAGCAACCCATATGGTGAAGATCACGGCGGTGGGGGTCACCGGAGATCTTCGAGCTCCTCTTCTCCGACACCATAATCCACGCCAAGCTCGACGGCTATACCATCCTCCTGGGGGTGAAGCTCGTCGAACAGGGATCCATCGCTGTCCCCAACCACGTTGAGTCCTACATCGTGAGAGGGGGCTTTTCCCCGGACCTGGTCCACAATGGTCCACAAGGCCGTCGACGAGGCCCTATCTTGCGTCCACGGAGTCTGGCCCGGCCGCCTCTCCACGTGAGCCCAAATATCTCATGTCCGACGAACCGAGGAGTGAGGCGATGGAGGAGCTCTACGGTCCGGGGTCCTTCGGCAGGCCCGTAGGAGGGGGGGGCTTCAGCTCTCCCTGGTGGAGGCGGCTTACCTTCTTGAGAAGAACGTCCTCAAGATCGTCGATCGGTCCAGGGAGGACCTCAACAAAAGAAGAGTTCGCATCCTCGCTACGATGTAGAAAGGGTCGTCGAGGAGGACTTCGATATGAAGCACCTGGTCTACCGGGACCTCCTGGAGAAAGATCTGATGGTCAAGACCAGGATAAGGGCCTTTGTACCGATGACCACATTCAGAGGTCGACTGCATCTGATTTGATCTCATAAGGTGCGTCATATCTGAAGAAGTCTTGGGTTGTCTGGTTCACAGAAACTTTTCGAGTCAAAGCTCACCAAGGGGCTTCCGGCGAGGTCCTGGAGAGGTTCAAGCTGTATCTTGGTCGGTCCCTCCTATGCCTAAACTATGATGGTTCGGCGGGACAGTGCCATGAAGATACCTGCTCCTTTAGCCTTTGTATCCGTTCCATCGTCTCAGTAGATTCCTTTTGAGTACCTTCCTCAAGCTGCCCGATAATCTCGCCAACGGGGACGGCAAGAGCGTAGACCTTGTGGGGCCGCCCTTTACCTTCTGCCTTGACTTCCCATTCTCTTATCCAGTTCTCTCGGCGCAGGGTCCTCATAGCTATGCTCACCTCGGGCTGCCTGAGCCCTGCCCCACGCTCGATATCTTTCGTTGTCGCCTCGTTACCGCTTGCGAGACAGGCTATGACCTTGGCAGCGTTCCTCTGGACGCCCAGGCTGTGTAGGATGGTGGCGAATTCGACGTGATCATCGTCAAGCTCCACGACTGCTCTCTCCTCCATGATAACCGAGGAGGCATACGAGATTCAATTATAAAAGTTGTCGTATTCCAAGATGGCAGAATATCACAGGTCGTAGGCAAAGGCATCAGATACATGAGAGGCTGAAAAATGGGTCAAACTGGCGGATGGTGCGCCCCGCATAGCAAGCTACTAGGTATTCGATAAAAATCAAACTAATTGAATTTAACATTGCAAATCGATGGCTGTAAAAATTCCAATTTCAGAATTCAAGATGCCTAATGTGGGATAATAAGCTGATTTGCCCTGTTCTTTTAAGGGGCGCAGAGCAATGGCTCGTTCAGCTGCATTCTTGGCAGCCAAAGAGCTCGCACGTCAGATCGTCCGGCTCGTATCCGAAGTTCTCGAAGTTCATGTTTGGTGGCTGCCATATACCGCAACCGACAGTAGCACAATTCGCCTCGACCTAGCCGACCTGAACGACGGAGATGGCCCGGACCGGTCGAACAGCGGAACCGCCGACAGACCCGGCGTCGATTCGACGACTTTGTTGAACCTCCCGTCACCGGGGGATCCAGGCGCTGACCCTGTTTATCACGATCAGCAAACGTTTCTGGTCCATGGCTATGGATCCTCTTCTCCTCCGGGGACTCCTCCTGGCCGCCCCGCCGGATCGGCTCCAGCAGGTCCCGGCAGGATCTTCAGCCCGTAACTCGCCACCCCGCCGCGTTCATTTATGGTGAGGTTGCCGTCCCCCGACCATAGGCCCTCCTCTTCGCAGATCCTGATATTGATGTGGCCTATGGACCGGCCTGCGGGGATCTTCATCATATCGGCGAACTCCACGAGATCGGCATCGAGGACGGAGCAGTTTTCGTCGAAGGTCTGGTTGATCCTCGCCATGGCGTATCGGTCATCCCCCAGGATCACTCCTCCCCTGGTCGTCCTCCCTCCGGACTTCCCGATCTCTTCCCTTATCTCGTCGAGGCTCCTGTTCTCCTTCAGCAGATCCCTGGCTAGGGCTGGCGGGATCCGTTTGGTATCGACGAGCCATATGTGGAGGAAGTAGGCGTTCCCCCTTCTCAGCGCCATCCCCTCGGCCCGGAGGGGACCGCCGGGGGGAAGCCACTCGCCCTGATCTGTTGGAGGTGCTCGAATCTCCGGGAAGGGCCGACCATGGCCTAAGGTGGCTTCTGCGGGGGAAGAGAAGGCCGTCGTCACAGAGGAGATGAAAAGCCCCAAGACGATATACGTCCTAATATACGTCTTAATAAGCTTCAAAGCGATCAGCCCTCTGTTGGGGGTCGAGGTGGAGGATGTACCTGCCGGCGAGGGCACCCCGATATATTACCATCGTCCCCGGCGCATCTGAGACTCTTTCTGAAGCTCTCTCTGAGGCCCTCCCAGAGACGTTCTCTGAGACGCTCACTATAATCTCTATCTGCCCGACGAAGTCACCTTCGACCTCAGAACGGCCGACCCGCGCAACCCCTTCCCTATCCTCGGCGATCATCGCTATTAGGACCTTCTCAGATCCATAGGATCGATGCTCGACGTCCACAAGCCTGAAGGTCTCGCCGCCGAGGGTCATCCTCCCCAGGTATACGAAGGTGGGGCTTGCCTCCTCTTGCATGAGCATCCTGACCTCTCCGAGGCCCCTCCTCTTCAGGAGGAGGTCTCTGATCTGGTCGGGGGTGAGGAGCCTCAGCCCTTCGATCTCTATCCTGACGGGACGGTCCGCTTTCGAAAGCGATCCTGCGGGTCCCGTGGCGAAGCCTCTCCAGACGGAGAGGGTCTTCATCGGGCGGTGGGACGGGCCGACGGGATCTTCATGGATGCTCATCTCTTTCATCATAACAGGTCACCCCAGTTCTCGGAGGCGCGGGCCTGTCGGCCCACGATCCGATGGAGACCTCGGATGTCGGATATGGGGGGCGCCCTAGAACATGGTCGTAGGCCCTTCAAAGCCCCCCACATCTCCTCCAGCTCACCGCTTGAAGCTCCTTCCATCAGAGCCGAATTTCATCCGATCCTTCAAATCTCCCCTACCCTGCATCACCTTTGATCTCTCCATCATGCTTCTCTCCCCGGTCCTATCCCATCCGCAAAGGGCTGGTCCACCAACGGCTCCCATCAGGGCACAGACCTCTCTCTGCTCCCGAAGCTCGGCGAGGGTCATATCCTCCATCTCGGCCCTCCTCTCTTCTCTGAGTGCCTCGATCTCGGCGAGGGTCATCTTATCGAGGACGGCGATCTTCTCCTCTCTGAGCGCCTCGATCTCCTCCAAGGTCATCCCCTCGAGGTCTTCAGCCGTCAGGTTGGTCAGGAGGAGGCAGATGTTGAGGCCGAGGAAAGCGCGGTCACGGTCGGTCCTCTCCCGCCGAGTCTCCCGGAGCTCTCTAACGGTCTTATCTTCCATCTCGGCCCTCTTCTCCTCTCTCAGCTCTGCCATCTCTTCTCTTGTCATGTTACGCAGCTGGTTAATCCTCTCCTCTCTCATATCCCGGAGCTCCGCGAGGGTCAGATTTTCCATCTCTTCAGCGGTCAGATCTTCCCCTAGGGGAACGCCCCCCCAAAAGCCTCCGACCATATAGCCCCGATCCATACCTCGGTCCATGGGGCCATAGCTCATCATTCCGGATCTGTCACCCTTACCACCCCAATGTGGGGCTGACATGGCGGGCACCGCCAGGAGGCAGACCACTGCCAAAGTCATCAAAGATCTTCCTAGTCTCATATCCTATACCTCACAGCCGGGGAAGCCCTGCTCCATCTACGGCAGCGATATCCACCGGCATATCCACCCTGAACCCGAACGATAGATAAAATTAGAGCCGAACTAAACCGAACGATTACCGTTCAGATCAGGATCAATACGCTGATAAACGTTCAGTTTCTGACAAAAATCTATTTAATAGTTCAATAGGATCTTTAAACCATTATATGATCTTATTTTGAGAAAAGCTGTAGTCTCCTTCGATCTATTCAACCAACCCTCCGCCCCCGCCGCCACCTTCGCCACGATCTCCCCCGAGTCCAGCCCCCTGGCCCGGAACTCCTCCGCCCTTCGGAGGATAAAGGGCGTCGTCGACGATGTAGTGGTCGCCAGTGTCCGATCTATGGCCCTGAATCGTGCCCTCGAAAAACGTCACCCCTCGGGCTTCCAGAAAACACCGAGAAGACTTGAACATATTTCTAAATTGGAATGGCGGAACCTGGATCGCCTCCAAACGAAGGCAACGTTGCATCAGATCCAAGAGGGCGACGGTGGTAGGAGTAAAGATGGACCACCCTCTCCCCTGGGTCCACGGTGGCTATCTCGGCCCGGGAGTTGACGACTCGGATCTGCATTATGGAGGTGGTGACCGTCCCGACAGGCGAAAAGTGTTTCGATCTCGCGGTATCATGCCCCGCAATCCCGGCCCTCCGGCGAAGGAGAGTTGGGCATGTAGAGCAGCACCCAACTTTTATTCGACCTCGATATTCAAAGCTCTGCAATGATCCTGGGGGCTCTCGTTCAGGGGGTCCTGGACTCTATCTCCGGGCCGTCCACCTCCTCCGGCGGCTAGGGCGAAGGGTGGCGTTTTTGAGGAGGAGTATCTTGTGGGGACATGAGCGACGATAACTTTCTGAAAGTTAGCGTTTATGGAGAAAAACGCTAACTTTTATACTGTTAAGAATCAATAGCATCAGCCATAGCGGGGAGAAAGCCGTGGGTGGTCTATCCGAGGGCGAGGGTCGTCCATCTGGCCTTCTCCCTCCCCGCTGTCGTTCTCTTCGAGCTAATTAAAGGATGCCCCCACCTGGAGGCGGTCGACGAGCTCTCTTCGTCCAGATACCGAAACATGTGCAAGTCTTCCCGGAGCCTTCTGGAGGCCCATGGGGTGAAGATCTTCGAGGGCATGGTTCAGAGACGTAGAGCAGACAGGACCGGCTATTTCACCGTCGATGACGGCGCCATCCTCCGGAGGGTGGGAGAGCTCCGGGCCAGGGGGCTGGACTCCGGGCAGATAGTGGCGAAGGTGGCTGAAGAAGCGGGGGCATCCCCGGAGCTGGTGGGGTTCATTTTGGGGCGATGATACCGCAACACTTTTCGTATATCGGAACCGTCAAGTCGGACCCTGACCCGCCGCTTTAGATCCTAACTGGGTGCTTCAATGTGGCCATGGCTTTTTATCCGTGGAAAGGGCTGGATTGGCTGACAATTGCGCCCCCCACTCCCGAGATAAGTCGCCTGCGACAAGATCCGTATGCCTCAGTCAGTTTCCAAGGGTTTTTAAAGGTGCAAGACATCCTATACAAAAAAAGAACAGGATCGGTTGGAATGTTTGGATGGCTTTGGTTTCTCCTCATAGGGGTTGTAGCTGGCTGGTTGGCAGGCCACATAACAAAAGGAAAGGGATTCGGCCTCATAGGGAACATGGTAGTGGGTGTGATCGGAGCCTTCGTTGGTGGCTTTCTATTCGGGCTGGTGGGCCTCTCTGCCCATGGCTTCATAGGATCGTTGATCGCGGCTACAGTCGGTGCGGTGGCTTTCATATCCGCGGTGAGTTACATAAAGAAGATCAGCTAATTTCCCATCCGTCCTGGCTCGATGGTGGAGACCTTAGAGAACGCCCGGATGTACATCCGGAGCGATCCGGGGCCCCTCTCACTAAGATCTTCGGGTTGACTGCCTTCGAGCTGGAGTGAGGATGGGCCGGGACTATCGGCCAAAGATCGGACGCTCTTGCGATGACGCCATTCTGAGGCCCCTTGCTGCCGAGGTTAAAGATCTAGAAAGATCTATATATTCATAGTCCGACAATTAAAACAGAGCATGGACTCGAGGAGCCGGTTTCTATGGATGGCTGCCGCGATCCTGGTTGTTGCGGTGGCCGGGGTCGTATACTTAACCCAGAACTTCATAACAACTATACTCTTGAGCTTCTTTCTCGCCTACGTACTGTACCCCATCTACTCGCGCATTTTGACCCTGACCAAGAGAAAGCGGATCTCCGCCCTCCTATCCCTATCCATCGTCTTTCTCATATTCCTCGTCTTCGTCTTGAGCGTCATCAACGCCCTCGCGACGGAGATCTCCAACCTATATGCCTCCCAGGATTCATGGGAAGAGACCGCCAGCAAGCTGGCGGATACCGCTGGAAACTTCTTCGAGCGGACCGCCACCTATGCGGACGATCGGGCCCCGGAGTTCGTGGCCCCCCACCTCGGGGATCTCATCGCCCTCGCCGAAGATCAGATAGCTCCGATCCTCGCAGCTCCTGCCGCATGGCTTGTACCGGAGGTGCTACCCAGGGTTTCAAGGGCCATTATTGGCCTTGCGGACTGGATCGCAGGTAACCTGCCTATCTTGATGGCCCAGTTTGGCGTAGCCATTCTCCTCACCTACTACCTCCTCGTTGACGGGGCCAGATCTCTTGAGAGGTTTCTGCAGCTCTTCCCCGAGAGGGCGACGATCCGCCGCTTCCTCGGCGAGTTAAACTCCATCTACAACAGCTTCTTCAACGTCTACCTGATAAACGACCTTCTTATAGGGCTTATAGCGGCCTTCTTATACCTCGCAGTTGGCGTACCCTATCCCTTCCTCTGGGGGATGGTCACCGCCGTCTTTGCCCTCATCCCCCTCATAGGCTCCGCGACGGTCTACGTCCCCATGGCTTTGTACTATCTCGTGATGGGCGAATACCTCAAGGTGGCGGCCCTTCTGATCCTCGGGACCCTCTTATTGAACATATTTCCTGAGAATATCATGCGTCCGGCTCTCGCTAGGGCAGGGGCCGCGATCCATCCCGCCGTAACCCTCCTCGCCTTCGCAGCGCCGATATTCGTCATCGGGGTGATGGGGGTGGTCGTCGGTCCTGCCGTCTACGGCTTCGTCCTCGCAGCCTACAGGACCCGTCTATCGATGATGGAAGAAGAGGTGGGGGCTGGGGCCAGACCCTTCGGACGGCCCCCACCACCAGCCAGAAGCCACCTATCCGTCTCTGAGAGGTTCCGCCGCTCCGGTCGGAGGATCAGACGGTTCCTCTCGAGGATATCAGGAGGGCGGACGTGAGATGGCGTGGATGGGGGGTTCGCCATCTTTATCGTCTCATAGCTCCTTATCAGCCTCCATAAGGTGGCGTCTCTCTCTGGACGCAGCTGCCCCGATTTCAGGTACAGAAAGGCCGGGACCGGGACTCGGGCCGCAGAGCGCCTCGCCTACGGGACGGCGGTGAAATTAGTTGATACGAGGTCGGCAAGCCGGGAAGGTGGTCGGAGGTAAAGCTCCCTGCTCGTTAGAGCCTGAGCAGGAGCACGGCTCTGAGGGGCGGCTGCGATCCGTCTCGATCCGACAGTCGCCGAGAGGGGTTATTCCCGTCAGTCCCTATCATCCTCTTTCGAGCGGCTGCAGCGGAAGCGTTGGAGAAGATCCGAGCAGAGTAGCGAGACGTGCCGGGGGCGGAGATGAGACCCCCACTCCAACTTCTACCTCCCTCATCCGGCTTAGTTATGCGATCCACTCCCTTGAAGTGGGCGGCCATCTAGCCACATAACTATGGCCGTCAGTAAGGATCCGGGCCGCCCACACCCCACCCCTGGGCGCGGGGGCGATGGGTGGTGTTTCTGTGGGTGCTATTCTTATGGCGAGCCGCTTCGGCCACCAATCTATCGCCATAGGGAAAAGAAATCAGGAACGAAGGGGAGGACGAAGGTAACGACGCCGATGACCGCCACGGAATGGAGGATGGAGACCTCAAGGAAGGCGAAGGTGACGCCTGCGGCTAGGGCATCGATGCTGGTAGCTACGGCGAGGAAGGCGAGGATCCGGTGGTCCAGGATGTCTGCCGCCTTTTCCCCCGGGGCCGTCGTGGAGGAATCGCGGATCATCTTTGCCCCTATGAGGGCGAGGAGGCAGAAAGCGACCCAGTGGTCGTATCCTGAGACGGCATCGATGAATTGCGAGCCCCCGAACCAGCCGATCACTGGCATTAAGGCCTGAAAGCCGCCGAAGAGGAGAGCGACATTGGTGGCTATCTTCAATCGCTCCTCCATAACCACTGCCCAGCCGGCCACCGCGACGGCGAAGGCGTCCAGGGCGAGGACAAGGGCGATCAGGAGGATGGATAAGCTGTCCATTAGACTCTCTATCCAACGACGATCAAAGAGCCCCGACCATACACGGGGATTGGAGATTTGAGATGCCCCATTTCCTCCGGCTCAGAAGTGTGCGTCTCGGCAAAGGCGGGGTGTCAAACTCCGCACCTTCCAATAGGGATCCGATGGTATGCCGTTCACTCTTCTTGACAGAGGTCGGTGGAGACGAAACCGTCCCCCTCCCTCCTCATCTCGCATGCGATCTTTCCGTCTACGATCCGGAGGATCCTATCGGTCTTCTCGGCCATCGTCATATCGTGAGTGACGAGGATGAAGGTCTGTTTCATCTGGCGGTTGAGCTTCCTCAACAGCTCGTAGATCATGTCGGAGCTCTTCGAATCGAGGTTTCCCGTCGGCTCGTCCCCTATGACTATGGAGGGATGGGCGGCGAGGGCCCTGGCCACCGCCACCCTCTGGTTCTGGCCTCCAGAGAGCTGGTTTGGCCTGTTGTGGAGCCTGTCTCCAAGCCCCACCTCTTCCAGAAGGGCGACGGCCCTCTCCTTAGCCTCATCTCTATCTACGCCGGCTATCAAAAGCGGCATCATCACATTCTCTATGGCGTTGAACTCTGGGAGAAGGTGGTGAAACTGGAATATGAAGCCCAGCTCTTTATTTCTCAGCCTCGCTCTCTCTGTCGGTGTCGCATCCGTTATGTTTTGACCCTTCAGCCAGATCTCGCCTCCCGAGGGGGTGTCCAATAGGCCGATCAGGTTCAGAAGGGTCGACTTGCCGCTTCCACTCGGCCCGACTATGGAGAGGACCTCCCCCTCTTTTATGGTCAGGTCGACGTCATCCAGGGCCACCACTTCAACGCCGTCTCCGTATACCTTTCTAAGCTTCTTGATCTCGATGATGTTAGTCAAGCGGGACATCCTCCACGATTTTGATTTTATTCCCACCGCCACCGCAGGATCGAGGGTGGGGGCGGTCCAGGCGGATAATATCCCCCGGGACTTTCATGGAGACTACTAAGGCGGCGACGTACTTGAACGTCTCTGCTACCTGAACTTCGCCACCTTGCATTCCATCTATATCCCGGCGGGATTATCGATCGTAGACCTCAGGGTCGCGCCGATGCATGTCCATCTGGATTCCTATCCGTCTTCGGCCCTTGGGCTTATCATCCTGATCCTGGACTCACCTACCGGCTTTGAGATGATCGCCTCCGGCTCTTTGATGATGGGCTCCAATGCTGAGTCGATCTCTTATGATTATTCAACCGCGAAGGGCAACTACTGGGTCGAGGTGAGACGCCTTGTAGGCCGGATATACCCCTGCGGCGATGCTCAACAGAAGAGCCAGGATCGGGAAGATCATGAGATCTATCGGGGAGACGATGAACTGGATCAAGATTGGTTGAGGAGACTCTGGCGGCGTTACCACATACTCCTGGCTATTTACGTAGGCGGATATGGCGTAGCCGAGGCCGACACCGACCAGCCCCCCCGCAAGGCCAAGGACGCCGCTCTCGACGATGAATATCCTGCTGATGAGGGAGGAGGACGAGCCCATCGCCATAAGCATCCCGAGCTCTCTAGTCTTCTCCAGGACGATCATGTTCATGACGTTGGCTACCCCGAAGGCCGAGATCAGAAGAACTAGGGCTAATATCAGGTTGTTAGAGAACCGTTCGAAGGCGAACATCTCTTCAAACTCGGGAAATAAATCCCTCCAGCTCGTGGCATCGTATCCGAGAGCTGAGATCTCCTCGGCGACGAAATCAGCTTGGTAGGGGTCCTCCAGATGGATGTTGATATAGTTTATGACGGAGCCGCGTCCTAGGAACTCTCTTGCCGTAGGAAGGGAGACGAAGGCTGAACTGTCCCACTCTCCGACCCCGGTCTTGAATATGCCGGAGACGACTAAACTTAAGGGTTTAGCATCGGGAAACGAGGCTGCGACGGTATCGCCCACCTTAATCCCTAAACGATTCGCCACCTCTTCTCCGAGGACGACCCTCCTCCCGGTCTGGATCGAATCGAAGTCCCCTTCGATCATGTACTTGCCGATGCTCATCACCTTGTTCATCTCCGCCGGATCGCCCCCCTGCATCCATACGTTCTGGACGTTCCCCTCGAAGGAGAGGGTCGCCGTAGCACCAAGGGTGGGAGAGACGGCAGCGACCCCGGGGATTGTCCAGATGAGATCGACGAGGGTCCTATAGAGGTAGATGTAATCCTCACCCTCCTTGGGTAGGACGAGGACGTGAGGTGCAAGTTCGAACACCATCCCGAAAACCGTAGCCTCCATACCGTTCATGATGGATCTGAATACGATTATTATGGCTACAGCTAAGCCGATCGCCCCCACAGCAAGGGCGGTTTGTCTCTTTCTCGTCCTGATGTGCTTTGCCGCCACGAAGAACTCGAGCAAGGGATCACTTCTCGGGGATCTTAAGATGCTATCGTCTATTAATATCCGCTCTTATGACCAAAGTGGGTAGGGGACCGCGGTCGATCATCTCTCCTCTATAGACGATCCGGCCCCACCATAAATGGTTCATCTGCGGCCTTTGCCTCTGCGCCTCCTGAATATAACGAGCCCGGATGCGGCGATCAAGATTATCAGTATAGCCGCCAGGATCCTCGAGGTGGAAGTCCCCTCATCAACGGGAGCTTCCACCACCCTCGGCCTTGGCGGGATCTTCGCCTCGATGACGTTCTCCTCCACGTCGATCAGATATCCGTCGTTTCCTAGCAGCTTCGTCGATAGATAGTATATGCCTGGATCGAGGGTCTCGTTCCAAGCTATCTCGACGGTCTCGTCGTCCCCTGCTAAAAGGATCGGCGTCCTCTCTTCGATCGATCGGAGGAGGGTTCCGTCCTGATATAGGTCAAACTGGAGAGCCCCCTGGAAGGGGACGCGGGATCTGCCCATCACCGTCGCGCTGGCGCCGGTCTCGTCTTGATAAGTGTCCGTGATCTCGGCGTCAGCAACGGCGACGAAGCTGTTCATGAAGGCCCTGGTCCTGCCGTCCCTCACCTCGACGATCTTGACCCTTCCCAGGTACTCCTCGCCGTCTTCTAATATCTGCCTCCATTCGAGGCTCAGATCGGCGGGGGCCCAGAGGCTCCCGGAGATCGGTATAGAGCTCCTCTTAGTCACAGATGCCGCTTTGTCCCCCCGAACGAGCATGTAGTAGATGTCGACGACGGTGAGGTCTTCGGAGTACAACAAGAGGGTTATACCCCGGCGGTCGGCATGAAAGTCACGGACGTCGAACCTGAGGCTCTCTCTTCCACCAAAATAGAAGTTGGTGCATCTCGTCGAGAGGACCGTTGCGTCCTCGATGAGTTCGGCGCAGGCGGAGAAGGGTCCGGCTTCCTGGGGGGGGACGTCCCAGGTTGTAACCCACGTCCCTGGTCCGTCTAGCTGGATGGTCTTCGTCTGGACCAGGCCCCTTTGGGAGGACAGCCCCAGATGCAAAATACTGCCAGCCACATCTCCTGTCACGGTCACGTCACAGGATTGGAGGTCCGAATGGAACTCTACGACCTCCTTCGTCTCTGCCGGTGCCGTGGCGATGATCAGCACGATGGCAAACCAAATCAAGATGGATCGTCTCATGGTACCGCCTCAAATATACCTTTTTATCGGACTAATGTCATTTTCCTTCGGCCAGACTTTTCCGCTCGACGTGACCTCGATGAGGCCGATCATACAGAGATAGGTCGTCTTACCCGGATCGTTCATCAGTGTCACCTTCCATCTCATTTAATCTGTTGCTATCGCTTTTACCGGATCGAGCCTTGAAGCCTTATATGCCGGGTATATCCCGGAGATGAAGTTGACGACAAGGGCGAAGAGGGAGACGTATATGAACGTCTTCAGATCCAGGACGACGTTCAGGGTGGAAACCATATATATCTCGCTGGGAACCTCGATATTCCCGATGAGCACCGCTGCCAGATAGGCGAGGCCGCCGCCCAGGAGGGCCGAGGGCGGACCCAATATCACGCTCTCCAGAACGAATATCTTCATGATAGATCTCTGGTTCACCCCCATCGCCATCAATATCCCGATCTCCTTGGTCCTGCGGCTTATTATCATTATCATGGTGTTGGCGATGCCAAACCCCGAGATCACGAATATGAGAAGGTAGAAGATGTAAGCGTAAACCTGCTGGGTGTCCAGCTGCTCCAGGATGTCCCTGCTCCTCTCCTGCCAGCTGACGGCCTTGTAGCTCGTCGCCGCGTTAAGATCCTCGGCTATAGCCGGAGCCGAATATATGTCTATCAGCCTGACGCCGACCTCGCTGACGACGTCCCCCTCGCCGACAAGATCCTGGGCCGTTCTCAAGGGGAGATATACCAGGGTCCTGTCGAGTCCCGTCCCGGTCCTTATGATCCCGACAGCCGTCAGCTGGAAAGTCACTTCCTGTCTTGTGATCCTGAACTTGTCGCCCACATTCAGGTCCAGGTCTTCGGCGAGGCCCGTGCCAACGACGACGGCATACCTCCTGAACCGGAGGTCATAGTAGTCGCCGCTGACGATATCTTCCCCCACATTGAGGAGGATATCCTCAGAGACGGGATCGACCCCGATGAAGTTGACCCCCTTGACATTATCTTTGTGCTTTGCAGCCCCCATCCCCAGAAGCCTGGGTGACGCCACCACTACACCGGGATTTTCAGAGACGATAGCTGAAAGGGTCCTATAGAGATGGATATAGTCCTCCCCCTCTTTAGGCTCGATGGTAATGTGGGGAGAGTTCTCGACGGTTGTATCGATGAGGTTCTCCCTGTACCCCTCGGTGATCCCTATGAGGACCACTATGACCCCTACGGCCAGGGCGACCGCGAGGACCGTAAAGAGGACCATCCTGGGATTTCGGAGTATGTGCCTCTCTGCGATCGTAAGCTCGAACATCTCTTCAACCTCTCAGGGCGACTACCGGGTCCAGGTGGGACGCCTTATGGGCCGGGTAGACCCCCGCAGCTATGCTCAATCCTATGGCCAATACCGGGAATATCAACAGATCCATCGGATCCACAATGAACTGGAGGAGTATGGGTCGAGGTATCTGCTCAAACTCGAAGGCAAACCCTAGGCTGTGGAGGTATACCGATATTCCGTAGCCGAATACCGCCCCTGCAATGCCGCCGGCGAGGCCGAGGACGCCGCTCTCGACCAGGAAGATCCTCCTTATCTCAGACGGTGACGCCCCCATGGCCATCAACATACCTATAGATTTAGTCTTATCCAGGACGACCATGTTCATGACGTTGGCGACCCCGAAGGCCGAGATCAGAAGAACCAGGGCTAATATAAGGTTGTTCGTCAGATCTCTGAAGGCCATCGTCTCTTCGAACTCGGGAAAGAGCTCTCTCCAGCTCCTGGCATCGTATCCGAGTGTGGAGATCTCCTCTGCCGCGGCGTCTGCCTCATACGGGTCGGAGAGGTGGACGCTTATAGACGTCATGACGGTGCCCCGACCCAGAAACTCTCTCGCCGTAGGGTGGGAGACGAAGGCCGACTCGTCCCACCCTGCAACCCCGGTTCTGAATATGCCGGAGACGACTAAGCTCAGGGGGGTCGCATCGGGAAAGGAGACGGCGACGGTGTCGCCCACCTTAACTTTAAGCCGATCTGCCACCTCGTCACCGAGGACGACCCTCCTACCGGTCTGGATCGAATCGAGGTCCCCCTCGATCATGTACTTGTCACCGATACCGCTGACCCTGTTCAGCTCTTCGGGGACGACTCCCATCAAAACTACGTTCTCGATCCTATTTTCGAAGGATAACGAAGCCGGGGTATCAAGCCCTGGAGCGACGGCCACCACTCCGGGTATCGTCCAGATGATATCGACGAGGGTCCTGTAGAGGTATATGTAATCCTCTCCCTCCTTGGGGAGGACGAGGACGTGAGGTGCAAGCTCGAATATGATGCCGAAGAAAGATGCTTCGATGCCGTTCTGGAGCGATCTCATTATTACGGTTACTGCAACCGCCAGGCACACCGCTCCAACGGCAAGGGCTGTTTGCCTCCTCCTGCTCTTGATATGCTTTTCTGCTACGACGAGCTCGAACAAGGGACCTCCCCCGTTGGCGATCCAGCTGGATATAGAATACTGTGCAGCATGACGTTGGAATCTGATCGTATAAAAATAGCTGGATTCGTCCCAGATATTCAAAGCTCTCCTGGGAGCTGGGTGATCCGTCCCGCTGCTACAGTCGCTGAGGTGGGTTATCCCCGACAGTCCCTATCATCTTCACGGCGGCCGGATATGCGGGGCTGGTTCGGGTGAGGATCGAAACACTTTTTGTCTCTCCGGACTATCCTTATTGAAGGATGTAGACTAAAATGCGATTAAAAACGATTATTTCAGCGCTGTTGGTGCTGGCGGCGTTGGTGGTTCCGGCCACGGCGGACAAGGTAGACGATCATATAAAGGCTCTCCAGGATGAGGACAGTGAGGTCCGATCGGACGCTGCCTTTGCTCTCGGTATGACCGGCGATGCCAGGGCATTCGATCCCCTCATCGCAGCTCTCCAGGATGAGGACAATTACGTTCGAATGCATGCTGGATGGTCTCTAGGCAAGATGGGCGATCCAAGAGCCGTAGATCCCCTCATCGGTGCTCTCCAGGATGAGGACGCGGAGGTCCGCCGTTTGGCAGCAATAGCCCTCGGCGAGATCGGTGATGTTAAGGCGGTCGATCCCCTCGTCGATATTCTCCAGGATGAGGACAGATGGGTCCGAGCTTTGACTGCCTGGTCTCTCGGAGAGATCGGTGATGCCAAGGCCGTCGATCCTCTCATCGATGCTCTCCAGGATGAGGCTGAGGAGGTCCGGTGGAGGGCGGCCTCAGCTCTCGGCGATATCGGCGATCTGAGGGCGGTCGACCCCCTTATCGATGCTCTCCAGGACGATCACACGTATGTTCAGGTATGGGCTGCGAGTTCGTTGGTGAACCTAGGAAACCCAGAGCATCTGGACCATATAATCACGGGTCTCCAGGACGAAGACTCTGGAGTCCGATCAGTGGCCTCTAGGGCTCTCGGCGCGATCGGCGATTCCAGAGCGGTCGATCCCCTCATCGATGCTCTCCAGGATGAAGACGAGGAGGTCCGGTCGCTGGCTGCCTGGGCTCTCGGCGCGATCGGCGATCCCAGTGTGGTCGATCCCCTCATCGATGCCCTAAAGGATGAGCATTGGGTGGTCCGAATTAACGCTGCCGAGGCTCTCGGAAAGATCGGCGACCTCAGGGCTGTCGAACCATTGGCCTACCTGGCTTCGAAGGACGATGATGAGATGATTCGATCGGCGGCAGCAGAAGCGTTGGAGAAGATCCGAGCAGAGTAGCGGGACGAGCGAGGGGTGGGGCGGTAATCCCCCCCCCCATGATATTTTTATTAAGACTCAATTTATATACAAACATCCATAATCGAATCCTGGTGGGTCTCAATTCAGAAATGTGGATTTTCCCCTGGAATGCGATCCTCTCTAGGCAGAGGGCAGGAGGCGACTTTTTGAGATAATTCTCCATCTATTCCCACCTTCGCCCTTAAGTCCCTGCTGCGGTCAACCAAAATGAGTTCTATACGACGCCACTCATAAAATTACGAGCTGACCGCAGAAGAGTGGCTTGAGAGAGAGGCGACGATCTAGATGCCCAGAGCAAGTACGTCCAAGCTCTCCAAGGTCATCGCTGCAATCCACTATGTAGATCGAGGAGCGAACAAGATATTATGAAACGAGACGTAGCGTTCTTGATTTCCTCTGAGGAGGCCGAACATATCAGCGATATCCCCCAAGACTTCACGACCCGCGAGAGATGGTTTGTCCCCGAGGACGAGAGCGAGACCTGGGTCTCATTGACATTTCTGGAGGGACTTCGATCTATCGGTCCAGACCCCGAGATCTTGCGGTCGTCCGAGGGGCTTCCCGTATTTTGCGGTCCAGCTTCGCCGATCGATACGGTTGAGCACGGGGACGAATTGACGGTACGAGCGTTATCGCTTATCTCCGAGGCCGTTGGTGTGGTCTATGTGAGCTGGGAATACCAAAGAGAGTTCGCCATGGAGTTCATGATCTGGATGGAACGGTTCTTCTGCTATTCCCAAAAGGATGGTCGTACTCTTATCTGACTGATCTTATCCGGCCCATCGGGCCAGCGCGACGATACGGGGGAGAGGTAGCGAGATGGGCGCATACCGCCCTATATCGCCTAGTAGAATCGAAGCGAATTGATTCACAAATTTGAATAAAACAGACTTCATCTTACAGATCCTATAGTTATCAGGTCCATTGAGATGATGCCCATTCCTTTGGCTTGATTGAAGGCAAACCGGATCGATTATAATCGAACAGAGTATAAGAAGAAGGCAAAGCAGAAAGATTTTTATAATTTTTTTAATAAAAGAATTGGCGAATGCAATAGACCTATGACCATGTTCTTAAAGATGGAGAATAGTTCCTGGTACTATGCTTAAGCTAGGGGATTTCTACGAGGATGAGGCTAAAGAAGTCGCAAAGTACCTAAGAGACGCTGGAATGAAGGTAGACATCAGAACTTATATCGAGGGTTATACCCAAGAGTACAATTATCTGGAGGGTCGTCTAAGTGACCTAAGGGGGAAGATAGATGACGAGGAGTATGCAGATCATGAGCGATATCTGGCTGCTCTTAAAACCGTTCTTGCCAAAGGAGCCACCCTAGAAACTCTTGAAAGCATGTTTGAGGTTGAGTTTGACTCTGAAGTTGATGAAAAGAGAGAGAGACTTAAAGATATTGTTGAGGGCAATCAACCCGTCGATTCTGATCTGACAGAAGAAAAAAGGATACAAGCGTTGAGTGATTTCTCCAATCTATTGACGGATCTTACGAAGATATCCAATGGTATGTCATTTGCCGCGAGACTCTTGGACCTAAATGAGATCAAGTTTGGAGAAGAAGTAGGTAATCGGCTCGACGATCCCATCGTCCAAGTTTTAGTAGACCCAGAGGAGATTGATGATGGGTGGACGGTCAGGACGACTACGGTTTTTACTTTCAAGCCTATGGCCGATATTTATATTGACGAGTTTTCTACCACCTTATTCGATGATATCGATGAGGAGTTTAAGGACTCGTATTATCAGGAGTTCCTCAAGATCCAATGTATAGCAGACATTGTATTAAATCTCATGGATTCGTCTTCAGGCAAGATGGAGATGGAGGACTTCACCAATAAGTGTATCACCAAAAAGAATTATGACGAGGATGTCCTCGTGATAGATGGAGCAGATGCCTCAAGAGAGATCGCAAAATCTCTGGAAAAGAATGGTGTATTGAAGATAAAGGGAGACACCATCAAGTGGAAGCGCTGATCCAGGAAGGAGAGACTCGAGCAGTATGTCCAACGGAGATCCGCGATGACAATTCT
Source organism: Candidatus Methanocrinis natronophilus (assembly GCA_029167045.1). Classification (GTDB taxonomy): domain Archaea; phylum Halobacteriota; class Methanosarcinia; order Methanotrichales; family Methanotrichaceae; genus Methanocrinis; species Methanocrinis natronophilus. The sequence goes on from JARFPK010000009.1 coordinate 24,609, forward strand.
TGTGGGGTGCAGCGGCTGGTCCTATGACGACTGGGTGGGTCGCTTCTACCCCATGGAACTGGCGAAGAAGAAAGGAGAATGGCTCGCTTACTACGCTCGGTTCTTCAGCACGGTGGAGATCAACAGCACATATTACCGTCCTCCGGGAGAGCGGCAGGTCCAGTCATGGATCAAGAAGGTTAAGGACAGGGAGGCTGGGTTTAAGTACTCGGTGAAGATGCCGGGTCTTGTCACCCATCAATTCCTGGTGGAAGGCAACGAGGAGAAGGCTCTCTTCTGGGCGATTAGCCGAGGTCTTGGATGCTCTTACCTCGCGAGGGTACGATCTGGCGGTGGAGTTTAGGCATAGGAGTTGGATGGACGAGGGCAAAAAAAGATCGATCCAGAGGCTTCGGAAGTTCTGAGGGAGAGGAACGTCGCAAATGTCCTGATCGACGGTCATGGTCACTATCCAGGGATAATGACTGCGGATCACGCCTATATCCGCTTTCACGAAAATCTCAGCAGGATCCCCCCGACTTCAGTCGGGGGAGGAATGCGCGCCTACTCCCGCTTCTCCTTGGCACCGAAAGGGTCATCTCCATAGATTGTATACGTCTATATACATGATGCAGACGCTCAAGGTCAAACTTGAACCGACCCCAGAACAGGTCCAAGCTATTCGCGAGACGATGCATCAGTTTAACGCTGCCTGTAACTTCGTGGCTGACAAAGCCTTTGAGCTTCGTACCGCCAATAAGATCAAGCTTCAGAAGGTCGTTTATTATCCTATTCGGGAACAATTTAACCTCTCCGCTCAGATGGCGGTCAGAGCTATCTCTAAGACCTGCGAAGCCTACAAGAGAGATAAATCGATCAAACCGACCTTCGATCCTGACGGATCTGTCGTCTACGATCAGAGACTAATGTCCTGGAAGGGCCTTGATCTCGTTTCTCTCTTGACTCTCGAAGGGAGGATAAAGGTCCCTGTTGTCATCTGCGAGTACCACGAACCCCGGCTCAATCGGATCCGAGGACAGGCCGACCTCATTTTCGAACGGGGGGAGTTCTATCTCTGCGTCGTCGTCGAAGTTCCTGGGTCTCCCAACGAAGAGTTCTCCGGTGACGGTATCGAGAGAGTTCGATCCGGAATAGATAACCTCAAGGCCGATCTTCAAAGCTGTGGGACCGATAGCGCCAAACGTCATCTAAAGAAACTCTCGGGTCGAGAGGCTAGGTTGCGATGTGACGTGAACCACTGCATCTCCAAAAAAATGGTTTCGAAAGCCAAAGACACCTCTTCCGTGATCGCCCTCGAAGATCTTCAGGGTATCCGAAAGAGGATGACGGTTTCAAAGGCTAAGAGACGCAAAGAGCATAGCTGGGGATTCTATCAGCTCAGGCGGTTCGTCGAGTACAAGGCAGCGATCGCTGGAGTTCCAGTCGTCTACATCGACCCTGCCTATACGTCCCAGGAATGCCCCGTTTGTCATCATATATCCCGGTCAAACAGACCTACTCGAGATCGGTTTGATTGCGTATGCTGTGGTTTCTCTGGCCCTGACGATACCGTCGCAGCTCGAAACATAGCTGCAAGGGTGGCTGTCAACCTGCCCATCGTGGCCCGATTTTTTGCGGAGCCGCAAGCCCCCCATACCGGCGAGGCTCATGCCCGCCAATTCATTGGAGGGTAGTTGACCTTGGGGGAATTCCGGTCCAAATAATTGACTACTATATAAACTGAACCGAAAATTATTTAAGTATTTCTCCCCATAATGAGTATTCAGTCTGTAGGTTTAAAGGTAGGTGTAGAGATGTCAAGAAAAATTATTTTCCTTTTTGTAGTTCTTGTCTATCTAGCATTGCAAGGATGCTCTGTAGCAGAAGATTTGGAGGATGGGATGGAACCAAGACCAGATTGGCTCAGTCCATGGCCTGGCCGGGAGCAGGTCAACGATATTGAACCAAGGCCAGATTGGTTAAGTCCATGGCCTGGTCGGGTGCAGGTTAACGGTGTTGAAGCTGATCCGGGGCTGGCCGGAATGATACAGTGGCTCCGTCAACCAGTACCCAGATACCCCTGGTATGCCACCGATGATCCACTCTTCTACACAGAACCAGTTCCAGAGAGTGCTTTCGCGACCTTCACAAGATATTATGTAACGCTTGAAACGCCTGAATTCCAGGAGCCACCTTCAGTTGTCTACTTCGCTTCAGGTGCGGGTCTGCCGTACTCCCAATTCAGATCCACAATACCATCCGAGACGAACACCCTCTGGATCCAAGGAGAAACCGATTGGACCCAATATGTCGCATGTCCTCTCGGAACCATGTTAAATCTGATCGCCTACACGCCCGTTGAGGCACCCGCAGGGATCTATGAGACGATTCAGACTGAAACAACCGGGTTGACATACAGGGTTTTCCAGTTGGAAGCGGGTTATAACATCCTGAACTTCCATGCTGAGCAGATCGGGAGACACATGCTTTACTTCGTTGTGGACAACCAGCCAAGCAACGTTGTAATTGTAGACGTCTTCCCTCAGTTCGCCCAGGATCAACAGGATTTAACTCCGCCGGATAGGCTCTAAATCCCGTGGAAGGAGGATTATTGCCCCTAACCCGAATGCATTAAGATCAGATAGGATGATGCCGGAAAATAGCTGAATCGAGTCGCAGGCGGATCAGCACCTACCATGGAGCCCTTCCACATCCGCAGGGATCAATCACATTTGTGATGATCTGTTCCGCCCCGAGCGCGACTCAAGTCTTTGTCAGATGACAAGCACAGCGCGGTCCTTGTACACAGCGTCCCTTTTATGAGAACCCGAAACCGCCTTTAATTTGTCGGGTCTGTAGCTTGCTCTAACTCATTCTTTGTGTCGCGTTTCGCCCTTGGCGAAGACTCTCGGATTTGGCTGAGTTTTTAAATCATATACTACGCCCGTTACAGCGTGCATATCTTTGACCCTTTTGGTCCTCAGCCTCTCCTTTGCTTTCCGAATGCTGCCCCGTAGAGAGCACCTCTCAGGTCAAGCCTGGAGAGCTTTGCCGGTATGCTAGTCCTCGTTCTTACAGCGCGAAACGCGGCAAATTACATATTTGATCGTTATAGATATTTGTAGTTTGCGGTTGATCTGGTCAAGTGTAGAGTCCTGTAACAATTTCGCATCCCATCTAAAGCCCGGAAACATATTTTGGTATATGAAGCTGAACAAGGCGAAGATTCGTAGACCATTCGTCAGAAACGCAATGCTGTGGCTCCGAAAGAGATCTTCCATGATATGAAGATATCCACGAGACGAGTACATCATATCGTCAAGGGACTCCGCGAGACTAGCAGGCAGACACCAAACAGCGAAGAATCACCCGCTAAACCCTACGATGAACACGACACAGAGATCATAACAGTTCCTCACTGCGAAGAAAGAGGTTATTGCCTTTGTTCACATCTTCAAATCTCTGCAACAAGCCTACAACTATACCGACTCATTCATCGGTATGAAACGCGACATCCAGTTATCATTTTTTGATATGCGACTAGGTATTCATTGACGGCTGCATCCTGGTCTCATTCGAATAAGGACTTGTCATCGAACATGGTACAGTAAGAATCTTTTTCACTAATGCATCGAGTTGGGCATATTTCACAAATACTGAGCATATCATCCCAGGAATCTGAGATTATATCCGTCATTTTGTTGATCAGATTATCATCCAGATGGGGAAAATATGATTCTATCGGCTTATATGAAATGCATGCATCTTTGGTTTTCCCGGATAAATGCTGGAGGATTACATTCTTCATTTCTTTAGAATAATAAATTGAAAATTCGGCCAAGGCTTTATCGCTGATCTTCTGTCTCTTGAGACGCGATCCAAACTTGTTTTTTATGTTATCGTATATCTCCATCGAGAGTTCGTAGCAAAACCAGTTAAGCTTAATCTTCTCGCTCTCGTCCGAATAGAAGGAGGTTGGACTTATCATGGTAAGACCAGACGTCTTTTGTTTCCTTGTTCTCATCATATCCATCCTTGGGACTTTTCTCAGCAGCGTGTCGAATGTGGTGTAATTTCGAACGCCCCATATACTCAACCGTGGCTATTCACTCACTATAGATAAATATCCATTGGTCATCGATTGAGCCAACAAACCTTATTGAATCGCCCGGCGATATGAATTGATGCTGCAGTGCCTTTTAAGCATTCATTTGGGGCACTTACATGGGTCATATGGGCTGTTTTTCGCCTCTCTTTGTTTTATCTACAAGAATACCCCTCTCATGATCGCCTACCCCGATAGAGCTAAGTACGTTACGCTCTTAATTAATTGCTGGAGGAATTCAGCGTATGGATGATTATTGGGCAAGGTGGAGCGGGAAACTTCAGCAGATCACCGAGCCCTACGTATCTCTCGAAAGGGAAGTTGCCCCTCGGAGTCTTCCCGGAGAGGACCTCATCGAGTACTACAGATGCCTTGAGAAGCTGATGAGGCCCCTCCACCTTCTCCAGGAGAACAGGGAGTCTCCAGGGGACCGGCTGATCGGAGCTTGCGAAGCTCTGGAGGAACGGCTAGAGTTCTTATCGAAGGCCCACCCCTGGTTTTCAGAGGACGAGTCTACCCGGGGGATGATGGAGCTCTTGGAGATCCTCACCACCAGAGGGAGCGTAGAGGGTGAGGCGCTGGAGGAGAAGATAAGAACCATTGAGAGGAGGATCGAGGAGCTGGAAATGGGACCCGAACTCTGACCCACGAAATGGGAGCCATGGAAATAAGCTCCCTCCAACCCGGCATGAGGCTGAGAGAGTCGAGGGTGCCCCTGCCCTCAGAGGGGCGGGAGCACCTCTATCGCCTTCGGTTCGGGTGGCGAGGTCGTGCATCTCACCCCCCATAGGCGCATTTTGGTTCTATTCTGGATAGATGGAATGCCGCTACACGACATGCTAATATTATGTTATTTAGTAATAAAATTTTCGATTGAAATGATACGAAATGCGGGGGATTCTCCCTCGCCAGGGAGAAGGAAACAGAACAGGAGGCGATATCCCAACGGCCGCCGGGATGGTATAATAAGAGGAGGGGGAAGGATATCCCCCCACCCCCATTTAGCGCCCGGACCGGGAGTCGAACCCGGGTCGAAGCCTCGACAGGGCTTCATGATAGGCCTCTACACTATCCGGACTCAATGCTAGGTCCCGCCTCCCAGATTCGAACCGGGGACATCGCGGTAGCCGCACGGTGCACCAACTGGTGCGAAACCTACTACAGCCGCGCACTCTACCAGGCTGAGTTAAGGCGGGTCCAACTCTGCAACGCGACACTCATATTTAGGCCTTTCGATCATAAGGGAGTGACGCATATCCGTTTCTCTAAACGAGGAGTCAAAAGATTTAAATGATCACACCGATCTATCCTAGGGCACCCTTGGGCCCAAAACTCTCCGACAAAAGGTCTGTGATATCATGCTTATTGGTATATTATCCGACTCCCACGACAACTTTCCCGCCCTCATGGAGGCGGTGGAGATCTTCAAGAGACGGAAGGTAGAGATGATACTTCACGCAGGGGACGTCATAGCCCCCGGGATGTGCTACGCCTTTGAGGGGTGGGATGGAGAACTATTCCTCGTCTACGGAAACAACGACGGCGATAGGATAGGGCTTTTGCGCGACTTCGCCCGGGTCGGTGGCGAACATCTCGGGGACTATGGCGAGATCGAAGCGGACGGTAGGAAGATCGCCCTGCTCCACGGAACCAACGAGCCGATGGTGAGGGGGCTTGTGGAGTCTGGAGTATACGACGTCGTCGTCCGGGGCCACGACCATCACGTCATGATCGTCTCGGGAGATACCCTTTTGGTCAACCCCGGTGAGGTCTGGGGGCACTTCACCGGGAGGAAGACGGTGGCGATCCTGGAGACCGGTTCATTGAAGGCGGAGATCGTGGAGATGGGAAGCCGCCCCTCCATCAGGGAGATGACAGGGAGGCGGCCTTGAAGGGAGGAGATGGAGAGGGCGAGGGCGAGAGCGGTCCTACAGTGGGGATCTTCATTGAGGAGCTCGGCCTCTACCTGCTGGTGGAGAAGAGAGGGAGCCGGATATCTCGAAGCAGTCTCTCCGAGAAGAGGCCGGAGGCTTCCCTATCCCCCGAAGAAGCGGAGGCCCTCATGGGCTGCTGGCTCATGCCGGTGGAGGAGCCGGGGGAGATCCTCGACCTCTCTGGGGTCCCGGAGTTTCAGAGGGCGGTGCTGAAGGCCGTTGCCAGCATACCGTCGGGAGAGACCCTCACCTACGGCCAGGTTGCCAGGAAGATAGGCAAGCCCAAAGCCTCCAGGGCGGTGGGGACTGCCCTGGCAAAAAACCCCCTCCCTCTGGTCATACCCTGCCACCGGGTGGTAGCTGCCCACGGCCTCGGGGGCTACAGCTCCGGCCCGGATCTGAAGAAGAGACTTCTGGATCTGGAGAGGGATCTTTCGGGTTGATGATCCCTCCAGCCTTCGACGATCCGCCCTTTGATGTCGTTGGCGTGGCGGTGCTCCAGAAGAGAGGGCTCGTGGAGCTCATGGCCTCGGAGATATCGGAGGGCCAGGTCCAGGGCGGAATCGACGAATACCATGTGGCCCGGGGCCATCACCACCGGCCTGCATCCCCTCTTAGAGGCGAGGAGGCAACCCGCCACCACTCCATCGGTGAGGAGGGGCAAGGCCCCCCCGGGCCCCAGAGGCTCGAAGGTGCCGGAGAGGGGCTTCTTGGTGACGCCGATCGTCGCCTGCTCAGCGATGGGCCGGCTCATCCCCCGGGAAAGGAGGCGGCAGGATCGGCATCTACCGGGCCTCGACTCGGGGGACGGTCTGGCTGAGGTTTATGGCAAGCTCCCCTATGTTCTTGATGTAGTCGAGCATCCTCTCTATGCTGTTGATCACCATCCTCAAGAGGGCGTCCTGGTGCTCGCTGGAGAAGCTGGCGTTGGAGACGACCTGATTTATCCGGCCCCTCACCTGCCGGCTCGATTCGATCACCTCGTTGGCCTTTCCAGAGTTGAGGAGAAGGAGGGAGGATATCGAGTCCTCTACCAGGTCCAGGAGCTTAGGCGATATCTCGCCCATCTCCTCGACGACCTCGGGGGGGAGGGCACAGTCGCACTTGAGGATCATGGAGGCGATCCTGGAGGCGTGGTCTGCCATCCGCTCCAGGTTCGTCGCCGCCCTAGTATAGTTGAAGGCGGTGATGGGGTCGGGGGACCCCTGCCTGACGGAGCCGGACCTGAGGATCTCGGTGAACTGGCGGGATACCAGAAGGTAGAGGCGGTCGACGTCGTCGTCCCTCTGGATGACGTCAGCGGCCATCTCCCGGTCGTTGGTCAAAAGGGCGCTGAGTGCATCTTGGATCATCGACCTCACCACCGTCTTGATCCTCCTGAGGGCCCGTTCGGACTGGAGCTCCTCAGGGTCGATGAGATCCCGTATCAGGACCTTGTTGACCGTCTCCTCCAGGATCTCGGGGCCTATCAGCTTCTGGACTATCTGGTGAATGTCCCTCTTCTGGTCAGCGGTCATGTGGGCTGATACCACCTCGATGGTCCTGTAACCCGAGACATAGCAGCCTATTATATCCCTCACCAGGGGGTCGCCGACCTTCTCACCCACGTCAAGCCTGGTGGCCAGCTCCCTCTCGGACCTGTCAGGGGAGAGGACCAGGGCCCCGTTATCGCTCTGATTTATGTATATCAGCGATCCGGGATGGATCTGGTTCTTCACCGCCCAGACCTTGGGGAGAGAGACGATGAAGGTCGACTTTCCCGTCCTCTGAACTTTTCTGGTCTCCATAAGCATCGACACGTTCAGTTGAGATGTTCTCTCTTGGCCTCAACCATATATATTATGCTCTCGCATATGTTGCAGATGTGATCTGCGATCCTCTCCAGATGTTTATTAACCAGCAGCAGAGGGGTCGCATCTTCTATAATGTCTGGGTTTCCGGCTATCATCTTGAGGAGGATATCTCTCACCTTCTGGTAGAGGGCGTCCACCTCATAATCCCACTTGGTCGTCTCCCGGGCGAGGTTTGCGTCGTTCTCCTTGAAGGCCTTATTGGCCTGGGCGAGCATTTCCCCTGAGATCTCCGCCATCCTCGGTATGTTCTTGAGGCTCTTGATGTGAACCTTGTTTCTTGAGTGGACGACTATCCTGGCTATATCCACCGCCAGGTCACCGATCCGCTCGAGATCGATCCCGATCTTGAGGGTGGTGACTATGAGCCGCAGGTCCTTGGCCATCGGCTGCTGGAGGGCCAAGAGCTGCATACAGCGCTTCTCCACCCTCAGGTTCAGATCGTTTACTATCTGGTCGTCCCTAATGACCTGCCTCGCTTTCTCGACATCGTAATTGCGAAGAGCATCCACCGACTTGGCCACCGCCGTTCCGACCAGCTCCACCAGCCTCTCCGCGTCCATCTTGAGCTCATCAAGCTCGTTTCGATAACGCTCTCTATAAGGACTCATCTCTACCCCGTCTATATTGCGGCCATCATCCAAACCGACCGGTTATATAATCCTCGGTGCTCTTCTCTTTTGGTTTCTCGAAGATCTCTTTCGTCTCTCCAAACTCTACAAGCTCGCCGAGGAGGAAATAGGCAGTGAAGTCGGATACCCGAGCCGCTTGCTGCATATTATGGGTGACTATGACCTGGGTGTACGACCCCCTCAGCTCGTCCATAAGCTCCTCGATCTTCGCCGTAGATACGGGATCGAGGGCGCTGCACGGCTCGTCAAAGAGGATGACGTCGGGCTTCATGGCCAGGGTTCTTGCGATGCATAGCCTCTGCTGCTGCCCCCCGGAGAGCCCCATCGCAGGCTTATCGAGACGGTCGGAGACCTCCTCCCATAGGGCGGCGTCCTTGAGGCTCCCCTCGACGATCCTGTCGACGTTCTTCACCCCGTGGATCCTGGGGCCGTAGGCTATGTTGTCGTAGATGGACATGGGGAAGGGGTTGGGCTTCTGAAATACCATACCGATGCTCTTACGAAGCTCCACGACGTCCGTCTCCTTGTCGTAGATGTTGATGTCGTTGTATAGGACCTCGCCCTCGATCCTGACGATATCGACGAGGTCGTTCATCCGGTTTAGGCAGCGGATGAAGGTGGACTTTCCGCATCCTGAAGGGCCTATAAGAGCCGTGATCTGATTCTCCGGGATGCCGATGGATATATCTTTGAGGGCGTGGTTATCGCCGTACCACAGGTTCAGTTTCCTCGACTCTATTTTGAAAGACATTGTAAGACCCCTAAATAGAATTCAGCCCAAAATAGGTCGTCAAATTTCTCCGGGCGCCTCCCTGCCAGAGATCCCGTGAGGGAAGAACCCCTCCTCCTCCAATATCCTCTGACCCTCCGGCCCCAGGACGAAATCTATGAACAGGGCCTGCTTCTCGCTGGTGCCGTTCCAGGTGTAAAGATATAACGGCCTCGAAAGCCTGTAGGTCCGGTCTTTCACGTTCTCTTCAGAGGGAAAGACGCCATCCAGAGCCACTGCCCGGAGATCGCCGGTCTTGGCGTATCCTACCCCCAGGTATCCTATAGCCTTATCGGACTGGACTATCAGGGTCTTTATCTCGGCGTTCTCCAAGGCGTTGACCTCGACCCCCTCCGTCTCGGCGCTGATGCTTCCCATGATCATCTCGTTGAAGGTCTCCCCGGTCCCGGATCCGGGGATTCTGGCTACGGGGAGGATCATCATATCCGCACCACCAACGTATTTCCAGTTATTGATCTCTCCGGAGTATATCTTCGAGATCTCTTCGGTGGATAGGGATCTGACGCCGGATTCGTAGACATCTTTGCTGACGACCACTGCTATGGCATCGTAGCCTATGAGATGCTCGACGAAGAGATCCCCAAACCGCTGGATCTCAGAGTCCTTCACCTCTCGAGAGGCCATCCCGATGTCAGCGATCCCCGTAGCAGCGTCTTGAATCCCCCGTCCAGATCCGCCACTGCTCACCTGGACCCTGATCTCGTCCTGGGCCTGGTTGAAGACCTCGGCGCATCTCTCCACGGGGGGAAGGACGGTCGTAGAGCCGGTGATGACCAGGTTATCCTTCGAGCCGTCCTCCAGGCATCCGGCTGCCGCGAGGGCGAGGAATGTGACTGTGAGAAGCCGAATCCTTCTTGACTTCGCAGGTTCGTTCAAGTGATCGAAGTTCACTTTACCCATATATATAGCATTTTCCTATATAGTCTATATACTGCCTTCCCGAATTCGCCGGATATTGCGAAATATTTATATAGAACTTCAAACTGCTGATGACCAGAATGACAGGGGAGGACTCGATTTGGCTGGCTTGACAAACGCTCCTATACTGATCCTGAGAGAAGGACATAAGCGCGAGACGGGAAAGGACGCTCAGCGGAAGAACATCATGGCGGCTAAAGCTGTGGTGGAGGCTGTGAAGACCACCCTCGGCCCCAAGGGGATGGACAAGATGCTGGTGGACGGGACGGGGGATATCGTCATCACCAACGATGGGGCCACCATCCTCCGGGAGATGGACATTGAGCATCCTGTGGCTAAGATGATCGTAGAGGTCTCCCGGGCTCAGGAGGACGAAGTAGGAGACGGGACGACGACCGCCGTCGTCATAGCCGGAGGGCTCCTCGAGAACGCCGAGGAGCTGATAGAGATCGGCGTACACCCTACGGTGATAGTCCAGGGTTACAAGGCGGCCCAGAAGAAGGCCCAGGAGTTCCTGGAGGAGATGGGGGTGGCCGTATCAAAGGATGATCGAGAGATACTGAAGAAGGTCTCCGAGACCGCCATGACAGGTAAGGGGATCGAGGTCTTCAAGGAGATGCTCTCAGAGATCTGCATCGACGCCGCTGCGGCGATCGAGGAGGACGGCAGGGTGGACGTCGAGGAGAGGATCGGATTCGTCAAGATCAGCGGCGGATCGGTGAAGGAGACGGCCCTCGTCCAGGGCGTCGTCCTGGACAAGGAGAGGCTAAACCCCGATATGCCAAAGAGGGTGGAAGGGGCGAAGGTCGCCCTTCTCGACGGCACCCTGGAGCTAAAGAAGCTCTCCACCGACGCCAAGATCACCATATCGAGCCCCGAGAGCCTCAGCAGCTTCCGGGAGGGAGAAGACGAGGTCCTTAAGGAGAAGGTAGACGCCATGGCCAGGATCGGGGCGAACGTCGTCTTCTGCAAGCAGGGTATAGGAGCCTATGCATCCCGGTACCTCGCCAACCACGGGATCATCGCAGCGAGGAGGGTCAGCGACGAGGATATGAAGTTTCTGGCCCTAGCCACCGGCGGTAAGATCGTCACAGATCCCCTGGAGATGACGGAGGGGGACCTGGGGTCGGCCGAAATAGTAGCAGAGAAGAAGATCGGAAAAGAGAAGAAGATGATCTTCGTCGAGGGCTGCCAAGGAGCCAGGGCTGTTACAATCGTCATCCGGGGATCGAGCGAACAGCTACGGGATAACGTGGAGAGGGCCCTTGAGGACTCTCTTTGGTCGGTGGCGACGGTCCTGGAGTCGGAGAAGATCGTCCCCGGCGGCGGTGCTCCCGAGATCGAGACGGCGGAAAGGCTCCGCCAGTACGCCTCCACCATCACCGGTAGAGACCAGCTCGCCGTCAAGGCCTTCGCCGACGCCGTCGAGGAGATCCCCGTAAACCTGGCGGAGAACGCCGGCTTCGACCCTGTAGACGTCCTCGTCGACCTCAGGTTCAGCCACGGCTCAGGAAAGAAGGGATACGGCCTCGATATCAACACCGGAAAAGCCGCCGATATGATGGAGAGGGGGGTCGTCGAGCCGCTGAAGGTGAAGATCCAGGCGATCAAGTCCGCCACCGCCGCCGCCACCCTAGTCCTGCGGGTCGACGACGTCATCGCAGCGAAGGTCGAGGGGCTGAAGCCCAAGCCGGGCCAGAGCCCCCACGACTACACTCGAAGGCCGATGATGCCTCCCATGATGTGAGGGGGATAGAGAGGCTGGAGGGGGGCTCGGCGGGGACCTCCGCTGCCAGCCCCCATCCTCCGAGGAGTTTTCGTCGATTATCTCATTCGCCCCTGACGTGAGGGGTGGTTTATGAAGGCGAAATACAACGAGAAGAAGATTGAGGCCTCCGAGAAGGACGGAAAGGTCAGATCGGATAAGTCAGATCCTCTCAGCGAAGCCGGGAGGTTGATGGGGGAGGGGGCAGAGGAGGGGTCATCTGATATGGATCTGCTGGACCTGGACCTCCGGGAGCTGTTAAAGGAGCTGGAAGAGGCGAGGCATGAGGCAGAGGAGACGAGGGATCTCCTCCTCCGATGCAGGGCGGAGCTGGATAACACCCTGAAGCGGGCCGCCCGGGAGAAGGAGGCCCTCTCCTTTCGCGCCTCGGAGAGGGTGATAACGAAGCTTCTTCCCGTCCTCGACAGCCTCGATCAGGCGGCAAAGCAGGTGGAGGGGATGGAGAGGGTCAGAAGGCAGCTCCTGGACGTCCTCGGGACGGAGGGGCTCGCCCCCATCGTGGCGGTAGGGGAGAAGTTCGACCCCTACAGACACGAGGCTCTGATGATGGTGGAGTCCGACGAATGCGAAGAGGGGACTGTGACCGAGGAGGTCTTGCGGGGCTACGCCTTGAACTCCAGGGTGATCCGGTTCTCCAAGGTCCTCGTCTCCAAGAAACGGTAAATATTCAGAGGTTCTATTTCGAGAAGGTGATAACGTGTCCAAGATCATAGGCATAGACCTGGGAACGAGCAACTCAGCCGCCGCCGTCCTTATCGGCGGAAAGCCCACCATGATCCCCAGCGCCGAGGGGACGAGCATCGTCGCCGGAGGAAAGGCCTTCCCATCCTACGTCGCCTTCACCAGAGACGGCCAGAGGCTGGTGGGAGAGCCGGCCAGAAGACAGGCAGCGACAAACCCCGACGGGACTATAACCGGTATCAAGCGCAAAATGGGCCAGGATTACAGGGTGGAGGTCTTCGGGAAGTCCTACACCCCCCAGGACGTATCCTCCTATATCCTGCGGAAGATCAAGGACGACGCCGAGGCGTTCCTGGGGGAGAAGGTGGAGAAGGCGGTGATCACCGTCCCCGCCTACTTCAATGACAACCAGAGGCAGGCGACAAAAGACGCCGGCACCATCGCCGGCCTCGACGTGGTCCGGATCATCAACGAGCCGACGGCCGCCGCCCTAGCCTATGGGATGGACAAGGAGGGGGAGGCGACCCTCATGGTCTTCGACTTCGGCGGAGGGACCCTGGACGTCACCATCATGGAGGCGGGGGAGGGGGTCTTCGAGGTGAAGTCGACGAGCGGAGACACCCAGCTCGGGGGCCGGGATATGGACGAGATCCTGACGAACTACGTCGTCGAGAAGTTCCGGCAGGAGTCGGGGGTCGACCTCAAGGGAGACAGGATGGCGATGCAGAGGTTGAGAGAGGCGGTGGAGATCGCGAAGATCGAGCTATCATCCGTGCTCCAGACGACGATCAACCTCCCCTACATCACCGCAGACCAGAACGGCCCCAAGCACCTGGACGTCACCGTCACCCGGGCGAAGCTGGAGGAGCTGATAAAGGAGGTCCTGGAGAGGTGCCGCGGCCCCATGAACCAGGCGATCCGGGACGCCAAGATCGACAAGACCAAGATCGACAAGATCGTCCTCGTAGGCGGCCCCACCCGGATGCCATCCGTGAGGAAGTTCGTCCGGGATTTCATGGGCAAGGAGGCGGAAGGGGGCGTCGACCCCATGGAGTGCGTCGCCATCGGTGCGGCGGTCCAGGGCGGGGTCCTGGGTGGCGAGGTCAAGGATATCCTCCTCCTGGACGTCACCCCCCTCTCCCTGGGGATAGAGACCCTCGGGGGGGTAGACACCAAGCTGATCGAGAGGAACACCACCATCCCCACCAGGAAGAGCCAGATCTTCACCACCGCCGCCGACAACCAGACGACCGTCGAGATCCACATCCTCCAGGGAGAAAGGCCCATGGCCAAGGATAACACATCCCTGGGCAGGTTCAACCTCTCGGGGATACCCCCGGCGCCGAGGGGGATACCCCAGATCGAGGTCGCCTTCGACATCGACGCCAACGGCATCCTCAATGTCTCGGCAAAGGACCTGGCCACCGGCAAAGAGCAGGCTATCACCATCTCCGCCCCCCACAAGCTCTCCCAGAACGAGATCGAGCGGAAGGTGAGGGAGGCCGAGGAGCACGCCTACGAGGATACCAAGAGGAAAGAGGAGATCGAGGCGAAGAACCAGGCCGAGACCCTCGTCTACACCGCCGAGAAGACCCTAAAAGAGGCGGGGGAGGTCGCCACCGCCGATCAGAGGGAGAAGATCGAGAAGGCGATCGCTGAGGCGAAGGAGGCCCTCGCCGACGGGGAGATCGCCAGGATAAAGGAGAAGGCAGAGGCCCTCCAGAACGCCATCTACGAGCTCTCGACGGCGATGTATCAGCGGGCGGCCGAGGAGCAGCAGCGTGAGCAGGAGAAGCAGCAGCAGAGCTCGCAGGGTTCAGGCTCCGGCGAGACGATCGACGCCGATTATGAGGTCGTCGACGACAAGAGATAAGCTCGATGAGGGCGGAAGGGGTTTGCAATAGATCTCAGATGGAGATGCCGGAGAGGATAGGCGGTGGCTGGGAGCAAGAGAGACTACTACGAGGTCCTCGGGGTCGCAAGAGAATCGGACCCAAAGGATATCAAGAGCGCTTACCGTAAGCTCGCCCTGAAGTTTCATCCCGATAGGTCCCAGGAGCCCGACGCCGAGGAGAGGTTCAAGGAGATCTCCGAGGCCTACGCCGTCCTCTCCGACCCCGAGAAGAGGAAGCAGTACGACCAGTTCGGCCACGCCGGGATCGACGGCCGCTACTCCCAGGAGGACCTCTTCAGGGGCGTCGACTTCGAGGACCTCCTCCGGGGCTTCGGCGGGGGGTTTGGCGGGGGCGGGTCCATCTTCGACATCTTCTTCGGAGGCGGTGGCCGGGGTGGCCGCCGGGGCCCAGGGCGGGGGCGGGACCTTCGCTACGACCTGGATATGACCCTGGAGGAGGTGGCCTCCGGCCTGGAGACCACCATCGAGGTCCCCCGGATGGAGACCTGCCCTCCTTGTAGCGGTACGGGGGCGAAGCCGGGAACCTCGCCTGTGACCTGCGACCAGTGCCGGGGCGCCGGCCAGGTGACGAGGGTCCAGAAGACCCCCTTCGGCCAGATGATGACCTCTTCCACCTGCCCCAAATGCGGCGGGCGGGGGCAGATCGTCTCCGACCCCTGCGCCGAGTGCCGGGGGTCGGGGCGGGTCCGGAAGACGAGGACGATCAACGTCAAGGTCCCCGCGGGGGTCGAGACCGGCCAGCACCTCCGGCTCGGGGGGCAGGGGGAGGCATCCCCCGACCCCGGCGGCGAGCCCGGCGACTTATACGTCTTCGTCAACGTCCGGCCCCACCCCCTCTTCAGGAGGGACGAGGACGACCTACTCTACGAGGCCCCTCTCTCCATCACCCAGGCGGCCCTGGGGGCGGACCTGGAGGTCCCGACCCTCGATGGTAAAAAGGCGAGGATAAAGGTCCCCTCCGGGACCCAGACCGGCTCGGTCTTCCGGCTGAAGGGGAAGGGGATCGCACGCCTCCACGGCTTCGGGGGGACCGGGGATATGCACGTCCGGGTGAACGTCAAAACCCCCTCAAACCTCACCGGAAGGCAGAAAGAGCTCCTGGAGGAGCTGGCCGCCGAGTTCGGGGAGAAAGAGAAGGTGAAGAGGTCCGCCGAGGATGAGAAGAAGAGGGAGAAGCCCACGGAAAAGAAGGAGAAGGGCTTCCTCGGCAAGATCGTCGACGAGGTGAAGGGCGCCGTCCAGTGAGCCGGTCGGCCCTTAAAACCTCAACAGCCCGGCAAGATATCTGAACTGACTTTTATTCATCTCCTCCGTCCTTTTAATCTCCTCCGGCCTTTATTCCTTGACCGCTTTCATCTTCGTATCGATGGAGATCTCCTTGTCCAGCCGGTGGTCGATCTTGATGGTGGTGACGATCCTTCCCGCCCCCATCTCCGCCAGGACGGCGTCGGCCTTCTCCACCACCTCGAAGATCTCTCCCATCGATCCCGCCTCGACGGAGGTGGACATGGGACCGGGGACGAATTTGAGCCCCGAATCCTTCAGGACCTGGTGGACGGCCCGGACGTACCGGCTGGCGCTCGTCCCCGTCCCCATCGTTATCATGGAAAGCTCCGCGACTATCATGGACGATATATCCGACCGCGGATGATAAAAAAGTTTTTACTAATATGCCTTCAGCGGATCTCCCTCAGGATGGCGTCCGCCGAGGCCACCGGGTTCGGCGAGTCGGTGATACTCCTTCCGACGATGAGGCTGTCGGCCCCGGCCTTCAGGGCCGCCGAAGGCGATCCGCCCTGGACTCCGATCCCCGGGGATATGATCGCCCGGTCCCCGACGATAGACCTGACGAGCCTTATCCTCTCGGGATCAGCTCCTCGGCTCCGGGGTGGCTCATCTCCGTCACGGCGAAGACGAGGGCTCCGCCCTCATGGGCGACTTCTACGCAGGCGGAGAGGCTGTCGCGTCCGACGAAGGCGTGGGCGATGATCCCTGCGGCTCCGGCCTCCAGGACCTCCTCGCAGATCAGGGTGTTGGTGCTGGGGATGTCGGCGATCTTCAGGTCGGCGATGACCGGGGCGACGGAGGCGATCTCTCCGACGACGGAGAGCCCCGCCGCCAGGATGAGGGGGTAGCCGACCTTGATGTAGTCGACGCGATCCTTCAGGGTGGAGGCGAGATGGAGGCCCCTATCCCTCGACAGGACGTCGAGGGCGAGGATGAGGCGGGAGTTTAGGATCATGGGGGTGAGGTGGGATGGAGGGGCTAATTATCTTTTCGACCTTTCGGATAATGGACTCGAACGATCCGCCCGCCCCGTCCGGGGAATTAAGCTCATCCCTTCTTTCCGGTAGCCTTGAAGAAGGTGTAGCAGAAGACCCCGTCCTCCTCCGCCGTCCGGTACAGATCGGCTACTCCCGAATCGAACTCAGCAGCCTCCATCAGGCCAGCCGCCAGGGCCGAGTCCCGGACCCCCTCGATCATGGCGGTGAAGGTCTTCCTGGTGAAGCCGTCGGCCATGGCGGGCCTCGACCCGTCGGCGTAGACCATCCGGGGGGAGACGCAGACCTCGGCAAACCCCGCCCGGACGAGGAGAGGATAAAGCTGCCGACCTATCATGGCGTTCCCTCCCGCCCGCTCCTGCAGGGTCACCTGGCAGCCGATGGCCTGCCGGGCGGCGGGGCTGTCGGGATAAAAGTACGCCGATCCGTGGTCCCCCTCGATCGCCGTGATCGTCCCCCCCGGCTTTATGAACTCCTTGAGGATCATGAGAGTCTCGACAGGCCGGGGCAGGTGCTCCAGGACGAAGCAGACGAAGAGATGGTCGAAGGAGGCTTTGCGGAAGGGGAGGCTGAAGATGTCCCCCTGGAGGACCCGGACGTTTGCGAGGCCTGCGGCCTCCGCCCTCCCCCTCGCCTCGGCGGCGGAGGGGCGGGAGATCTCGAGGGCGATGATCGTCGCCCTGGGGCTGTTTTTGGCGAGGGGGAGGGTCTGGGCCCCGACGCCGCAGCCCGCCTCCAGGACGAGGGACCCCGGCGGGTAGGAGGTGTCGTAGTGGAGGAGGTCGACGAGGGTCGCCGCCTGGTCCTGGAGGCGGGTGCTCTCGCGGGGGTGGTAGCCGTGGACGTAGGGGTCGGCCATGGACGGCTTTTCGCTGGCGGTTTATATCAGGGTTTCCGCGGAGGGTGAACCGACAGAGCTGATGAGCGGAGGTGGTGGCAGAGCGTATTTCACCAATATGAGTGCGGATTTAGAAAATATTTTTGAACTCAACTTAAGAAGTAGCATTATAGGCTACAGCAGAATATGGAGAATAGAATATGATGTGGAGGAGGGGAGTTTAACCCCTCATAGCCTGATTGGCGCGGAGATTAAACTAGTCTGCTTAGCCGCACTGATATCGATTACTGCATTTGGAGGCCACCAGTCCAATCGGCCTGGGCCTCCACGCCAATGGCCCCCCAAATACCCAAACAATACGTAAACACTGTCGCATTGACTTCTGGAAACTTTATAGTCATAGTTACCTCCAGCTCTACGTTGAAACTGCTGACCAACACTAGTGCGACAATCACAGTGGCTAGAGACTCCACACAGCAAACAACAAAATACTCATAACGTATAAATAATTAACGGCCAGAAAATGTGGTCTGGCTAAAATAGTTGACTACTGCCTAATTAACTTAGGCGCCGGAAATAATGCTCCTTGTGACTGATTTTAGGATCATCCTTCGGTTGCCTGCATCAACGATCCGCTCTTATAAGAATTATCTGAATAGCATAAACCATTATCAGTAATAAATATTGACTGGCTTTAGATTTGCTCCCAATCTTTGAATATGCTTTTCATGACCACAAATCATAACCGCGGACCTTGTGGCAAAAATCGGGGGTGTTCGGAAAAACCCATTCAATACACCCTCCTCCCCGGCCTTCTCTCCCACTCCTCCAGTACCGCCCGACACCCCTCCCGGTCCACGTTCACCACCTCCATCTCCTCGGCCTCCGCCTCGCCCCTTATCACATCGTAGATGAGGCTGTCGTCGAAACCGATCTCGGCCACGTCCTCCCGGGTCGTCCCGTAGACGAGCCGCCTGATCCTCGCCCAGAAGATGGCGGCAAAGCACATGGGGCAGGGCTGCGAGGTCGAGTAGATCTCGCAAGTCGAGAGGTCGAAGCTTCCCAGGACCGAGGAGGCTTCCCGGATCGCCAGGATCTCGGCGTGGGCGGTGGGGTCGTTACGCTTCAGGACCTCGTTATGGGCCTTGGAGATGACGGCGCCCTCCCGGACGATGACGGCGCCGAAGGGGCCGCCGTCGTCGCTCTCGATCCCGGCCCGGGCCTCCTCCAGGGCGATCATCAGGAACTCGTTCATCTCATAACGCCCTCTCTTATGTCCCCTTTCATCTCCTCTTTAGGCGGCATCAGGTTTGCGAAGGCCCGGCTGACGACCTCGCTCAGGGCCGGGTGGATCACCAGGGATCGCCAGACCGGCCCGCTGTCGCGGTCGCCGGCGTTCATCAGGTAGACGACCTGCTGGACGAGCTCCGCCGCCCCGGTCCCGGCGATGGAGCAGCCGAGGATGCGGCCGTCGCGTGCGTTGACGACGACCTTCACCAGGCTCTCCTCCTCGGCCATGGCGTACCCCTTGGTGACGTCGCCGTACTCGGCCCTCCCCACCAGCACTTTATATCCTGCCGCCTTCGCCTCCGCCTCCGTCATCCCCACCGACCCCACCTGGGGGCAGGTGAAGACGGCGTGAGGGACGGCGTGGTAGTCCATCTCCCGGCCGGTGGAGCCGAAGGCGTTGTCCCAGGCGACCCTCGCCTCGCGGTTGGCTGTGTGCCTGAACATATGCTTTCCGATGGCGTCGCCGAAGGCCCAGATCCCCTCCCGGCTCGTCTCCATCCGGTCGTTGACCACGATCCAGCCGGAGCGGTCGACATCGACCCCCGTCTTCTCAGGCTTGAGGATGTCGGAGTTGGGTCTCCTCCCCAGGGCGACCATCACCTCCTCGGCGGCGAACTCTCCTACGGCGTCGGCGGCGAGGTCGAGAGCGGAGACGACCTTTCGTCCCCTCTTCACCTCCACCTTCACCGCCTCGTGTCCGGTCCTGACGTCTACGTATCTGGAGAGGCGCCTTCTCACGATCCCGCAGATCTCGGGGTCCTCGTCCTTGAGGAGCATCCGGTTTCTGCCGAGGATCGTCACATCCGTACCCAGGGCGGAGAAGAAGTGGCCGTACTCGCAGGCCATGTAGCCGCCGCCGAGGATGATGAGGCTCTCGGGGAGGCGCTCCATAGAGAGGACGGAGACGTTGTCGATGTACCCCTCTTCCACCAGCCCCGGTATCGGCGGGACGAGCGGCCTCGACCCCGAGGCTATGAAGATCTTCGGAGCGGTGATCGTCTCTTCCCCGATCTTGATAAGAAGGTCGCCGACGAACTCCCCCCAGCCCCGGTACCAGTCGAGGTGCTCGTTTTTGGAGGCCGACCTCTCCATGCCGCGTCTACCCTCATCGACGATCGCCCGCATCCGCCCCATGATCAGGTCGAAGTCGATCCCCTCGATCCGGGCCTCGACGCCGACGGCCCGGGCCGCCTCCAGGGACCGGACGACGTCTGCGGGATATAAGAGGACCTTGGAGGGGATGCAGCCGTTGTTGAGGCACGTCCCACCCATGGGTCCGTGGTCCACCAGGGCGACCTTCATCCCCGCCCTCGTCCCCCGGGAGACGCCGATCATCCCGGCGCCGGAGCCGACGACTATCAGATCGTACTCTTTCATCCGCTCGCCACCTTTTCTTCCGTAGTCTGATCCGTCTATCCAGTTCTGGACCTCATCCTTTCAGATACCTCTCCGGCTCCTTCTCGAAGGCCCTCTTGCAGCCGGGGGCGCAGAAGTAGTAGACGGTCCCTTTGTACTCTGTCTTGAACTTAGCCGTCTTCTCGTCGACGGTCATATTGCATACCAGATCTGTAGCCAAAATATTCACCTCTCAGCGACCTCGAACTATCTCTGGCTTAAAATATTCAACCTCGAGCCACCCTCTTGGAAGGGGGGACGTACCCCTTCAGGAGGAGGGAGAGGCTCACCACCGTCACGGAGCTGGCGACCATGGCGAGGGCCGCAAACTCCGGCCTGAAGGCTATACCGAAGCTCGGGTATAAGATCCCGGCAGCCACCGGGATGAGGGCACTGTTGTAGGCGAAGGCCCAGAAGAGGTTCAGCTTCACCCTGCCGATCACCTTCCGGCTCAGCTCTATCGCCGCCACCGTGTCCATCAGGTCGTCCCGGATTAGGACGATCTCGCCGCTCTCGATCGCCACATCCGTCCCGCTCCCGATGGCGATCCCCACGTCGGCCTGGGCGAGGGCGGGGGCGTCGTTGATCCCGTCCCCCACGAAGGCTACGACCTTGCCCTCCTCCTGGAGCCTCTTTATCTCATGGGCCTTATCCGATGGCAGGACCTCGGCGAGAACTCTCTCTATCCCGATCTCTTCCGCCACGATCCCCGCGTTCCTGGGATTGTCGCCGGTGATCATCATCACCTCAAAGCCCATCCTCTTCAGCCTGCCGACCGCTTCTATCGAGTTCTCTTTGAGGGCGTCGGCGACCCCTATGACCCCGACGAGCCGTCCCGAGGAGGCTACGAGGAGGGAGGTCTTCCCTTCCTCCTCGATCCTGAGGGCGGCTCCGTCGATCTCCTCGGGGATGTCGATCCCCATCCCCCGCAGTAGGATCCTGTTTCCGACGGCTGCGTCGGTCCCATCGACCCTGCCGACGACCCCCTTGCCTCCAAAGGCCTCAAAGGAGGCGGCCTGGGGGATGGGGACCCCCTCGGAGTTCGCCCTCCCCACCACCGCCTCGGCGATGGGGTGCTCTGACATCCCCTCGATCCCGGCGGCGATCCGGAGCAGCTCCCTCTCTTCGATCCCAAAGGGCAAGAGGTCGGTCACCTGGGGCCTTCCCACGGTGAGGGTCCCGGTCTTGTCGAAGACGACGGAGTCGATCTTCTCGCAGGCCTCCAGCGCCTCGCCCCTCTTCACCAGAACCCCCAGCTCCGCCGCCCGGCCGAGGCCGACGGTGATGGCGGTGGGGCTCGCCAGGCCCAGGGCGCAGGGGCAGGCGATCACCAGGACCGATATGGTGGTGGTGAGGGCGAAGAGGAGGGGATCTCCGGGGACGAGGTCGGCCAGAACGAACCGCCAGAGGAGGAAGGTGGCCGCCGCCGCCGCCAGGACCGCGGGGATGAAGAAGGTGACGGCTCTATCCGCCACCCTCTGGATCGAGGGCTTCGACCCTTGAGCCTCCTCCACCAGGGATACGATCTGGGCGAGGGCCGTCTCCCGTCCCACCTTCGAAGCCTCAAACCTGATGGCGCCGTTCTTGTTGAGGGTTCCCCCGACGACGGCGTCCCCCTCCATCTTGAAGACGGGGACCGGCTCGCCTGTTATCATCGACTCGTCGACGTAGCTCTCGCCGTCCAGGACGACCCCGTCGGCGGGGATCTTCTCTCCCGGCCGGACGAGGATCACGTCCCCGGCGAGGAGGTCGGCGGCCGCCACCTCCATCTCCCGGCCGTCCCGCAGGACGGTGGCGGTCTTCGGCTGCAGCCCCATCAGCTTCTTTATCGCCTCCGAGGTCCTTCCCTTCGCCTTCGTCTCCAGGTACCTTCCCAGGGTGAGGAAGGCGGCGAGGAAGACGGCGGTCTCGTAGTAGATGAACTCGGGGGTGAGGAGGACGCCGAAGGTCCCCATGAGGCTCGATATGAAGGCGACCCCCATCCCCATGGAGTACATGACGTCCATCGTCAGGGTGCGGTGGCGGAGGGCCAAAAGCCCCGCCGAGAAGATCGGCCGGCTGAGGTAGACGAAGACGGGACCGGAGATGATGAGCATAAGGATCGGCATCGGTACCGGGGTATGGAGGTGGGCCATATCCAGGAGCATCAGGAAGGACCCGACGAAAAAACCGATCAGGATCTTCCGCCTCTCGGCCAGGAGGCGCCTCTCCATCTCCTCCTTTTCTTCCATCTCGCTCTCTTCGGTCTCCTCTCCCGCCACCCCTCGATACTCGTAGCCCGCCTCCTCGATGGCAGCCCTCATATCGGCGACGGTGGCGGCCTTAGGGTTGTAGGCGACCCGGACCCTCTCGGCGGCGAGGTTGACGCTGACCTCCAATACCCCCTCCACCCCCAGGAGAGCCTCCTCCACCGAGGAGACGCAGGAGGCGCAGCTCATCCCCCCTACCTTCAGAACGACGGGCTCGGTGACGACGGAGTAACCCGCCTCCTCCACCGCCCTCACCAGGTCGGCGAGGTTCGCCCTGGAAGAGTCGAGGTCGACGGAGGCGGTCTCTCTCCCCAGGTTCACCCTCGCCCCCGAGACCCCCTCCACCCCGCCGAGCGCCTCTTCGACAGCGGAGGCGCAGGAGGCGCAGCTCATCCCTGATATCTTCAGGTCGGCCCTCTTATGATCAGATATCCTCTGATCTGGGCTCTTCTGATCCCCTTCCGCCAAAGTACTCCTCCATCCACCGGAATCTACCTAATCCCACCTTCAGATGAAACGCTCGAACCGTTCAGCTTTCGCCTTGCATATGGGACAGACCCCCGGTGGGTCATCTCTTGCGGCCAGGTATCCGCAGACTTTGCACCTCCAGACCGGATATGTCAGCGAAGAGAGGGATTCGCCGGCGGGGGCGGAGAAGCCCTTCACCGTCTTCTCCCTCTCATCCGGGGATGGCCGCCTCTCGGGGACCGGCGAAAGATCCCGCTCTCCGGATAATACTTCGTCGGAGACGTAGAGGGCGCAGTAGCAGGCTGCATAATCGTTCAGGTCCTGGTCCCTATAGTCGCAGGGGCAGATTATGTCCAGGTCGTCGTCTCTCTCCCCGGAGGCGAGCCTGCATGGACAGGAATGGTACCCGTAACGCCCCTCGTTCAGCAGAAGCCCCCGCACCAGGTTTCTTGTGAAGCCGATGTCGGGGTTGAGGTGATAGCCCATCTCCTCCGCCTCGTCCCCCAGCTGCTGGCGGAGGACCTCGACCTCCTCGGGGGAGGGTTCAATATCGGTCATAGCCTCAGAGCCTCCTTTATCTCCTTCTCCTTGAAGCCTATGATGCACTTCCCGTCGTCGATGACGGTGGTGGGGAAGGTGGCCTTGGGGTTGTGCTGCTTCAACTCGTCCAGGGCGCTCTTCCGATCCTCCCCCTTCAGGAGATCGACGTAGACGTAGCTGTACTCCACTCCCAGGTCTGCGAGGAGCTTCTTGGTCTTATTGCACCAGACACAGGTGCTGAGGGCATAGAGGGTTATTTTTCCCCTGTCTTCTCCACCGACGCGTTCAAGTACCATATTCTTACACCATCCTTGCGTATCTGCCGATCATCTAAAGCGTTTATACAATTAATAAGTTGTTACAGCGATCCTACCTGGATAAAGGATTTTGGATGGGGTGACCGATGTTCTTATCACCCATCAGAGGCCAAAGATATTTTCATGACTGATGAAGTTCAGGTCAGAGCTGAAACGCCCCAGTCCGAGAACCCCGTAGTCATCGAGGGGTTCCCAGGGATCGGGCTGATCGGAAATATCGCGAGCCAGTACGTCATCAACAAGCTGGAGATGGACTACCTCGGCGCCATCGATTCGAGGTTCTTTCCGCCGATGTCGGTCCTGGTGGGCGGCCTGGCCCATATGCCGGTGAGGATATACGAGAAATCAGAGCTGGGGGTGGTGGTGGTCAGCTCCGACATCCCCGTCCATCCCGCTGCCTCCTACGACCTCGCCCGGGGGATGGTATCCTGGGCGGAGTCGATCGGGGCGACGGAGATGGTCTGTCTTGCGGGGATTACGGTGATGGGCGAGGAGCAGCGGGTCTTCGGAGCCGCCACCACCGGGGAGATGCTCAATAAGATAAAAGATAAGGTAGAAGTATTCGAGTTCGGGACGATATCGGGGATATCCGGATCGGTGATGAACCAGTGTCTCCTCCGGAAGATGCCAGCGATATGCCTCTTGGGGGAGACCCACAGCATGGCCCCTGACCCGCGAGCTGCCGTCGTCACCATCAAGATGCTCAACAACCTCTACAGCCTCAACGTCGATACGACGGAGCTAGAGGAGAGGGCGGATGAGATCGAGTTTCAGATGCAGAAGCTCGCAGAGCAGGTCCAGAGCTCCTCCGTCGAGGAGGTCGCTGGGAGAAAAGAGCTGCAGTTTCCCATGTACGGGTGATGATGATGGAATGCGTTGCACTTACAGGGATATCCAGACAGGTGATCAGGGAGCTATTGGCCAACGGTATCAGGACCCTGGAGATCAGAAGCCCCAACAACTTCATCGCCCTCCTCCACTCAGGCCCCGGAGACGTTATATTCCTGACGGAGGCGAGCGGCCCCGACGTCGTCAACGGTACGGGAGGGTTACTGGCGAGGATCCGGGAGATCCAGATGGTGACCCACAAAGTCGTCCAGGCGGGGGCCGACTTCTACGAGGAGAGGGAGGCCCAGGCGGCGAGGGTCCAGCTCGCCACTGTAGGCCATGGCCGGGTGAGGGGCGCTAGGGGGTTCAAGCTCGGATCGCCGACGGTTCTGGAGGTAGACGCCGTCTGCTATTATGACGCAGGTTGAGCCCGGTGGATTCCAGGAGATTTTTTTATCTCCGGGGAGCGGAGAGGGCGCAGCGGGAAGACCACACCCTTCAGGGTTGGGATGAAAGCGGAGCCCTCCCCCATTTTTAGCCGATAACTATAAGTCTAGTCAAACTGACGGCGGCGGGTGGTGCTCTTTGATTCGGTTGATATTTCGTTTTGAGTTCTTAGAAGCGCTGCACGATATCGTTTTTAAATCTGAGATCGACTAAAAGAGATAACCAGCAAGTACGTATCGGTATCGTTTCTCCTCGGATATATCAAACAAATTTAGGCGCACACCAAAGCCCTGGGCCTGAGATTAAACCGGCTCCAGGATCGCCCTCTGGGCCGAGATGCTCACCTCGATGATCCTGCCTTTCGCCTCCTTCGTCCTCCCGATGATATCCTCCATCAGGATCTTCTCGCCACTCGCCGATAAGGCGACGACCCCCTCCATTAGGATCTTCTCGTCGCCCTTCATGTATACCTCAAGCTCGCACATATTGATCGCCTCAAAAATACTCATTGACAAATATAAGTAGCAGGCGGACCCGGTGGGATTCGAACCCACGACCCCCGGGTTAGAAGCCCGGTGCTATATCCTGGCTAAGCCACGGGCCCGCTACATGACCTAAATCTTGACGGTGACCGGATCTTTTGCCACCCTCAGGCAGCCTCGGGGACCCTCTGTCCCAGGGAGGTCTTCAGCTGATCCTGGAGCTGTCCGAACCGCTTCTGGATACGCTCCTCCTGCTTTGCGAGGGTCTTGAGCCGCAGGTCCAAAACCTCCTTCTTGTCCTTGAACTCTTCGATCAGCTTCGCCCGATCGGCCTTGAAGAGTACCTCGCCGACGCTCTTATAAATAACCGCATCCTCAGAGCTCGCCTCCAGCTCCTTTACCGCCGACTCCGTCTCTCTGATGATCATCTCTATCTGGCTCTTCTGGCCCAGGAGAGCCTGGGCCTGCTGCTGGAGCTGCTGGAGCTGTGCTATCTGGTTCTGTACCTGGGGTGGCAATTCGGTGCTCATACCTTCACCATCTTTAACGCTATATCGATCAATCTGATCCACGTGTTCAGGGCCGCTCTGAAGGAGACGAGGTCCTCGCCCTGTATCCTGAGGAGGAGCCCCCCATCGCAGGGCTCAAGGGCGATCTCGCTCCTCTGGACGGGGTCTTCCGCCTCCGGTCCGAGGGCAGCCAAGACCCTTTCGGGGTCCTCCATCTCGAAGATGATCTCTGCGCGACCTTTCATTTATTCAGCCCTAAATATCCGGCCGGATGTATTGAGCCTCAGGACGAGATCTCCGCCATCGAAGAGCTCGATCTTCTGGCCGCCGACCCTGACCTGTCTACCGGCCTCGCTGCCGGGGGCGTATTCGATCCCGAAGAACTCCGCTACATCGCGGGCCTCATCTCCTTCCCCCACCACCACCGGCCTATCGATCCTCCTCTTCCCCTCCCCCTCGAAGGAGACCGAAAAGCGGAGGACCTCCTCCCCACCTCCATCCCTCCTGGAGAGGCCAGAGGGGTTGCCGTGGTCCTCGACGACGACGATCCAGACGACATCACCGCCGAGGCCGGACTTCCCCCGGGTCGTATAGGTGACGCCGAGGTAGTTTGCAAGGGTCCTCGCGATCCTCCTCGTCCGGGGCGAGGGCTTCCTCGAGGTGGTGAACCGCATCAGACCGCTTTCATCCTCTTGACGGTGGTGGGCCTCTCCTTCATGAGGATCCGATGGCCGCAGTAGGGACACCTGATGCCGCTGTACTCGTAGTCAACCTCGACGGTCTTCTTGCATCTGGTGCACCTGTAGGCCAATTTATTCCGCCCCCGATGCCCTCTTGACGGACCGGGCCACCGACTGTCCTACGGAGGTGACGGGTATGTAGGTGCCTCCGGCGAAGGTGTGATCGCACTTGGTGCATCTCCAGATCCCGGTCCCCTCTCTTTTCACCTGGATCCGGCCGCATATGGGACAGTCGTACCTCTTCCTGCTCCTCTCCTCGATATCGGCGACCAGCTTTCGGATCTTTCTTCCGTACCTCGGTCCGAACCTTCCGGCGGACCTGGTCTTCCTGCCCTTCTTGAACTTCTTGACCATAATTTATACTTCCAGAAACTTCTCCCGGATCTCTTTAGCCCTCTCACATGCTATATCAACGATGCGGTAGATCTGATCTTGGCTTATGAATCCGGGGCGGCTCTTCTGCATCCCGCAGATAGATCCATCCGCGGTGGTTATGACCGTCAGCTTCGTATCAGCCACCGACTCCTCGTCGGTGTCGGGATCGAAGATGACGGAGTCGCCGAACTCGACGGCGGTGGTGGCGACGGGGACGTCCTTCACCGGGAGCGGGTAATCCTCTCCCAGGGCGTACTGCGCCGCTGGGACCGTTGCGGTCATCAGAGCCGCTATGGCTCCGAGACTTGAGGCGTCCATGAGGTTGCCGCAGTCGTCGAGGATGTGAACGTCGATGAAGACTATCCAGACCTTCTCCCCCGGCGTGATGCAGAGGGACTCCAGGTCGATGGCACCCGATTCTCTTACCCCTCTATCTACGACCCTGGCGAGCTCGATCCCCACCTCGTTGGGGGGTCCGGGCTCGAAGCTCGGGGAGGCTAGGGGCACGAGCTCGGCGTTGGTGATGATCACACCCTTGTTGGGGGTGTCCGAGAAGGGCTCGCCGGGCTGGATCTTGACGCCAACCATCACCGTAGTCTTTCCGAGCCTGACGAGGGCGCTGCCGTCGGCCTTCCTTATCAATCCCGTCTCGAGAGATATCTCCCGGTACTCGTCGAAGGCCCTGCCGTCGGCCCTCTCCCCTTTTAGCATCAGATGGTAGAGGTAGTCCTTCCTGATCTCCGCCATCACGACGTCGCTCATATCTCTTCCTCCGCCACGACCTCGTCGCAACTACCCATATCGTCCATATGGCTGTACCTATCGATGAGGACCTTCCTCTGGATCTCATAGATCTGCTGGCATCCGGCCTTGGCGAGCTCCAGAGCTCTCTGGAGCTCCTCCTTGGAGAGCCGCCCGTCCATCTGGAGGAGGGTGATCTCCCCGCTGGGGTTCATGGCGATGGGAACGTCCGCCTCCCCGAAGTTGTCCTCCAGCTTCATGGGATCAAGGACGATCTCGCCGTCGACCTTCCCTGCGGCGCAGGAGGATATCAGGCTCCTCATGGGGATCCCGGCGTCCGCCAGCGCCACCGAGGCGGCGTTTATACCGGCGGTCCGGGTCCCGGCGTCCGCCTGGAGGACCTCGACGAAGACATCCACCACCGACCGTGGGAAGTAGGAGGTGAGGATCACCGGCTCCAGCGCCTCTCTGCTCACCTTAGAGACCTCGTAGCTCCGACGGTCGGGGCCGGGACGCTTCCTCTCCTCTACAGAGAAGGAGGCCATGTTGTACCGGTATCGAACTATAGCCCGGGTGACCTCCTGTAGATGGCGGGGGTGGACTTCCCTGGGTCCATAGACGGCCGCTATCACCTTGTTTTCGCCCATCTCCATATAACACGAACCGTCGGCTCTCGCCAGGACGCCCACCTCTACCTTGATGGGGCGAAGCTCGTCGGGGAGCCTCCCGTCGAGCCTCAATCCGTCTTTGAAAAATGATAACTTCTCATCCATGCCGATCAACTTCTGGCCTCTTTCTCCACCCTCAGAAACTCCAGGATCCTGTCGGTGAGCCCCGTCGTATGAGCCTCTTTCTCTATTATCAGGACGGTCTTAAGGGCGAGATCCATGTCGTCGTCGTTTCCGTCGACCCAGATCCTTCCGTTCTGCCCAACGAAGATGTTGCAGTTCAGCTCCTTCTTCAGCATATTGATCATGGAGCCCCCTTTTCCTATAAGCCTTGGAACTCTGGTGGGGTTTATCTCTGCGACCCTCCCCCTCGTCAGGATGCCCAGCCTCCTATCGTTCATCGTCAGCTCGACCTTCATGGTGGAGTCGACGTCCTTGACCCGGATCATCACCGAGCTGCCTATGCGCAGGTACTTGGACATCTCGTTCATCTCTATCTTCCTCGGCAGCTCGGATATGTGGAGGAGCCCCTCGTAAGGCGAGTTTATGTTGATGATCCAGTTGGAGAAGACGATGTCTTGGATGGTCCCTATCACCGTATCTCCCGGTGAGGGGACGTACTTTCCTGCCAGGGGTATCACCCTCATCTTATCCTTGTAGCTGCTGGCCATCCCGTAGAGGAGCGAGCGTACACACCCGTCCTTTACGTAGGTACCCTCCCCCGACCTATTGGGGTCGTCGGAGAGTATGTCTCCGGGCACCACCACGTTACGGTCCATACGATCCATTGAAAGTCCTCGGTCAAATCGTCATCGTTTCAGTAGCTTCGTCTCCGCCTCTCCCTTGGAGAGCCGGTTGACCAGGCTGTAGAACTCCGTCTGAAGCCCGGCCGGCAGCCGGATCACTCCCACCCACGACCCGTCGTTCAGCCACTCTTCCCTCTGGAGCTTTGCGAAGGCGGCGATCTCGCCGTAGGCTTTGGGGGCGTAAGCCGGAGGCATCTTCACGGCAACGTCCACCTCTTCGAACCTTATCGGAATGATCGGCCTTATAGCCTTCATGGTGAGGTTGATCATATCCTCGAAGGTCTTTGTGGGGTCCACGTTTACGTGGGCCTCTTCCATCGCCCGCTCGATCCTGGCGGGGGGGTGGGGAGTTCCTGTCTGAGGGTTGATGGCGTTCGTCGCGATGAAGCTGACGACCTGCTTTCTCTTGTTATCGACGATCCTCTTTCGCTGCTCTGCTGTCAGCTGGAGTTCGCCCTTTTTGATGATCTTTCCGGCGATGGCCAAAACGTCCGTCGTCTCGAAGGCGCGCAGGAGATCCTCCTCGGAGCTTCTGTCGCCACGGCTGGCGTTCTCGAAGACGTCCTCAGCGGCGAGGATCTTCTCGACCTCCACATCTCCGCCCTGCCGGTACATCAGGGCCCCCTCGGGGTCCACCAGCACCTCGAAGACGGTGCCGTGGGTCTTGAGCCTCGCCGTCACCGCCTCCTCCAGATTGACCATCCTCACTCCTCTCGGGGACCCTCGCCTTCGATTCCGGCCTTCATCTCCTCCACCCGCGCCGCTACCTCCTCCTCTTCGAGCTTGCGGAAGAGCTTCTCGTCGAGCTTGATGACCCCGACCTCAGTGGTGGAGGCCTCAAACTTCCCCTCGGCGGCCTTGAAGAGAGCCTCGAGGCCCAGGAGGATCGCCTCATCGCAGTTCATATCCTCCCGATACTTCTCCTCGAAGATCTCCATGACAGCCGATCTTCCTGCGCCGATCCCCGTTGCCTTGTACTCGAGAAGGGCGCCAGAAGGGTCGGTCTCAAAGAGCCTGACCTGCTCATCGTCGGCGCCGACGATGAGAAGCGACGTACCGAAGGGCCTGACCCCGCCGTACTGGGTGTAGGTCTGCTTGAAGTCGCAGATCCTCTTGGCCAGGACCTCTACCCCTATGGACTCGTCGTAGACGAGCCTGTTGATCTGAGACTCCACCCTGGCCCTGTCGATCAGGACCCGGGCGTCGGCTACCAGGCCGGACGTGGCAGCGCCGATATGCTGGTCGATCTGGAATATCTTCTCTATCGACTCCGGCTCCATAAGCCTGCTCGTTATCCTCTTGTCCACCAGAACCGCCACACCGTCTACCGCCTTTATCCCCACGGCGGTGGTGCCTCTCCTCACGGCCTCGCGAGCGTATTCCACCTGAAATAGCCGCCCGTCGGGGCTGAAGACCGTTATAGCCCTATCATAACCCATCTGAGGTGCCATCTGCATCAGTATCCTCTCCGCATAAATCAAAAGAGGTCAGTCCCACATATCGTGTGCCTGATCCTTCGGTCATCTTCCGGTCGTCTGGACAGAGGTCGATCTCCCGACCATGAACACGCGCAACAGATCCAGAAACGAGCCCTGAATCGACTCTTCTCACATTTTCGTCGGGCTGTAAGGTCGATTGCGGTATATACTTTTCTGTCGCGGCTTTTATCGTCCCCGAGATCCCCCGGACCCTTATAGCCGCCCTCGTCCCCCCGATGGTGTGGATGGTGGCCAGGACGGCCCTGCACTCTTCCGTCCTCTGGTGGGAATAGCGGATTATGCCGAACCTGCCGTCGAAGGAGATGACCCGCAGCCGGTTTCTAGCCGCCCCCAGGTCGCCTAATAGGGAAGTCTGGGCGTTCCAGATCTCCGCTGCCAGATCTGTCCGCCTGATCCGGTCCTCGGCCTCCACCTCGATGGCCAGGTACCTTCTCCTCTCCCGGAGTACTGGAAGCCAGCTCCTCAAAGGAGTTCAACCCCCACCGACGCCCACCTCCTCAGGTTGAGATCGACGATCGATCCGGGCAGGGCGAGGGCCTCGACGGCCCGCTTCCTCTCCACCCCGAGAAGAGCTGCCAGGGCCACCAGCTCCCGGGGAGATCGCAGGTCGAGGTGAGACCTGGAGCCGGTGGATATCATCAGGCCTATGCCGAACTTCTCTATGAGGTCGATATCCCTTCTCACCATCTCCATCCATCTCACCCTCGCGCCGCCCCGCAGCTTTATCATCTGTCCGAGGTCTAGGCATATCGCCACCTGGTTATCCCTCGCTGCCTTCGCCGCCGCCACCCCGATCCCGCTGCGTCCCCCGTGGGGGTGGGCGAGCATGTCGACGTTGGGGTCCTCGCAGGCGGCCCGGTTTATCTTCTCGTCCCCGCCGTGGACGGCCAAAAAGTCGAACCTATCTCTGAGGGAGGCGGCCCTGGCATGAAGTCTCCTCTGATCGGCAGCCAGGATCTCGATGCCACAGACTACCTCGATCCCGCCGACGAGCTTGGCGGCATCGATGCCATAAGCCTCGCCTGCCGTCGAGTGATTGGAGATGATGATCCCGGAGTAGCCGAGCTTCTTGGCGGCGACGGCCATCCTGCTGGGGGAGTCGGAGCCGTCAGGAAGGGTGTGAAGGTTGCACTCGTAATACTTCATAAGAGGTCCCCGGCGACCTTCAACGCCATCTCTCGCCTGGCAGGATAGGACTCCAGATGGGCCTGGACCGAGATGGCGTCGCCGGCGTCGATGAGCCGGACCTCGCCCCGATATGCCGCCTGCTTGTCCAGCCGGAGGTGGAGGTTGCATTCATCGTCGACCCTCTCCTCCACCTCCCGGCGGAGCCTGGCCAACTCCCTCTCTGATAGCCGCTCTCTTAGGAGGTCGAAGAACTTTCGCCCCTCCTTCTTCCTGAGGACGGCGGTGAGGACGAGGATCACGTTCCCGTGATGGCCTGTGACGGAGGTTTTCGATATCGACTCCCTCGGGACGAAGAGGGATAGGGCCTCTCTCACCTTTTCATCGTCCTCGGTGGAGGCGACGAAGGCTCGAAAGGTCACCCTGTGGATCAAATCACTTTCCTCTGCCCTCGTTGGCCCTTATGCTGGGGCGGACCTTCTCGGCGCCGACGCCCTTCTTCCGCAGGCCTCTCCCCTTCTTTCCGGCACTGGTCTTACCCCGGTTCGCCCTATTGTTGTGGCTCCCGCCCCTTATCCACCCCAGGTCGGAGTCGGAGGCTATAGCAGGATGATTCGGATCTACGAGGATCACCTCATACCACTTCTGCTTTCCGTCTTCTCCCACCCAGTATGAGTTCAATACCTCCATGTTGGGGTGCTTTTGGCCCGCCCTCTCCTCGGCGATCCTCTGGAGGCTCTTTCCGGGGGTTATCTTTTTGGCGCCCATGTGCTTGGTCCTTCTGCCGCGGATGTACCGCGACTTCCTCCGGCCCCCGCGCCTGACTTTGACCCTGACGATGGTGATCCCCTGCTTCGCCTTGTAACCGAGGGCCCGAGCCCGGTCGAGCCTGGTGGGGCGCTCGATCCTCTGGACGGCCCCCTCGCGCCGCCAACCTACGAGCCTCTCCTGCCGCAGCTCGCCGACGTAGCTGTCTTTTGGGGTCTTCCACGCGTCGCGGATGTATGCATAAAAAGACTTCAATTTCTTCACCTCATCCGGTTCGACCACGACGGGTCACATTCCGGACCGCTCCCCCTATCGGCTTATAGAAGATAAACCTTTTCCGGCCTCCAGCAAAATAACCGATCCGGGACCGGGGAGATCGGTCCCCGGTCGCGCCGCCTGAACCCTCCTTCTATCGATCCGGACCGACCCCCGCCCCCATGAAAACGGCGGAGCCCTTCAATCCCTCAGCCGCTCGGAGAGGAGCCACCTCCGCGGCTCCCTCTCCCCTTCCAGGATGAAGGCGGCCTTCAGCCTCCCCCTGACCTTAATCCTGGTATAGACGAGCTCCTCGCCGTTCTTCGCCTCGACGAGGGCCAGTAGCTCCTCCATCTCGCCGTCGGATAGCTCGATCAGCCCCTCCCTTCCCGAGAGCCAGTTGAAGATCTGGACCTCGTTTACATCCCGAATCCGCTTAACTGAGACCCGGTCGGTATCGTCGTCTATCTCGACGCTCTTTCCCTCCTCCGGCGACCAGCCGATCCTCTTCTTCTCCACCGCGAGGAAGGATATGGGGACCCGCTCCCCTTCCAGGGGCTTGGGGTAGAGGGCGGTCAGCCTCTTCTCCGCCCCTTCCTCTGAGGCGACGGAGCCTTCACAATCGGATCCGTCGCCCAGCCTGGCGGGCCGATCCGCCTTACCCTCTTCTGGTGCCATCGTCCTTCGTCCTCTCATCCCCCGGGGTTAAGATCCCACTCGCGCCGATATTACAGCGGTTCTATCCGTCCTCAGGACAGCGTATGATCAGGTCCTCGCCTCGTAATCGATCCTCTTCTTGAGGATGCAGCCTCCGCCCCGCAGCCCCCCCAGGGGGTGGCGGGGGGTTCCCATGGAGTTCATGCACCTCGCCATCACCGCCGCCCCCCGGGCGAGGCCGTCGTCGACGAAGACGACGTTCTTCTCCGGCTCCTCGTATAAATTTAAGGAGCCGATCTCATCCAAGATCAGCTCCGGCTTGTTGCCGCTGATCCCGGCCCTGCCGGTGATCCCCACCGTCGTCTCCTTCGTCACCAGCCCCGATTCCATCGCCACCTCCACCAGCCGCCGGACCTGGAAGGAGGCGGCGACGTCTATCGCCCCAAAGAGGGTCTTTAGCCCCTTCTCCTGGTGTATCTCCCTGCCGAGCTGGGCGAGGCGGTTGAGCTGGCTTCCGTTCTCGCCGACGTCGCAGCCTATCAGGAAGACCCCGATCTTCTCGGCGGCGGCGGGGTCGACGGGGACGGATCCGTACCTTCTCCTCCCGAGGGGGACCTTCTCTATAGTGATATGCCCGTCGATGGCCCTGGCGTAATTCCGGGCATGCTTATCGATCTTCACCTTCTTACCGTTGAATACGTCCAGGGTCGTCCCCGTCTGGGGGTCGACGAGCCCCGTCCCCTGGATCAGGGCGTCGGGGATCGCCCCCGCCAGGCCGCAGAAGTTTCCGATGGTGCTCGCGTAGGGGAGCTCCGCCGAGGTGATCCTCCCGTCGAGGGTCGTCCCGAAGTCCAGGGAGAGGCATGGGTTTCGATAGTCCACGTCGGTCCACTTCGCCCCCTCCTTTATCCCGGCGGTGGCGAGCTCTCCCTCCATCTCGTTGGCGACGATCTCGACGCCTGTCGACCCCTTTGGCGGGAAGACCGAGGCGACGGGGCCGTTGAAGACGATCCTGTCCATGAGACAGTAGGCTCGAAAATGGGGGGATATATTCTGGATCGACATCGCCGGGGTCATGAGCCTGGGGGGGACCCCGGCCATGAGGCACCCCTCGGCGAGGGCCTGGATGAAGGTCCCCACCTCGTCCGGCGACGAGAAGCCGGCGACTACACCCGTCGACCGGACGACGAAGTTCAGATCTTCCTTGATGGAGAGCCTCGCCTTCCCGTGGCTCTCGAGGAGGGCGTCTCTGACGAGCTCCGAGACCGACTCCCTGGTGAGGGGGGTCCCGCAGAGGGTATGGGCGAAGACCTCCTCTCCCGGCCGGGGCTTTCGCACGTCCCTGGTCATCTTCACCGTCTTGTTGACGATCCGGGTCTGGCCGTTCTTCATGTTCGTCGCGGTGAGGATGCATTTTGTGGTGCTATTGCCCACCTCCACAGAGGCGACGATGTAGTAGGGCTCCTTCTTCAGCTCCAGGATGTCCACCGGGGGGCTCTCGGCGATCCTCGGCTTCGGCTTGGATCTGAGGAGACGGGCGATGCTCATGCATTCCGGGACGAACTATCAGACCATAAACTCTTCGGGCGAGCCCTGGATCGCAAGTTTGATTTTATGGGGGGAGAAGGACGACCTTGTGTATTCGGCAGCGGTGGTTGGCGCGGGCCCTGCGGGGAGCATGGCGGCTCGATTATTATCGGAGATGGGGCACCGGGTCCTTCTCATTGACCGAAAGGAAGTGGTGGGGGTCCCAAAGCAGTGCGCCGAGGGGCTCTTTGCAGGCTGCCTTCCCGAGTTCTCGCCATCCAGCGGCGACTTTCTCAGAGGAGAGATACGATATCTCCAGATCGTCTTCCCCAACCTCTCGAGCTACCGCGTCAGGTGCGACCTCCTCATGCTCGACCGTCCAAGATTCGACCAGCACCTCCTGAAGATGGCGGAGCGATCGGGGGCGGAGGTCGCCCTCGGCGAGAAGGTGGAGAGGGTCCACCCGGAGTCCGGCGAGTTGCTCCTCCGGGGGGGCGGGGTGATCAGGGCAGAGGTGATCATCGGAGCCGACGGCCCCGTCTCCAGGGTCGCAAAGTCTTTTGGATTGAAAAACCGGCTCGTCCCTGCAGCCCAGGTGGAGATGACCTGGCAGAAGGACGACGCCATATACGCCTACCTCGACCACGACCTACCCAAGAGCCCCTACTCATGCTGGATCTTCCCAAAGAACGAGAGGGGTACCGCCAACGTCGGCTGCTTCGGGACGGTCCCAGCCCTGGAGGCTTTCATATCGAAGTACAAAATCGAGGGGGAAGTCATAGAGAAGAACGGGGGCGCCATACCCCTGGGCGTCGCGGAACGGCTCCAGCGGGGGAGGGCCGTCCTCATCGGCGACGCCGGGGGGCTGACCAACCCCTTCACCGGCGGCGGCCTCTACCCGGCGGCCCGGTCTGCCAGGATCGCCGCCGAAGCCATAGACCGGTTCCTCAGAGGCGAGACGGAGACGATCGAGTACGAGCCGAGGATGAGGAGGGACTTCGTCGCATCAGACCTCCATCTTAAGGCGAGAGACGCCCTGGCGCCCCTCTCCAACGACGAGCTCTGCCGCCTGGGCACCGCCATGGACGGCCTCGTCTTTCCCGGCCTGAAGCTCTCCGCGAGCCCCTGGCTCGTCCTGCGGGGGCTGCGCCACCCCGGGATCATGAGGCCGAAGTACGCCCCTCTCTTAAAGCTCCTCTTCCGCTACTGTCTGGCGGGGAAGGTATGGTGAAGGGGGGCAGGAAGAGAGAGGGAACGCGAACGCTAGGCTCCCCCGTCCTCCTCGAAATCTTCGAGCATCCTTCTGCAGTGGGCCTTCACGTGGCAGGCGACGGGGTCGTCCCCCTCTCCGAGGAGCGACCGGGCCCAGAGCCTCACCTCCCCTCACATCCTCTCGTCCAGATCCTCGTAGAGGGCGGGCCTCCCCTGGTGCTGGCCGATCCTCGTGATCTTGGCGGGGTGGGCGAGGCCCGTCCCCTCCAGGGTATAGGGGCGGCCGTCGTCGTCGGTGGTGGGGATCGAAGATCCGTTGGCTGAAGGCTGATCCTCGGAAGGTCGGGTCTCTTGAACCATATTCGCCTCGAGCTCTTCAGCCCTCCCGGTTCACCACCTCGAAGCCGAAGGACTCCTTCAGGACCGCGGGGTTGAGCCTTCCTGCCACCAGAGTCCTTCTCGACTTCAGGTCGTTCATGACGACCTTGGCGGGGGCGAAGACGTGGTGGTCGACCTTGAAGAAGTCGAACCCGCACGCCTTGAAGGTCTGGTAGAAGGGGGCACCGTAGTCTTTTGACGTCTCGGAGGGGGTCGCCTTCAGGTAGCCGAGGAGCTCGTCGAAGGGCTCGTAATCGACGGTGTAGTAGGTCTCGCCGCCATAGATGATGGCGTCGTTGGAGGCGCCCATGCACTTGGTCGCCTTCCCGACGACCGGCGCTATCGGCGCCCTCCCCCACCCCATTTTGATCGTCCTGATGTCGAAGCCCAGGGTGAAGAGCTTGTGAAGGCCGGTCTCCACGACCCGGGCCGAGACCTGGACGAGTCCCGCCACCGAGTCGGTGGGGGCGACGGCGAGGCGGAGGTCGGCGGGGTCGATGCCGCAGGCATCGGCGATCTTCTTGGAGGCTTCTTCGTCGGGGAGGGTCTCCGACTCCAGAACGAGGACGCCTACGTCGGCGTACTCCTCAAACTCCAGGGCGTCGTAGAGATCCTTCGTCTTCCTCGCCAGGGCCCGGGCGGGGCCCGAGCCCATCCCAAAGTACTTTCCCGCCTTCACCTGCCACATGGCGCACTGGGAGGCCATGCAGGAGATGGCGGGGTGGTCTGTCCCCACCTGGACCCCGGGGATGGTGATCCCGTCGATCTCGAAGGGGGTCGGCTGGATGTCGGCGAGGTCGGCCATGCAGATCCTGGAAAGGTAGATCCCCGCCCCCAGGCCTCCTAGCGCCTCCACCCCGGCGTCGGCGACGATGGTCCCGTTCTCCAGCTCGACGACCCCGACCTGGAGCTCATCGGCGTAGTCCAGCATCTCCTCGAATACCTCTAACCCAAGCTCGTTCAGCGACTGCAGAGTTCTCACCTGGACAGTCAAGATGCAGGAGGCGATATAAATTTGCCGATGAGAAAGTGGGCGGCATAAATCGGAGGAGGCCAGCCGTCTGCGAGGATGGGGGCGAAGCCAAACCTTTTCAATAGGCAGAGATAAAGCCCGACCATGTTCGAACCTGATGAGGAGTCGGTAGTCCTCGAGATAATCTGTGGCCTCATGGATATCTCGCCAGAGGAGATGATGAATATCGGCGAGATGGCCAAGAAGATCCTGGTCTTCGATCCGGATACGCAGACCGAGGAGGAGGCTGTCGGAAGGCTCAAGTCCGCAGTAACGGAAATGTCAAAGGAGGAGGCGTTGGTGGCGGGGGTCTTCATCTCGGGGCTCCTTCGGTGCAACCTGAGAGATCAGTTCATGCAGGCTGCAGGCGGGTACGACCCCTACGAAGTAGAAGAAGCCGACGAAGGTTGCGGGTGCGGCACCGGCTGTGGATGCGGGATGGGCGGACCCGCAGAAAGAGGGTCAAGATAGGGGTAATGGGACGAATTATAGACGAATAATGGACAAATGAGAAAAATTTTAGGACGAGAGTGGCGAGTTCTATAGGTTGAAGAAACGGAATAAGGTGCGAGCAGAGGAGATCAGCTCGCTATCCTCGAACCTGGAAAGAAGGACCAGGGAAGCCTCTTTCTATCAGGCCTCGGGGATCTGTCCCTGGTTTTATCCCGGTCTCCTACGGGGTCGGCACAATATGGGGCAAGGTCGTATTCAACGGTTCCTGCCATCCGAACGTTTATCTGCCCGGTCGTCGCCCCTATCCCTCTAGAGCCTCCGGCGTCCATGGAGTTAGCCATCGGGGTCGCCATATCGGCTCCACAGCCACCGCCACAACCTCCGCCGCAGCCCCCATCGCCGCATCCGTCACCGCCTCCACCGCATCCGTCGTCTTCGCCACAGGGGCCTCGGACGCCGGCGTCCTCGAAGCCGTATTCATCGCCGTGGACGGCTCTATCGTACTCGGCGGTCTCCGGGTTCATCTTGACGGGGATGTCTCCGGCGTAGACCGGATCTCTCAGATCAGCGAGCATAAGCTCCAAGGTGACCAACCCTAATCTTGCCATTTTGTCATCTATCTCCTGGATCGACCTCGACGATCTCATAATTTGAACACGGCAATTAACGTGGACTTACTATTTAAAGGTTACTAAGCCCAGATTAGGCATCGGACCTCTCCTGATATAAGGGTATGGGCACTGTTTCACGATCTTGCCGGCCTTGAGGCGCAAGACCAGGCTCCAGCCCCGGCTGACGCCGACGATCCTCCAGACCCTGAGAAAACGCCCAAGGGTGGGGCGGCCGGGGGTTTTTAAGGCCCGGGGTACTGGAGCCAGAGGTCAACTACCCCGCCCTGAAGGACGGGGCTTGTAGCTGTCCTTGACGCTACGATTGGCTGGTTGACGACAGCCTGCTACGATCAGATCTACTGAAGGTAGCGATGTTCCTGGACGCGTTCAAATCCGCATCGATCTGGAAGCCACAGCTCTTGCATTTGAAGGTCTTACCATTACGGTTTTCCTTCTTCTGATACCCACAATTGGAACATGTACGCGAAGTATATCTTGGATTGATGGCAACGGCCTTCTTACCAATCGCAGTGGCCTTGTACTCTACTATGGCTCGTAGTTCTGCGAAACTCCATTTACCAAGCTTTTTGTTCTTCTTACCGTTCCTGATGTGGGTCAGGTCTTCCAGAACAATTACGTCGTAAGGTTTTGATACGATCCAGTTAGCGATCTGATGATTCACGTCCCTTTGAAACCGTCTCTCTCGGCCCGATAGCTTTTGAAGTTTTCTTTTCGCGGACCGAGTGCCTTTGGACTGAAGTTTTGATCTCAAATACTGATATTTACCCTTGATAGCCTTTACAGGACCAGACTCCCAGAAAGTGTTATCGCTACAAACTGCTATATTATTGATCCCAAGATCCACTCCGAGCCGCCTATCTCCCTGTATCGTTTCTGGATCAGGCTGTTCTACCTGGACATGTAGGTAGCAGGCGTTCTTGGTTATCTTCAACTGAGCGTTCATGACTTTCCAGGTAGCATATTTTTCGTAATATTTTGCTAGTTGGAAATCGTAACGCAGTCTACCAAACGCTGTCGTAAGCTTGCAGTATCCTGACTCCAAGAATACTTTCATCGTTCGAATGTCGAATCTGACCGCTCCAAGAGGGTGTTTGAACGGCTTGGTTTCAAACTTAAGTCTCTTGAGCATATCACTGGCTTGATCCCTGGCAGTCTGATGCAATGCAGAAGGTAGAGTCGGGTACTTCTCTCGGAGGTCCCTGTACGTAGCTTTGTTGAGTCTAGTCTTGTTGTAATCACGTGCCGCAAAACCGTAGTCTATGACATCCTGGCAGGCGGCATTCCAGATCCGCGCCGTCTGGACAAGTTCATTAGACCGGTCTAGTTTTATCT
>JARFPK010000070.1 GCA_029167045.1 Candidatus Methanocrinis natronophilus
GCGATCCAAAGGCGGTTGACCCTTTGATCGCAGCTCTCAATGACCGCCAACTAAAGGTGAGGATTCATTCTGCGGGCTCGTTGGTCAGATTAGGAAAACCGGAGTACTTCGACCAGGTAATGGAGGGTATCACAAATCAGAACTCGGATATCAGAGAGGCAGCTGCTGAGGCTCTCGGTAACACCGGAGATCCTAGATCGATCGAGCCACTTAATTATATGGTTGCTAACGATAAAAATTCTGCAGTCCGTCAAGCTGCTGCGAAAGCGTTGCAGAAGTTATCAGTCTCCGCCTCGACACCTGTGGATGGACGAATAACTTCAGTAGTCTGGCCTGATGTCCGTAACTACAATTACGATGAGGCGGTTCCGGTTACGGTCAATTTCAGGAATACGGGTTCGCAGCCCCACTCATTCTGGGTTGGATACTCGGTCCAAGACGCTAATGGCAAGTGGTGGGATGCATTACATCAGCAAACTGCGTCTATTCAACCTGGATACTCATGGTCTATTCAACTTGAATGGAACCCTCCGAACATCTCTCCGGGGGGAGTTTACGCTTCTGCTGTAACCCTATGGTCGGGGTATGATTCAGATACTGGATTTTTAGTGGGAGAAATCGATCGGAAGACAAAAGCATCGGCTTTCTGGCTAGTGGCCTCATCGCCTGTGTCAACTTTGCCACCTGAAACCGTTTAAAGGGCTTGGTGGGGGCGACCACCAAAATCACTTTTTTTATGTGGAACGGCGAATCAATTGTCCGACCCCTTTCATGTTATCATTGGGATACTTTTAACCCCCAACTTCTCTGCCAGGATCATCCCGGTCATCCTCCCATATTCTGGCAAAATCAGCTGCAAGAAGACTGGTACCAGACATAGTTATCTGACTAAATGTACCATGATTGAATAGAGAGTCACATAACTAATCGGCGGCGCCCGCGATACTGCACAAGAGAAGCCGGGAGGAGATTTGTAATAGATCTTTCCTGCCTAGATTGTGTTAATATTTTATTTATCCAGCCAGAATTATCAGAGTTGAAGCCCCACTTCATAGATGAGTCACAGATAGGCACGAATAGGCCTTTGCCATGAAGACAAAGATGAGGAGGTAAACCAGGTCCTTCATTCATATAATTCTCATTCGATCTCATTCATCTCCTGCTGATCATGAATCCAGAATGTCGATTTTCACTTCAAAGCTGCCGAAAAACGGCGGTATTCAGGAAGTTTCATGTTTACATAATTCTGACCCCTCACATGAACCGGTGTAGCAGC
Source organism: Candidatus Methanocrinis natronophilus (assembly GCA_029167045.1). GTDB lineage: Archaea > Halobacteriota > Methanosarcinia > Methanotrichales > Methanotrichaceae > Methanocrinis > Methanocrinis natronophilus. The sequence continues at coordinate 1,277 of JARFPK010000070.1, forward strand.
ATATTATTTACATTATATAAATTTAGTTAAATGACGGTTCTACCTTTTTATATTCAGGAAGAATATATCTCATCATGCGATTGATCACCATCAGGCTTACTGAAGAAGAGTACGATAAGCTGGAACATTACTCGCGGAGGACGGGCAGGTTGGGCATCATACGTAGCGCAAGCCCATACGCTGGTTGCCAGCATATCATGCGGGAGGTGTTGAGGATATATGAAGACCAGAAGGGTCGTAATTCGTCTCAGCGATGATGAGATGGAGAGCCTTAGCGAGTACGGCCAATTATTGATCAGCTACGGCTATATCAAGACGAACACTACGTATGCAGCTGCGAATTGTCTGGTCCGACTTGTTTTGGATCGGTATGAACCTTGAAGTCGCCACTTTCCAGGGGGTCCAGTCTGGGATCGACCTCATGACCGCCATCGATAGCTATTCTGCTCGGTGGGATGGCGTCCATGATGATCTCATCTTCGCTGCGGCTGTAGCTTGCTGGTGGGGGAGGAAACGACCAAATAGTCGTCGGGTTCCCATCCAGGGTGGGTCAACATTAGAATTTTAAGGTCATCGATAGCTATCAATCAAGAGCTGCCATTATCATAGGACCGAAACACTTTTGGTGGATAGTGATGTGACCCTAAACGGGTGTAGCCCTTGGATCTGAGAGCTGGTGACATCGTAGAACTTCGCAGCCGCCTTTGGCGGGTAGACGGCCTCGACGAGAGAGTCCTTACGGCAACGAACATCGACGGAACCGAAATCGCCCAGCGTCGCTTTTTCCTCCCCTTCGAGAAGCCTGAGAAGGCGAGCATCAACCCGCCCGACCCCCGGATCCTCGGCGACCCATCTTCGAACAAGCTTCTCATCCAGGCGTGCCGATACTCGATGCTCCACGGTGCGGCACCTCTCCTCAGCCTCCAGAGGAGCAGCGTCATCCCCACCAACTACCAGCTCGTCCCCGTCGTCATGGCCCTGAAACAGAGCAGCAGGGTCAGGATGATGATCGCCGACGACGTCGGTCTCGGAAAGACGATCGAGGCGGGGCTCATCGCCTCCGAGCTTCTGGCAAGAAACCTCGCCTCGAGGGTCCTGGTCGTCTGCCCGAGGAACCTGAGGGAACAGTGGAGGGAGGCTCTCGAGTACTTCTTCCACATCGACGCCCGCGTCATATCGTCCCTCCACCGAAGAGGTCTTGAGCGCACCCTCTCCCCTGGAGCGAGCCCCTGGGAACATTATCGCTGCCTCGTCGCCTCCATCGACTACGTCAAAAGCGGCGTCGTTAAACATCAGGTCCTGGAGGTCCCCTGGGACCTCGTCATCGTCGACGAGGCCCATCTGGCAGCCAAACCCCACCAGAGCGGCGAGAACCAGAATGTGTCCATGGAGAGGTACGACTTCGTCCGGGAGCTATCGTTGAGGGCAAAGCACCTCCTATTCCTCACAGCTACACCCCACAACGGCTACACCGACTCTTATGCGAGCCTGCTGAGGATGCTCGACCCCGCCCTCGTATCGGGATCGGTCAGCGAGCCCTCCATCAACCGGAACGTCGCCATCGACCACATCTGCCAGAGGCGGAGAAAGGACGTCGAAGACTGGTTCAAAGAGCGCTCCGACGAGGAGAACCCCTTCCCAGAACGGGTCCAGGACGAGGTCCAGATCGACCTCATCTACGACGAGGAGAAGAACGTCCTGGAGATGATAAGCAACTACGGCAACAAGATCCTCACTTCGGCGGAAGGTGGATCTCATCGGGTCCAGACGACGGCAAAATGGACGGTGATGCACCTTCACAAGAGGGCCCTCTCGTCGCCGGCGGCCCTCCGCCAGTCGCTTAAGAACCGGAGAGATAAGCTGCATAGAGAGATCGCAAGCCAGGAGATCGAAGATCAGTTATCCATCACGCCTGAAGAGCTGAAGGCGACGGCCCTCGACGAAGATTATGGCGACGAGACCACCGACGAGGGCGGATCTTATAGAGCCGACAGGGCGACCTTCGGATCCTTAGAGTCCAAGAAGTCCGAGCTGGAGGAGCTGGAACGGATAATCCCCTTGGCCGAAAAGGTCACCCCAGCAAAAGATAGCAAGCTTCGAAAGCTTGCCCGAGACATCCTGAGGACGGCCATCGCCGGCCACTACGGTCCCGCCAAGATCATCATATTCACCCGATACAAGGATACCCTCGACTATCTCGAACGGGAGATACCCCGCCGACTCCCCGATACTAAATCTGATGTAAAGATCATCACCGTATACGGCGACCTGAACGAAGCCCAAAGGAAGGAGCGGCTCGAGGAGTTCCAGAAGCTCGATGCTGGCATTCTCATAGCCACCGACTGCATCAGTGAGGGGATCAACCTCCAGCACATGGCTAACCAGATGATCCACTACGAGCTGCCCTGGAACCCCAACCGCCTGGAGCAGCGCAACGGCAGGATCGATCGGTACGGCCAGAAGGTCCCGACGGTCTACATACGAACCCTGGTGATGAGCGACACCCTCGACGCCACCATCCTGAAGGTCCTGGTGGAGAAGGCGAGGAACATAAGGAAAGAGTACGGGTTTGCCCCGCCCTTCTTCGGCGACGACGCCAACGTCATAGACATCATAAGAGAGATGGGGATCGAGCTATCGAGCTCCCAGAAGACCCTAATCAACTTTGGGGGAGGAGGTCGGGCGGAGGGGGAGGTCAACCCCTTCGACGACGAGACGGTCGAGAGGATCAGCGCTGAAAGCTTCTACGGCCAGGCCGACGTGGACCTCTCCGAGGTCAGAAGGAGGCTCAAAGATACCGAGGAGTTGGTGGGAACCCCGGAGGATTTCCAGAGGTTCGTCCTCGGCGGTCTCAAGAGCCTCGGCTGCACCATCGAGGAGAACCACGATCTGCATAACACCCTGCGGATCTATCTTGCGAACAGCCCTCTGGCGGTCCAGGGGGTTGATGAGGTGATTGAGCAGGCGAGCTTCGACCCTAAGGTGGCTCTCCGGAACACCGACGTCGTCCAGCTGAACGCTGGCCATCCCCTCGTCCGGAGGGTCATCGAGCTGATACGTCAGTCGGCCTTCGAGGGGATGGGCGCAGGTTACGGGAGGTCGGCGGCGGCCGCCACCGCCGATGTGGCCAAGGTCATGCTCCTCTACCACTTCCTGGCACGGTTTACGGTCAATACGAAGCCTCCGTCCGTCATCGAGGAGATAGTTCCCGTGGGGTGTGATCTTGTCGGAGGGACGGTTCTATCGGCAGAGGAGGCGGACGCTCTCTGGAAGTCGAAGCCTGCGCCCATGCGCCGCACGGAAGAGGAGATCTTGAAGCATTTGGAACGGGCGATAGACCCGTCGGTGTATGAGCCGGCCTTTGATAAGCGACTGAGAGAGCGTTTGGAGGCCATAAAGGTGGAGCGGACCGCCTTGAAGAAGAAGTTCGAGGGCGAGGATCTGGCCTGGCTGGAAGGGATCGATGATGTAGCTCTAGCCTCAAGAGACCTCCTCTCGGTCAACGTCTACTATCCTGCAAGCCCAGGAGGCGCTGGCCGGTGAAAGCAGCTGAGATCGAGGGGATAACCGCCTCTGGCGGGCTGATCTCGAACCATTTCATCGCTTTGATGAAAGAAGAGAGGTCCAGCTTCCCCTTCTCCTTCCCCGGGACGTTCAATCTGCCCTGGGACGGGGAGGAGGGTCATATCGACCAGCAGGAGTTCGACCGCAGAGCCTCTTCGGCCTGGGAGGATCTGCGGAAGAGGTGGGACGATTTCGGCCACCGGCTCCAGGATATGGATCCCAACGACGCCAGGAGCCGGTGGACGCGTCCCCTCCTGGAGGCGCTGGGGTACGAACCCGTCGCCACCCCAAAACACATCGAGATAAGCGACCGGCTGAAGTTTCGGTTCTCTCATAAAGGCTGGGTCGCCGAGAGCCCCAAACCTCCCGTAGTCCACATCGTCCCGCCGGGCCAGGGGCTGGAGGAGAGGTCGACGAGGGGCGAGCCCTCTCCCCACGACGCCCTCCAGGCTTACCTGAACGTCCACCAGGACAGATGGGGCCTTGTGACCAACGGCCGGTTCCTCCGGCTCATCAGAGATTACCATCACACCTACAACAAGGGGTACGTCCAGTTCGACCTGGAAGCGATCTTCATCACCAGGTCGTATACCGACTTTCGGGCCCTCTACAGGATGGCCCATGCGAGCCGTTTTCTTCCGGCGAAGACAGGCGACTCCTACCTGGAGGAGTATTTCAAGCACAGCCTCGCCGTCGGCGAGAAGGTAGGAGCCGGCCTGAGAGAGAACGTCGTCCATGCCATCATCGCCCTGGGCAACGGGTTTCTCGATAGAGACCTTCTCGAGGAGCTGAAGGGGAGCGAGGAGTCCTGCCGGGGCTATTACCGGGATATCCTGAAGGTCGTCTATCGGATCATATTCCTTCTCTACGCCGAGCAGAAGGGGATGCTCGGGGGCCGGGCTGCGGGCCACGACCTCTACCTGGCGGAGTACAGCGTCGCCGCCCTTCGAGATCGGGCATTGGGGGAGAACAGACGAGACGACGGCCACTTCGACCACTGGCTGGGGCTTGTAAGCACCTTCGAGATGGTGAGGCGGGGAGCAGAGGAGCTGGGGATCTACCCCTACGATGGGATGCTCTTCGAGATGGACGGGGGCGAGGCGGACCTCTCCGGTCGACGATGCCGAAACGCCGAGCTGTTGGAGGCTATCCGGTATCTGACGGCGACCGAGATCGACCGGACGATGCGAAAGATCAGCTACTCGGAGATCAGCGTCGAGGAGATCGGGTCGATCTACGAGGGCCTCCTCGACTACACCCCCCGGATCACGGCAGGAGCCGAGGAGATCGAGGGGGTCTCCCGCCCCGCCAACTCCTTCGTCCTAGACCCCCGGGGGTCGGCTAGGAAGACGACCGGAAGCTACTACACCCATCCCGACCTCGTCTCCGAGCTCGTCAGAAGCGCCCTGGAGCCGGTCCTGGAGGAGAGGCTCACGGCCGCCGGACCTGATCCGGGCCGCCGGGAAGAGGCGATCCTCTCGATGAAGGTCTGCGATCCGGCCTGCGGGAGCGGGGCGTTTCTCATCGCCGCCAACAACCGCCTCGGGATGGAGCTGGCGCGGG
>JARFPK010000010.1 GCA_029167045.1 Candidatus Methanocrinis natronophilus
CGACAGATCCGTCAGGATCGAAGGTCGGTTTGATCGATTTGTCTCTCTTGTAGGCTTCGCAGGTCTTAGAGATGGCTCTGACCGCCATCTGAGCGGAGAGGTTAAATTGTTCCCGAATCGGATAATAGACGACCTTCTGCAACTCGATCTTATTGGCGGTATGAAGCTCAAAGGCTTTGTCAGCCACGAAGTTTGACCTTGAGCGTCTGCATCACTTGTATAGACTTATATAATCTGTGGAGATGAACCTTTCGGTGCCAAGGAGAAAGCGGGAGTAGGCGCGCATTCCTCCCCCGACTGAAGTCGGGGGCATCCTGCTGAGATTTTCGTGAAGAGAGGGATATAGCCGGCAGGGCTAATTTTATCTATTTTGGGGGGTTCCGTCGACTGTGGTCATCGACATTCACGCTCACATCTACACCGACGATATGGCGCCAAAAGCCATCGCCTCCGTCAAGAGGAGGATGGGGGTGAGGGTCCCGGGCCTGGGGACCGCCTCAGACCTCAAGGACTCCATGGCTAAAGCCGGCGTCGAAAGGTCGATCATCCTCCCTCTGGCGCCTCTGCCCAAACACGTCCGGCCGGCGAACGACTTCTTCCTCTCGGCCGCCGACGTCGACGGCCTCGTCCCCTTCGGGGCGATCCATCCCTTTCAAGGAGACCTGGAGGAGGAGCTCGACCGGCTCTTCGCCTCCGGCGTCCGGGGGGTGAAGGCAGTCCCCTTCCTCCAGGGTTTCTATCCCGACGACCCCCGGTGCGACCGGCTCTATGAGGCGGTGGCGGAGCGGGGGATGGTCCTCCTCCTCCACGCCGGCAAGGTCCCCGAAGACCTCCCGGAGTTCTTCGGGACCCCCGACCGGTTCGCCCGGATGGCGAAGCGCCATCCTGATCTAGTCGTCGTCCTCGCACACCTGGGCGGATGGGAGATGTGGTCCTCCGTCCGCGAATACCTCATCCCGGCGGAGGAGAACGTCTACTTCGACACCGCCTACATCTCGCCTAGTCTGACCATGGAGGAGGCCTGTGATCTGATAAGGGATATCGGCGCCGACCGGGTCTTATTCGGGACCGACTACCCCTGGACCGACCAGGCGGAGGAGATAGAGTTCGTCGAGGGGATGGACCTATCGGCCCGGGAGAAGAGGCTCATCTTATCCGAGAACGCCAAAAAGATCCTCTTCCGCTAAAGCCAACTTTTTTAACGGATCGATATGGTGATAAGAACATGAAGCGCGATCTGATGGAGATTCTGGCCTGCCCGGTCTGCAAGGGCGATCTCGACCTGGAAGTATTCGAGGAGGGGGAGGGGGAGATCCTGACGGGGAAGCTCTGCTGCAAGAGCTGCGGCGAGGTCTACCCCATCGAAGACGGGATACCGAACATGCTCCCGCCGGAGCTGCGGGAGGAGATGGCCCGCTAGGAGGCGTCTTTGCGAGCTGATAGCCGTCCTCCTTCTCCCTGCCATCCCGTCTGACCCTCCTCCAGATCCCTACCCAATATCTCCTTTTTATCTCCTTTTAAATTCTCTTTTGTTCTGATCGTCACTCTTATGTAGGGACGGAAACCCTTCCCGGATACGTGATAAGCGCAAGATACATCGTCGTTACGGGCGGGGTGATGAGCGGCCTGGGCAAGGGGATCACCGCCGCCTCCATCGGTCGGATGTTGATGGAGCAGGGCTACAAGGTCACCGCCATCAAGATCGACCCCTACATAAACATCGACGCGGGGCTGATGAGCCCCTTCCAGCACGGCGAGGTCTTCGTCCTAAAGGACGGGGGGGAGGTGGACCTGGATCTCGGCAACTACGAGCGGTTCCTGGACGTGGAGCTGACCCGAGACCACAACATCACCACCGGTAAGGTCTACAAGAGCGTCATCGAGAAGGAGAGGCGCGGCGAGTACCTGGGCAAGACCGTCCAGATCATCCCCCACGTCACCAACGAGATCAAGGAGAGGATCAGGGCGGTCGCAAAGGAGAGCGGCTGCCACGTCTGCGTCGTCGAGGTCGGAGGGACCGTCGGCGACATCGAGGGGATGCCCTTCCTGGAGGCGATGAGGCAGCTGAGAAACGAAGAGATGGGCAACATCGCCTTCGTCCACGTAACCCTCGCCCCGACGACGACGGACGGCGAGCAGAAGACCAAGCCGACCCAGCACAGCGTCAAGGAGATGAGGGCCCTGGGCCTTCAACCGGACATCGTCGCCGTCCGGTGCACAAAGCCCCTCCGAGAGGAGACGAAGTCGAAGATCTCCCTCTTCTGCGACGTCTCCGTCGAGGGGGTCGTCTCCAACCACGACGTCGATGACGTCTACAAAGTCCCCCTCCTCCTCGACGAGCAGAGGACTCCCCTATACCTGATGAAGATGCTCCGGCTCTACCCCCAGGAGCACCGGACCGACTGGGTGGAGCTGATCGAGAAGATGGTCGCCGTCAGAGACTCCGTCCGGATGGCGATCGTCGGAAAGTACACCGCCGGATCTCAAGGGACGACCCACATGGAGGATACCTACCTATCGATCCGTGAGGCCCTGAAGCACGCCGGGATCGAGGCGGGGGCCTGGCCCGCCATCACCTGGATCGACGCCGAGGATCTGGAGAAGAGATCGACCGAGGCGGTCCTGGGGGAGTTCGACGGGATCCTCGTCCCCGGAGGCTTCGGCGCCCGGGGGACGGCGGGGAAGATGGCGGCGATAAAATTCGCCCGGGAGAACGCCGTCCCCTATCTGGGGATATGCTTCGGGATGCAGCTCGCCGTCGTCGAGTTCTCTAAAAACGTCCTCGGCCTCGCCGCCGCCAGCTCCACCGAGTTCGGCGAGACCCCCCACCCCGTCATCACCATCCTCCCCGAGCAGGAGGGGGTGGAGGATATGGGGGCGACGATGCGCCTAGGGGACTACGAGGCGATCCTCCGGAAGGGGAGCCTCGCCGAGGAGATCTACGGCACCCTAAGGATCGTCGAGCGCCACCGCCACCGCTACGAGGTGAACCCCGAGTACATCCCCAGGATCGAGGAGAAGGGGATGATCTTCTCGGGGAAGAACCGGAACCGGATGGAGATCGCCGAGATCCCCGGCCACCCCTTCTTCTTCGCCACCCAGTTCCACCCCGAGATGAAGTCGAGGCCCGGCCGCCCCTCGCCCCCGTTCCTCGCCTTCGTTCGGGCGATGAGGGAGCGGGCGGGGAAGAGGGGGTAAGGGGAAAAAGCAACTGGAGGGGCCCAACGTGGCGGACCCTGGCGTTTTTATTACTTCGGGAGCGTGGAGGGTCACGAATACCCCAACCTTTAGGTTGGGGATGAAGTGAACCCTCGCCCGATTTTCGTATTTTCTTAGATGGATTAACAAGGCTCCTCCAGTAGCCGAGGAGGGGATTTGGGCAAACGAAGACTCGACGATTTCGGATTCCGTCTAACCGGCCGCGCGCAGTTTGATTTCAAAAAATTTAAATTGTATGGGGATGATAAGCGTTCAGTTCAGAGTCGAAACGCAGAATGCTACGCTTTTAATGGCAGGCATTTTTGTCAACTTTATATACGATGACAACGCATTCATTTTTAGGTAACAGATCTAATGGGATCATTATGAAGATCAACTGGATAATAGACGAGGTTCTGGCTCAATCATCTTATCCGTTCAAAGATGATTTAGATGAATTATACGAAAACAAGATAAGAGCAATAGTTTCCCTGGAGCCACATCTTCATAAAGAATTGATCCAAAAAATGGGTTTCGAGCATTTGGAGGTCCATATTAGAGATTATACTGCGCCTAATCTTCATCAATTTATTCAAATAAATAAATTCGTTGATGAGATGCGAAGTTTAGACAAGCGAGTACTAGTCCATTGCTTTCAAGCTGGACGTAGTGGCACCATTTGCGCTGGTTATTTAATTCATGAAGGAATGACATATAAAGCAGCGATAATGGAAGTAAGAAGGAAAATACCAAACGCTATAGAAACAAGTGATCAAGAACATTCATTGAGGGAGTACGAAAAAGTAATTAACATAGAAACTGTAGTTGACAAATCTATGAGCGTAGTGAGGGTTCTGAAATGGCCGAAGGAAAAATTAATGATTGGGATGCATGGTATATACAGAAGACTAAAATAAATGAAATATATAGTAGCATTTCTAAAAGTAGAGGCAGATTATCTAAACTCAAAAATTTCGTTGGTTGGCGACCTACTAATATTAAACTCAAGCTCCCATTCGCAGAAGTTGATATCGAGAGAATTAAAAATATTGAAGATAAGGGAGCGTATACCAGATTAGAGGAAATAATCGGCAAGGTTGATTTAATCGATCTCAATGAAACTAATTGCAAAGATATTGACCACTTCATAAATAAATACATATATTTCAAAGGAACTGGTGAGTTCAGAGAACATGAAACTAAGAATAAAAAGGTACAACTTAGAGGTAATGTTAAGGATTACACCTTTTTATGTACTTGTTCAGTAGAACATTTCTCAGAGATTTCGTCGAGCTTTATGACGACTCTTTTAGATGCTAAAGAGGATATTGACGGCCATAAATTAAATATATTCTTCTTAGGTAGGATAAAAGACGCCTACCCGGATTGCTATTTAAAATTAGATGGCATATATATTAGCGGGGATACAGGTGATGTAACTGATTTAATAAAAAAACGCGCTTATAAAAAATAAAATTAAATATGTAATTCATATCTTTCCCACGAAACCTTTGTCTCCGTCAAGTGGCCCTCAAACAAAAACCCATTCAAACCTTTAAGATCTAACTGATTCGGATCAAGAACTGCCGGGCGCTCTGCGACCTGGAGCTGAAGCCCCTCTCGCCCCTAACCGCCCTCCAGGGACTCAACGGGAGCGGTCAATACCACCTTTTCTAGCGCCGCCCGAGCCCTTCCCTCACCCCTTCCTCCGCACCCTGCCGGAGGCGGAGATGAATACGAGGTTTGCGACGACGCATATCCCGCCGGCGAGAAGGGCGGTCAGCACCGGCGATAGCTCCATCATATCGCCGATGGCGCTTGCGAGGATGACGGCGATGGCGATGGTCACGGCGAACCTGATGATGCGAATGGACCCGGTCTCTTCCATGGGCAGTGCCATCTCCTCTCATATCTAAAAAGGCTTCTGAAATCTATCCAGCCGGGCCGTCGGACCGGGGAAAGGTATAAGGGCGATGATATAAAAATAATATCTCCATGACGATCAAGATCGTCCAGGTGGACGCCTTCACCTCGGTCCCCTTCTCCGGAAACCCCGCCGCCGTCTGCCTCCTCGACCGCCCCCGGGACGGCGGCTGGATGCAGCAGGTCGCAGCCGAGATGAACCTCTCGGAGACGGCCTTCCTGACCCCGGCGGGAGACGGCGGGGGAAGGGGCGGGGACGGGGGCAGAGGCTGGGAAGGGAGCTGCTTCGGCCTGCGGTGGTTTGCGCCCAAGGCCGAGGTCGACCTCTGCGGCCACGCCACCCTGGCCAGCGCCCACGTCCTCTGGGAGGAGGGGATCCTCCATGCCGGAGACACGGCGCGGTTCGATACGAAGAGCGGCTCCCTCACCGCCGAGAAGAGGGGGGGGCTCATCGAGATGGACTTTCCCGCAGAGCCGGAGAGACCGGTCAAATGCTCGCCTCCGATGCTGGAGGCGGCCCTGGGGGCGCCGTTCTCTTACGTCGGCGACAACAGGTTTGACCTCCTGGTGGAGCTCGACGGTGAGGAGACCCTCCGGGAGCTGCGGCCGAACTTCGACCTCCTCAAGAAGATCCCGGTCCGGGGGGTAATCGTGACGGCGGAGAGCGACTCCCCCGAGTATGACTTCGTCTCCCGGTTCTTTGCCCCGACCCTGGGGGTCGACGAGGACCCGGTCACCGGCTCCGCCCACTGCTGCCTCGGGCCTTACTGGGCGAGGAGGCTCGGCAGATTCGAACTCGTCGGATACCAGGCCTCGAAGCGAGGGGGCGTCGTCCGGGTCCGGGTCGGCGAGGACGGCGATAGGGTCAAGATCGGGGGGGAGGCGGTGACGGTCCTGAAGGGGGAGCTATTGGGAGGGTAGGTCAGGACACGACGATGATGAAGGCTGGTTAAATTGGAGGTCGATGATATGGATTTTGCTGTGGGGAGGTTTAGATATGATATATAGGGCGAACCCCGGCCAGGCCAGCTACGGCGAGGCGATAGGCATCCTCCTCCTCGACTCCTTCACCCCCTTCATCCCCGGGGACGTCGCCAACGCCACCACCTACGACTTTCCCGTCCGGTTCCGGAAGGTGGAGGGTCTCACCACAAGAAGGGTCCTGGGAAAGGACCCCACAGCTTTCGAGCCGCTACTGGCGGCGGCGGAGGATCTGGCCGGACAGGGGGTGAGGGCCGTCACCGGAGACTGCGGATTTCTCGCCCTCCACCAGAGGAAGCTCGCCGCCTCCCTCGATATCCCCGTCTTCCTCTCCAGCCTCCTGCAGATCCCCTTCATATCCAGCATCCTTGGACCAGGCCGGAAGGTGGGGGTCATCACCGCCGATTCAGAGGCCCTCGACGAGACCATCCTCCGGGCAGCGGGGGTGGAGCCGGGGGACGGCCTGGTCATAAGGGGGATGGAAGACCGGCGGCACTTCTCGGAGGCGGTACTCCTGGAGACCGGGGTCCTCGACTCCACGAAGGTGGAGAGGGAGACGGTCTCTGTCGGAAGAGAGATGGTGGCCGAAGAGCCGAGGGTAGGAGCCCTCCTCCTGGAATGTAGCTGCCTATCCCCCTACGGCCGGGCGGTCCAGAAGGCCGTAGGCCTCCCGGTCTTCGATTACGTCACCATGATAAACTACATCCATGCTGCCCTTGTGAAAAATAGGTTTGAAGGGGAGATGTAGCCCCCCCCGAAGAGCGGCACCCGATCCGGCGCCTTCCATCGGGTCTCCAATGGAGTCGTTTCCCGGTGAGAGGCGCCCCTCATTCCAGCGAGCGCCCCTTCCGGCGGCGGATGGTGCCCACCTCGTTTGATAAGCCCGGGAGCTTTCCGGTGACTGGGGGGGCTTATCACCGTCATCCCCTTGCACCGGTGGCCTTGCGACCTTTTTTCCACCCTGAAAGAAGCCTGTGAAGACCCTTATGCCGCCATCAGGCTATTTCGAACCGGTCGAGGTCCATCACCTTCTCCCAGGCTGCCACGAAGTCGGAGAGGAACCTCTCCATGGAGTCATCAGACCCATAGACCTCGGCGATCGCCCGGAGCTGGGAGTTCGAGCCGAAGATCAGGTCGACCCGGGTCCCGGTCCATTTCAGCTCGCCGCTATCCCGATCCCGACCCTCGAAGACCCCCTCGTCTTCCGCGGTCGGCTTCCACACCGTCCTCATGTCGAGGAGATTGACGAAGAAGTCGTTGGTGAGGGCCTCTGGCCGCCTGGTGAAGACGCCGTGCTGGGTTTGACCATAGTTGGCGCCCAAGACGCGCATCCCGCCTACGAGGACCGTCATCTCGGGAGCTGTCAGCGTCAGAAGCTGGGCCCGGTCGACGAGCAGCTCCTCCGCAGATACGGCGTACTTGGCCTTGAGGTAGTTTCTAAAGCCGTCGGCAGCCGGCTCTAGAACGGCGAAGGACTCCGCGTCCGTCTTTTCCTGGGACGCATCCGTCCGGCCCGGGGTGAAGGGGACGGTAAGATCGGTGCCGCCGTTCCTCGCCGCCTCCTCGACGGCGGCGCACCCGCCCAAGACTATCAGGTCGGCGAGGGATACCCTCTTTCCTCCCGATTGACCGCCGTTGAACTCCTTCTGGATCTCCTCGAGGGTCTGGAGGACCTTCTCCAGCCGGGTCGGCTCATTCGCCTCCCAGTCCTTCTGCGGAGCGAGACGGATCCTCGACCCGTTCGCCCCGCCGCGCTTGTCGGAGCCGCGGAAGGTGGAGGCCGACGCCCAGGCGGTGGAGACGAGCTGCGGGATCGAAAGCCCCGAGGCGAGGATCTTCCCCTTGAGCGCGGATATATCGGCCGCGTCGATCAGCTCATGGTCGACCGTCGGGACCGGGTCCTGCCAGATCAGCTCCTCCGCCGGGACCTCCGGGCCGAGATACCGGGAGCGAGGGCCCATGTCGCGGTGGGTAAGCTTGAACCACGCCCGGGCGAAGGCGTCCGCGAACTCCTCGGGATTTTCGAGGTAGCGGCGCGATATAGGCTCGTAGATCGGGTCGAAGCGGAGCGATAGGTCCGCCGTGGTCATCATCGGACGGTGCTTCTTCGAGGGGTCGTGGGCGTCGACGACCATATCCTCCTCGTCCACCTCCTTCGCCAGCCACTGATGCGCCCCCGCCGGGCTCTTGACCCGCTCCCACTCGTACTTGAAGAGTATCCTCAGATAGCCCATGTCCCACTTAATCGGGTTCGGGGTCCAGGCTCCTTCGAGGCCGCTGGTGATGGTGTCCCCGGCTTTGCCGCAGCCAAAGCTACACCTCCAGCCAAGCCCCTGCTCTTCGATGGGGGCGCCCTCGGGCTCCGGACCGACGTGGGTCGCAGGCCCCGCTCCATGGCACTTGCCAAAGGTGTGGCCACCGGCGACGAGGGCGACGGTCTCTTCGTCGTTCATCGCCATCCGTCCAAAGGTCTCCCGGACGTCAAGGCCGGAGGCGACGGGGTCGGGGTTGGCGTTCGGCCCCTCCGGGTTGACGTAGATGAGGCCCATCTGGACGGCGGCGAGGGGGTTTTCGAGATCCCGATCGCCGGAGTAGCGCTCGTCCCCGAGCCACTCGTCCTCAGAACCCCAGTAGATATCCTCTTCCGGCTCCCAGACGTCCTCGCGACCCCCGCCGAAGCCGAATGTCTTGAAGCCCATCGACTCCAGGGCGCAGTTTCCAGCTAGGATCATCAGGTCGGCCCAGGATATTTTCTTGCCGTACTTTTGCTTGATCGGCCAGAGTAGCCGGCGGGCCTTGTCGAGGTTGGCGTTGTCGGGCCAGCTATTGAGGGGAGCGAGCCGCTGGGAGCCGGACCCAGCCCCACCGCGGCCGTCGCCCATCCGGTAGGTCCCTGCGCTGTGCCACGCCATCCGGATGAAGAGGGGGCCGTAATGACCGTAATCTGCCGGCCACCAGTCCTGAGAGTCAGTCATCAGCTCATAGAGGTCCTTCTTCAGGGCCGCCAGGTCGAGCTTCTCGAACTCCTCGGCGTAGTTGAACGCCTCGCCCATAGGGTTGCTCTTGGCTGATTGCTGGTGGAGGATCCTGAGGTTCAGCTGGTTCGGCCACCAGTCCCGGTTCGATGTCCCCCTGCCGCCCATCCTCTGGTGGGCCCCACCCGTCGCCGGGCGCTTGATATCGTCATTCATGATATTCGCTCCTTTCATGGTCTGGATTGTTCTTTATACCGCTATAGATGGTCATGCTGCGCCCTTTTGATCTCCGCCGAGTCCGCCGAGTCCGCCGGTTCCCCCGTAACCGGCGATCCCCTCAGAGATCGTATCCAGGTCGAAGTCGGCGGTCTTCTAAAGGGCGATCTTCTCAATGAACCGGAAGTCCTGCTGCGCAGGGTCGAAGCTGCGACTCCAACGGCCGGGTATCTGCCGTCGTCGGCTTTCGGGTAGCCTTCCTGGTGGCCATCATCCCTCCGGTCATTTTAGCGCTTCACATACTGGGGGAAGATCCCTTTACCATTACTTGGCATAGGTTTATTTAAGACTGCTTATTAGTTAGTAATCGTCATGGCCGAATCAGGAGATCTGGAGTCGTCGATAATCAAGACGTTTCGCAACAGCGGATATAGGGCGACCCCCCAGAGGATAGCCATCAGCAGGTATATCCTCAGCACTCATGAGCACCCTACAGCCCAGAAGGTCTTCAGCGAAGTGAAGAAGGATCATCCGACGGTCAGCCTGGCGACGATCTACACCACGATAAAAGCTTTAAAAGATATGGGGATGCTCCAGGAGCTGAACCATCCCCAGAGCGAGACGAGACTGGATCCGAATATGGAGCCGCACCTGCATCTGATCTGTTCGCGATGCGAGAGGATCAGCGACTGGATGGATCCGGAGATGGAAGATTTCATAGCCAGGGTCTCCGATGAGGCGGATTTTGTCGTGACCGGGCTTCGGTTCGATCTGAAAGGGATCTGCAAACGCTGCAGAGATGGTGGGAAAGGCGACAGGTCATTGGCCGCTGCCGGAGAATCATCCAGTGCCAAGGATGCTGACTACACGGCTGTTAAAGTTTAAGACGACAAATCCTCCTGTTTTAAGACGGACCGGTGTAGTCGGCTCTGATTAACACCTAAAGCGGCCCTCCGTCGGCCTTCCCGCTCATCGATGGGTTCGGCGCGGAGGTGGGGGCGACCCGGCTGCCGTAAGATGCTGGCGTCAAAATTATCCGGGGAACGGGATTTTCGCACTTATTTATTAGTAAATTGTTCTGATCAATCGTAGCTCAACGGACATAATTCGAATATCTCAGTCTTATCAATTATATTTCGCTCAAAGGGGATCAGTATCAACTATTTAAGGATGAATTACATATTAGGATTCATTTAGCAACATATAGAGCTATTATCGTTATATGTGGTGCGCTGTCGCCGAGAGTATGAGAAGAGATACAAAAATAGGCTGGAAGCTTGATCTCGCCCTTCATGCTCCTCGGCTTCCATCGGACCTGATATATTTTTCTCGAAACATCCCAGGCCGAGGGCGTCGAGAGGGCCGGCCCGACCGCGAGACCGCCAATGCCCGAGGCGATGTTCAGCACCGAGAGGATCGGAGCGCTCACAAAAAACCAGGCAAGAGGCCTCCGGAGGCTGCCGACGCGGAACTCGCCGGGGCATATTATAAGTAGAGACGCATACCGCTGCCGTCTATTTCCCAGCAAATTCGCCTGCTGCACCGAGGTTATGGTCAGACAAGTAGATTAGGGCAGATCCTTTGTGGAGATCTGCCCATCCCGTCCACCTTTTTCTCTTCGGCTTATCCGACCTCTTATTCAGTCCACCTCCTTGTCCCCGAAGATCTGCTTTTTCAAAGCCCGATCCCTGTTGGTCGCCTCCATCTCCAGCTGGGGGATCTGGCTGTAGCCGCCATGGCGGAGGGAAGCCCGGACCTTCTCCAGAAGCCTCTTCCTCGATATCGTGGGCTCACGCCTCAGATGGCTATTGAGGTAGTAGGTGAAGGCACCGTGATAGGCGCCGCTTATGTAGGCGTCGGCCGAGGTCTGGTTGTCCATGCAGCCGGACCAGAGGATGTGGTGCTTCGTTCCTCGATCATCAAAGCCTTTATTGAACCCCCTATGGTCCAGCTGGTCGATCTCGTCAGCGAACCGAAACTCGATGTCCACCGGCGGAGGGAGGAACCTGTTCAGGGTCGGTGTCAGGGGAGCGAGCTCCGGTGGCGGGGTGAGCCCGCCCAGCTCTTTTAGCCCCGTTCCCGAATGACAGGAGTCCAGGAATACCTCCAAGAGGACGCCGTCGGGAAGTCTGGTGAAGATGCGGTTCAATTCGTCGTCGACGATAAAGATCCCGTCCCAGTTCATATCGTAGGGGCAGAGGATCTCGTCCATGCCGTCGGATAGCTCGTCGCCGTCTCTATCCCTGATCTGGGACCCGTGTCCCGAGAAGTGGAAGACCAGGAAGTCTCCGGGTTTTGCTCCTCTGACGAGCCAGTCGAGCCTCGCGATAATGTTGTCCTTGGTGGCTCTGGCGTCTGTAAGAACCCTGATGTTCGCCGTCTCGAACCGAAAGAGGCTTCGTAGGGTGAAGTGCATGTCTCTGACGTCGTTGATGCACCCATTCAGGTCGCTGACGCTTTTGTAATCGTTGATCCCGACCAGTAACGCTTTTTTGACCATATCTCTCATCTCCTATAGATTTTATATCGATCTCGCAAGGACTCTCCGGGCAGGAAATGGAAATAAAATCAAATTTTTTATCCCAAGAGCTTAATTTGACCAAATCATATTGAAATTTTTGTATATCAACTCCCGCATAAATTCAATATGAGGCTAACTTGAAGCGAAGAAGATTCTTCGACCATACAGAATACATGATAGGTCTTATGAGCTCTTATTTTGTCCCAGACATCCAACTCTTTGTACATTACTTCTCGTTTTTTGTTGATTCAACTATATATATCTTTCCTAGAAGTTCTATGGTACAAAGGAGAAAAATGCGCTGTTAAGTTTTCGATGGACCCCTAAAATAGATCAGGATATTGAGATGATCGGAGGGGCTCATGAACATGGATATAGAGGTCGGAGAAGGAAACTCATATCCGATCATCTCCCCAAGATGATTTGCGTCTGCAGGGAGAAAAAGGAGGATAGCGGCATATTCTGCGAGGTCGCGACCGGTAGGGCAAAACCCCTCAGGAACTATTAGGACGACCTCTCCCTTGACATCATGGACATAAACCCCATCCCGGAGGGCACACACTCGTCATACCCAAGAGGCACGTCCCCTGGTGGCATGACCTCACCGAGGAGGAGGTGTAGAGCCTCTTTCGGGTGGCAAGGCCAGTATCCCACCAGAAGCTGATGAGGTCCTACAGCCCTGACTTCGTGGCGATATGCGCCAGGGGGGGCCGGAGGATCCCCCACACCCACATCTTCGTCGTCTCGACCTATCGCGGTGACGTCCTGGACAGATTCTTCAACGCCCTGGAGGAGTTCCAGGAGAGGGCGTCGGATCTGGCGGGGCTGAAGGGGGAGGCGAAGCTCGCGGAAGCGGCGGACCGGCTCAAAGGAGCGTGAAGGGAGGGGTTATTGGCTACGGATCTTCGACTTTCGGCCCGGGGGAGCCGAATGGCCCCCTGAAAGCCTCCGATATCCAAGCTAGGTAGCGGTCGTCTCCTCCAATTATGGGAAGGACGATGACCTCGGAGAGGTCGTAGGGGTGGACAGCTCTAATCCTTTTGGAGAGGGGCTCCACCTTTTCGCGTTCCGTCTTGATGATGAGGAGGTCTTCTTCCTACTAGTTGACCTCTCCGTCCCACCAGAAGGTGGACCTCACGCGTTTTTGCTGGTAAAATTTCCCTATCGGACGTAGCTCAGCGGGATTCGACCGATTTCATCGATCTTGAAGCGGCTTATTTACCGAATAGATCATAAGCTTGACTGAATCAAATCCGCAAAACCTTGTTCATGCCATTTCTTGATAGATCTAATTATCCCATCATTTTCGAAGGAGTAAAGTTCCTATTCTTGAGATAAATGGCCGTAAAACTTAAAATAACGACTCTTATAAAAGTAATAGCGATAGTTTTTGGGATCTGAATCTTTCTCGCTTCGTTCAGCTTACACTTCACAAAGGATCGACCTCATCGCATCAGTTCTGTGATATTCCTAATTCAAAAGGAAAGAATATCACAGATCAAGCCCCAACGCTTCGGCTTTCATCTTCTTAGCTTTTGCCAAGGCCTCCTCCTAAGAGAGCTTCGCCACGCTCCCCAGGTAAACGTTCCGGGATCGATCGCCCTCCCACCAGCTCGCGTGCCAGTAGGTGTAGGTTTTCGCCTCGCCCTTCGCCTTTGTCTTCACCTTCTCCACCTGGTAGACGCTCAGATCCTCAAGCCGCGCCTTGGGCTTCAGGTCCTCGGCTTCGCCCCTCAGCAGTCGGGCTTCCTCTCCCCTCTCCATCGCCCCATCCTCCAGTCCTTGGACCTTCACCAGGGTTGTCGCCTCCCTCTCGGCTTTACCAGGCGAAGTAGAAATGATTGAGGGGAGCAAGAGACCCCTTTTATGGCTTTCCGGCTGAGAAACCTTCCAGGTAATGAGGTGCGGGGAACGGGATTCGAACCCGCGAACTCCTGCGAGACGGGATCTTAAGTCCCGCGCCTTTGGCCACTTGGCAACCCCCGCGCGCTAGTTGTTGATTTCGGGTTAGGTTATCTCGTCTGGAGACGAGATTGTATCCTTTACCGCTTTAGGAGATATAAAAATGTCCAAGAAGCGGTTAGATGTGAATTGGTCTCAAGGTGCTCAATCAGCTACGGATTTCAAGCGGTTATTAGTTCGATATAAGAGCTACTTAAAGGAGATCGGTCTAAGAAAGTCCACCATTGAGTCCTATGTGGGTTGTGTTGGAAGGTATCTTGAGTTTGCCCAAACAGATAGACCCTCTGCAGATGATTCTGTGAAATTTCGCGAATTACTCCATGAACGGGGTTTATCGAGAAGTACCATCAACAATTATAGCTTTGGCATACAAAACTATCATAAAATGCTTGGAGAATCAGTACCCGTTCAATTTTTGAAAGAAAATGAGCATATACCGTATTACTTCGATGAAGACGACGTTTTAAGGATCTTCTCAATATGCCACAACATCAAACACCTGGCGATGCTCCAAACCCTCTTCTACGGGTGCCTGAGGGCTTCTGAGCTATGCCATTTAGACGACGGGGATTTAGACCTGAAGAACTTAACCATCAGGGTTCGCGAAGGCAAAGGGGGCAAAGATGGCATAGTCTTCATCTCCAATGAATGCGCGGCCACCTTGAAGCGATACCTCGAAGTCCGGCCTCCTTTAGAGATCGATGGCGATTACCCGCTATTTTATACCGACTTTGGGAGAAGATGGGATAGAAAGGACCTGTATCGCATGTTTATCACCTATAAAAAGAAGGCTGGCGTCGAAAAGCAGGGTGGGGCACACGTCTTTGCGCGTCATACACCAGCAACAATTATGATCGCGAAGGGTTGCGATATCCGAATAGTTAAAGAAGTATTACGGCATCGCGATATCAGAACTACCCTTAGGTACGCCCACGTAGCCGATAAAACGAAGAGGGAGAAGTACGAGCAGTACCTGGTGCTGTGATGCCTGCCAATCCTTAAAATACCAACGAAATCAGCATCTATAGACGCATTTTACCTTAATCTTTCCGGGGCGGGTATGGGGCCATAGGACCGACATAGACGAATATTACACCGTTGACGAGGGAGCGATCCTCCAGAGGGCGGGGGAGCTCCGGGCCAAGGGGCTGAACTCGGGGGAGATCGTGGCGAAGGTGGCGGGGGTATCGGCGGGTCTGGTGGGGTTCATTTTGAATTCGAGCACTAGATTTTAATCGAATTTTGATCGAGCCAAGTTGCAATATCTGTGCGTAAGACGGGCGTTTTCAGGAATTGTTTTCCCACCTCGCCAATATTGCTCAATATGGTCTACAGCGGCATCATCAAGATGCTGTATTCTTTGGCTGCAAATAGCACAGGTTGGATTTTTGTCGAATAGGGCCTCTTTAAGTTCGAGGGTAAAGCATCTAGGCTGTGATTTATATCCTGTTAAAACATCTTCTACGGTCTTCCTCGCTAGATCGAATCTCTTTTGAACTCGCTTTTTATCACTGGTTCCTATGAGGATAGATTCGATAAATTCCTCATTAGATGCCATTAGATCAATTAGACCCTCTCTGATAGAATCTAAAGCGGCATATAGCTGATTCTTATCATAATCGGTAAAAACTCCCATCCAGACGTCATAGAGAGAATAATTGAACTTCTTTTTCTCCCATGATCCGTCTTTATCACCTTCAGTGCCAATATAATATCGTTTAAAGGCGTTTTCTCCGAAAATCGATTTAACTACTTGAACGGCATTCTTAAAGGCTGCGCGAAGGTCACTTGCATCTTTATCTGAAATGTATTGGTACCTTTCCATGTCATTATTAAGAAACAGGCGCATGGATGGCTTATATTTCAAGTAAGTTGAATGATAGAAGGCTGCAAATCTTAGTACCAGCTCAACATCTTTCATCCGCTTATCTGGCTCTTTTAATTTTAATATCCACCGAAAGTCAGGGTCAGAGGATAACTCCCTTAAGAGATCCATGTAGGGTCCACGGTAAACGCAATTCCGTAACTCAGTGTCATTTAATGGGACTGAGCCGGTATTTAGACGTTCGAATATCTCAAACTTAAGATCCGAATCGCTTTCTTTTAGGATTGTGATGGTACGAATGTTATAATATTGAATCGCTTCTTGGCTAGCTTCATCTAGCTCTGCATAACGTTTCCTGTTTAATTCGGGGAATACTCGCAAGCCAGTTAGCCTGAAATCTTCTTCGCCGGGAAATTTTCCATCCAGAAATGAGAAAAATGCTGTGAGACGTTGTTGTCCATCTATGACATACTCTTTGCCGTCCATCCCTTCTGCTAGATAAAAAATCGGAAGAGGTACTGATAGTAGCGCAGATTCGATTAATTTACTCGATTTTTTCCTATCCCATACAAATCGGCGCTGGAAATCCGGTTGGAGAATGAGTTTGCCCCTCTTCCATTTATTCCAAAGTGATATGATTTCAGGGTCCGATGATTGTGTAATTATGGATCGTTTATCCATCTCAGTTGCTATTGGCTGATCTTCTTCATACTCTTCTTCGAATTGGATTTCGTTTTCTTCCATCTAAAATCTCTCCTTGTTACTTTATCTTTTTAGGATCCTCAACGATCTTGATCTCTTCCTCAGTCAGCCCGTAGAGTTCGTAGACGAGGGCGTTGATCTGCTTATCGGTGGCTTCAATCTGGCGCTGGAGGAGGGTCTTTTCATGGGCGATCTTCGTCCCCGCCAGCCTCTTGTGGAGGTCTAGCATCCTCTCGACGAGGCTCACCATCTTATCGTAGTGGTCTGAAGCTGCAATGAGAATTGGCAATTGCTTAATTCTAAAAACTTTGACTTGTGCGAAAACTCTGCCTTCTTCTAAAGACATTGCTTTATATAAGTAGGTCATAAGCTTTGAGTTTAAGAGTCCGAGCAGATAAATCAGATCAATTTTGTTCTTCCACTCGCCTTTTAAGCTAATTGAATGCAACGTTTTATCTGTAAGAGTTTTATCCATTTCGAGGGTTGCTATAATTCGATCAGCAGTTTGTCGATATATAATTTTAGTTTTTTCAAGATATTCTGGACTAAATCTGAAAGTATCAACATCAGGATCGAGTCGGTTTTGATAGTCATGTCGAAGCCAATGATTACTGAAAATTAGTGAATATCTATTTATGTCTCGCCCCTTCAAATACGGCTTGTCTTTTGGGTGCTCTTGCTCTCCTATATAGAGAACTCTGTCTGCAATTGAACCGCCCCGAGTTTTGCGTCGCCCCTTTGTCCAATAACCGGCATTTCGCATTAACGGTTTGAACGCTCATTAATTTTCCCGCTATCGATTTTTTGAGAATCGATATCATTCGACGCATTATCATGGTCGGATCAGGCTAGCGCCATAAAGACTTAGAATATAATAAGCGCTTTTTTATAAGAAATCAAATTGTTAACACGATGTTAACAGATTCAACAGAAATTATTATTAACAATAATTGAGAAGCAAATTTGATTTCATGCACATTTAGATAAGCTTAATATTCTAGATTTTCCATAGCCTACCTGCGAAATGCCGGCAATAATTAAGCCCAACATCTTTTACCCATGCAATATTATCGAGTTTGGTGCCAGCATCAAGCATTTTAGACATAATTGAATTTTCAGGCGACCATCTTAATGATTCAAGTAAAGTTCGGTCAACATACTGACAGTCAACTTTTTCGGGGAATGTTTTAATATCCGAAACCTTGATATAACGGGTTTTTTCAGAGTCTAGCAATGGATTCATAGTCTTCTTCAGGAACAATAAGCCTGTAAATACATTAGGATCTTTGAAAACTTGATCTATACCAAAGTCTACAATTTGCAATATTTTTGTATTATGTAAAATATAAATTTTAAAATTATCAAAATATGGTCCGATGAGGAACGTATTTGGTATAATAAATCCAAAAATTCCTTTTAATCTCATTAGCTCAAGACTTCTCTGGGTGAACGCTACATAATAATCATTGTTGCGTCTAAATGTTGGATAATGCTCCTCAAGATAGTGTTTAGTGCAGTCTTCAAATACAATTCCATACGGCGGATTCCCGATCACCGCATCAAACCCTCCCCGCCCCAAAATTTCGGGAAATTCCCCCTCCCAGTCGAAGGCGTTCACCCTGTAGATATCCTCATCGGCGAGGAGAGAGGTCTGGCCGTCGTAGAAGTCGGGGCCGATCAGGGAGTTTCCGCACTTGATGTTACGGCCGAGGTAGGGAAGGGCCCTCTCCTGGAAGAGCTTGAGCTGCTTAGAGAGCGTCTCCTCGTTCTCCCCCTCCAGGACCTTGAGATGGAGGGATAGCTTCGTCACCTCGACGGCCTGGGAGTCGATATCAACGCCGTATATGTTATTGAGGAGAATACGGCGCCTCTCCCTGGTGGTGAGCTTCCACTCCCCGCCCCTCGCCTCGAATATCGGGAAGTCTGGCTGCTGGTCTCTGTTGGCCTCCTTCTTCTTCCCTCTCCTCTTATTCGGAGCGGTGTACCCTGCAGGGAGGAGGGAGAGGACCTCCTTTGAGGCGGGGGTCTTCCCCTCTTCGAGGAGGGGGACGAGCTTCTCGACGTACCAGTCTCGATGCCAGTCCAGTAGCTTCTGATAGGCTCCGATCAGAAACGAGCCCGAACCACAGGCAGGGTCGAGAACCTTTAGCTCCGCCGCCGTCGTGGGGGTCTGGCCTTCCAGGAGCTTTCCGACGGTGTTATCGACGATGTACTCGACGATATAAGAGGGGGTGTAATAGACGCCCCCGGCCTTCCTGACTTCGGGTTTGTAATCGACCTTGACCCGGCGACCGGGGGAGACGGAGATCACCTTTCCGAGGAACTGCTCATAGACCTGGCCTAATATCTCCGGGGGGAGGACTGAGAACTCATAAGGGCTCTCAGGATAGTAGATGCTCTTGATGATCTCTTTTAGGGGCTTATCGTCGATTTCGAGACTGAGGGTTAGCTCGTCTGGTGGCTCCAGGCGGTCAGGGTCCTTCCCGAAATGGAATAGCCCGGCGTTGTAACGTTCATCGGCCCGGCGGAAGAACTCGCAGAGCCTTGGATAGACCCTCGCCCCTTCGAGGAGCGACTGGAGCCAGCCGTACCTCTCGATCCCCCTGTCTTCACATATCCGGAGGAAGACTATCCGGTCGATCGTCCTTTGGACTGAAAAGTTCAACTCCCTGGTTGTGAGATCGGGGTTTCGCAGGGCGATATTTCGGGCGAGAAGGTCCCGCCAGATCTCGATCTCTTGGAGGAAGGCGTTATCTACTCCGGCGGTCCCCCTTTTGCCCTTGGTGGACTCGGCGTATTTGTCAAAGGAGCCTTTTAGGATCTCATCTTTGGAGAAGATCGAGGCGATCTCATCCCATCGATCGACGTACTCTTTATAATTGAAATATTTGACGCGGGCTACAGACGCCTTATCGGTCTTGGAGGGCTGAATCCGGCCGTCGTATACCGCCAGCTCGTCGAAGTCGGTTAGGATTCCCAGGGGGAGCTTAGCAGACCATGAATAACGGCGGAGCTGGAAGGCTGAAGTGATATCGTCTTTGAGGTTGATGGAGGGTTTTTTGGCTTCAACAAAGAACTTACGGGTTCCACCGATCCGGAAACTGTAATCAGGGGCTTTGGTTGATCCTCCCACCTTCACGGCGTCTTCATGGAAAACGTCTTTGTAGGCCTCTGCATGACCCTTTTCGTTATCTACGTCCCATCCCAGGGCTTTGAAGAAGGGGTCGATGAACTCTCGTCGGAGCTGAGTCTCGTTATATTGGCCGGACCTGTAAGATTCGACGTTGCGGTCGAATCGCTCAACCAGATCTATTATCGCCTGTGGTGCGGTCAATTTTCTCCCTGCCTCCAGATCTCAAAGATGGTGATGTTATATTTATTTCTTTTTTATGGTGGCGATCCAACCCTCCGACATTACGGGGAGAACTGCCTTCTTCATATAATATATATAATATAGGGATTTGTTTATCTAACCACAGCTTCTGTTATTGGTTTTTGTATTTTAAAATCTAAATTTGGTATTTTTTAAGGTAAAATGCGTCTACTGCTACTGATTCATTTGGTATTTTTATTGTAGCCGATCCCTAGAGCTGCTCCCCCCCACAAGGTTTTTCTATACCCGCTCCTGATGCTAGGCGATCACCCATGCGAGGCTATAAACCAACTAAGTGGCCCAAAGAAGTTACTCTTGAAGGCAGGCCCCACGATGTACAGCGCCAAAACTCAGAAATAGATTTTATGGCCGCAGACATCACGGTGATGGCCCAACAGCCAGGACTCGGCAAAACTCACGCCGTGATCAAATTCTGTGAGGAAAACCCTACCAAGAGGATACTCTACTTGACCAACCGCCACCGCCTCATAAAGGAGATTACCCGTAAACTCAATCGTGGCATTCACTGGTATGGGTTCGGATATCTCGAAGATGGAATTCCCAAGGGTTGTCCGAAATTCCTGGATTCAACCGTTCAAAGGCTATATAATTCGGGCCTCAGCCCGCTCATGATTTGCGGGGTTACAAAATGTGATAAGGCAGCTGATAAGACCGCTCCGTGCCTTTACTTTAAGCAGTTCCAGCAGTTCCAGGAGACGGGATTGGTCTTCGCTCCTGTCGAATACATAAATACTGAACACCTTTGGGAAGGAGATGATTTCAGATTTGATATCTGTTTCCTGGACGAGTCGATACTTAAGACCGAAGAGATCTCGTTTGATATGGAAGAGACCCTGAAAGCGTTGGAATCGATGGAACGGTTCGCAGATGTCCAATATATTAAAACGCTCATCGAGACCAAGAATTACAAGGGATTATCTGACAAACGATCCATGATAGTCGGTGTGGTGTTAGGGTGTCTTACTAAAGCCGCCTATGCCAAAGATTACGATGCCATCGATTCCATCAGAAAATTTAATGTAGACAAAATAATAGAGTTTGGAAGATACGATAGTCTTTACGGGGATAAGAGTTATCAGCATGGCGTGGCCAGACCCATAATAAAAAGATATGAAAAATATTATAAGCCGTTCTCATATAAAATATTCGAGATCGCCCAGAAAGTCCCCGTGGTTATGCTGGACGCCTCCTTTGAGAAGGGTTTGTTTTTGGGCCATCTAACCTCTTTTAACTTCGAATATGGCTTGGAAAGAGATCTTGAGATCGTGATCTATAGATCCAAGGTAGAGAATCCAAATAGCGTCATATTCAGGATGAATCCAAAATCTGCCCATCCCAAAGTAAACTTCACCGATCCCAGGTACAAGGATAGTACTTTGGAGGGAGTAAATAGTGACCTCAAAAACATAATCAGCATATTTGGGCCTGAAAATGTTGGGGTCATAACCTATAAGGAGCTGACTTACGATAATGTAGTCACTAACCGAGAGGAGTTCTCGGGGATCGAAGCCATGCATTACGGAAACCTTCTTGGCTCGAATTCACTCGAAGGGAGAAAAGTTCTCGTTATCTTGGGATCTTATGATATCCCCCGGAAACAAGTCGCAGACGAGATCAACAAGCATTACCTGACATTTTTCGACGAAGACAATATCACCGATGCAAAAGAGCTAAAGGAGCTTTGTGATCCTTCATCTGGCGAATACGTTGAAGGCCCCTGGCAAAAGGATAACGAGGATGGATATCGAGGGCTATGGGAAAAAGACGGATCCGACCCTGAAATTTTCAGTTTGCCATGGCTGATGGCCAAAGCTTATGGCTTAAATGAGGTCTATCAGGCTTTGCATAGATCGAGGTTCCTTATCAACGACGTTATAATATTCGCGTATTGCCATTTGCCTGATGCAGTTTTTAATGAGGCTCCGATAATAAAAGTGTATAGGGATGGTACGGAGAACCTTTTTGGGGAACTCAGGGATAAGCATTACAAGCCTAGAACCGATATGAATAAGGTTGTAGCGATTGTTAAGGATCTTGATGAAGGGCTAAGCCCAACTAATATTTGCAGAAATTATAGAATAAGAGAGGATGGAGCAAGAGGAAATATGAGGGGAATGAAAGAAATTTTGAAGTTTTGCCGAAGAGATCCTTAAAAATAACTTACATTAAATCCCATTCAAAAAATACCAAAAAAATCGATATCAATAGGCTCATTTTAGGCCAAAAAGTACCAAAATCGATAGTTTAATTTTTCAAAATCAATGTCGGTGGGCTTGATTGCAAAAAAAATCCCTATAATATATATAAGATAAGTGGGCCATGTCCTGGGCTTTGGGCTATGAGAAAAACCGACAACAATCCTATCTTATATGCCACCAATAACCTTAAGTACATTAATGGACATATAAGATTCTATGCGTGCTGATATCGTCTCAGAACTCGAAGCACTCCGAACGGAGAGATCCCGGATTGATGCCAGGATATCCGAGCTTGAAAGTCTCCTGCTGGCCGAGGAAGTCCAAGCCAAAGACGGCGTGGCGGAGGTTCGGCCATCAAAGAACGGCGGCGGGTCTTATGTCCTCCAATATACCAAGTGCGGGAAGCCTACATGTCGATGCGCGAAGGGCGGTAAACTGCACGGGCCTTACTGGTATCTCTACATCAAAAAGGGCGGGAAGACAACATGCAAGTACATCGGGAAGAACCTACCGAGCGAAGCATGACCATCCCTTCTTTCCCGTCTTATATGTACTTTCTAATGATTGGCTTGCATCCGGACATATAAGATAATTAGCCTCATTTTACGCATTATTAACATTATATTATATATAATATATATCTGTGAGGTTCTTATGGGGTCGTTCTACCATCGGAAGAGATGGCCTGATTTTGCTGGATAAGGGCCTGTCAGATCGTATAAGAAGCCCGTATATCGCAGATCGGAAGTGAAGATATACTTAGGCCCCGTCGATGAAATAACGCATAATTTGAGGCTGTAGAGGATGGATAGGAGACAAGATTGTATTAAGGAGTCGGGAAAATATTTATCTTAGATCTCACGTAAATATAGATTAAAGCGGCAAAGAAAGTCTATCCTGATCAACAACAGAAGGCGTAATGTAGTGCGGGGAACGGGATTCGAACCCGCGAACTCCTGCGAGACGGGATCTTAAGTCCCGCGCCTTTGGCCACTTGGCAACCCCCGCCCTGGTATCTATATAAAATCGGGATGCTCCTTCCCCTGATATCGGTCGCACCCCTTCGGAGAGGGTTGAGGCGAGATGGATAAATAGTTTGCCGACGCCTCCGCTGTCTGCTCTCCGGCGGAGACGCCCCTGGCGGAGAAGGCCTTGAAGGGCCGGGAGCGAAAACTTCTCCTAGTATCGGGGAGATCCCTCTCCTCCGATGAGATCGAAACCTCCCCTTGGACCCCTGATCCTCGTAGCCCTCATCCTCTTTACCTGGACGTCGGCGGGCTCCATCCTCCCCGTGGGGCTCGACTCCCCCTACATCGTCGAGGTCGACCTCTCGGGGTCGGGCCTCGTCGTCGATCCGAGACCGGGGGCCGAGAAGGAAGGTTACGTCTCCTGGGGAACGAGCCTCATAGACCCGGCATCGGGAGAGGAGGTCTCTTATATAACCGTCCTCAGCTTCTCCGCCCCCATCTCCGCGAACTCCCTCTCCCCCATCCTCAGGGCTTCGATGGAGGTGAACAGCGTCGGGGTGAGGATCGAGGCCTCCGACGGCGGCCATGTCGGGACCGGCCTCCTCGCCAGGAGGGCGCTCACCTCCTGGGGCGCGATATATCCGATAGACGGGGAGGGGGAGGGGGTCGGATCCTTCGGGATGGTCGTCACCGGCTCCCGGGACGAGAGGCTGAACGAACGGCTGGCCAAATCGGCGAGGTTCGGCCTCCGATCGGAGCTCCGGAAGCAGCCCCCCAGATACCCCATGGTGGTGACGGAGGGGTCGATAAGGGGCGATATCGCCGTCCACGATAGGATGGCGGTGAACTTCTGGTCGGAGAGGTGCAGCTACTGCAGGCGCCTCGCCCCCGTCCTCGAGGAGCTGGCGGGGGAGTATCAGGGGAGGGTCGTCTTTGGGATGGCGAATATGGAAGAGAACCCGAGGCTTTGGGACGAGTACGAGATAAAGGCGGTGCCGACGGTGATCCTCTTCAGGAACGGGACCGAGGTCGAGCGGGTCACCGGATTGATCCCGAAGCCGGACCTGGAGGCTTTGATCGATGCCCACCTCTGAGCCAGAAGGCTTAGACCTCCTATCCGATATCTCACCGTGATATGGGCTGTCAGGAGATCCCCGCCATCCCGGCGTAGATGTTCCAGGCCCCGACGGCGACGAAGTTGACGGCTATCGCCCCGAGCAGCAGGCCCATGATCCTGGTCAAAACCATGATCCCCGTCAGACCCAGGATCTGGCCGACGTACTCCGAGGACCTGAGGATGAGGTAGGTGGCGGCGAAGGTCGCCGTTATGGCGAGGAATACGGCGAGCTTCTCGGCAGGGGCGGCCGCCGTCCCCATCAGTACGATGACGGTGGTGATCGCCCCGGGGCCGGTCAATAGCGGCGTAGCCAGGGGGAAGACCGATATGTCTTCCCGATCCCCGGCGTCGGCGATCTCCTCCTCCGTCACCTTCCTCCGGGGCCTCGCCTTCAGCATGTCGATGGCCATGATGAAGAGGAGGATCCCTCCGGCGACCCGGAGGGCGTCGATCGTCGTCCCAAAGAACCGGAGGACCAGATCCCCGGTGAGGGCGAAGAGGAGGGCGATGAAGAAGGCGACGGAGGCGGCCCGGAGGGATATCCTCGCCCTCTCCTCGGTGGAGGCCTCCGGGGTGAGAGAGATGAAGACGATCGTCGCCTCCACAGGGTTGACTATGATGAATATCGAGGCGAAGGCAAAGAAGAAGTAGGCGAGATGGCTTTCAACCCCGATCATCTACGTCATCTCCACGTCATCTCCATATAGACCTTTCAACAAATCCTTGCCAGACGAGGACGGGACCAAACGGAACCTAACCGAACGGTGCGGGACCGAAACGCGATAGTAACGAAACTCCGCTGGTACGAAACTCCGCCGGTACGAGAACGGCTGAAGAGGGGGCAGTGGCGGCCAGGTCCGGACCCGGACCCGGACCCGCAGATGCCGATGGAGGGGAGGAGCCCGCCCTTGCCTTCCTCAGGATAGCCGTGGCGCCTTGGCTTCGTTCTCTCTGTCGTCCTCGCCGATCGTCTTTCCCATCTTCCCGAGGAGGAGGAGGAAGGCGGTCATAGACCACCCGGCGAGGAGGGCGTTCTTGCCGTCCCTCTTCTGTTTCGCCAGGAGGGCGGTGGCGATACCTGCGATGGCAGAGACGAGGTACTCGGGGGCGTCGCTCAAGAGGTGGCCCAGGGGGTCTGCCTCGGCATCGGCGACGTCCCGGTGGAGGACCCACCGGTCGGTGAACTCGTGGACGTGGGAGCCCGCCGGCCCCCGGAGCTGCCGGACCGATCCGGGAACCGCCTCCCCCAGGATCGTCTCCTTGAAGCACCTGGGAAGCTTCGAGTACTCCCCCTTCCTGAGGACGTACTTCTTATGATGGGGCAGCGTCTCTATCCAACGACAGAACCCGCGGCAAGGCTCGCTGCATCTCATAATAATGTATGCGACCTCTGAGCTTAAATAGCTGGCTGAAGCCGGCCGAATCCAGCCTTCTCACCCGACGGAGACGACCACGATCTGCTGAAGTCAGATTTTAGGATCTTCCGGGCTTCCGATCTCACCAGTACCCGGCGAGCTTCTCCCTCACCCCTTCCAGAGATCCGTCCACCTCTCCAGATCCGATGATCCTGGCGGGGAGGGCGTCGAGGATCGCTTCGATGTAGCCCCTCTTCGCCTCCATCAGCCCGGCGACGTCAGCCCCGGCGACCTCGGCCAGGAGCCGGACCGCCGCTCCCCTCGACCCCTCGACGGACGATCTCAGCCGCTCTCTGGCATCATTCGGATCGGCAGCTCCGCCCCCTTCTTCGGTCCCGAGCCGGTGGAGTCGGCCGGCGAGGTCGTCGACTGCCTCCGCGGTCTCGGCGTAGCCGCAGCCTTCGCAGCGGCATCCGCCCCCTTTTTGGACGCAGAAGGGGCAGGCCTCGGGTTTGAGGGGGAGGGAGGCGAGAAGGTACATGGAGAGGGCGAGGGAGTAGCGGTGGACGTCCCCGGAGGTCCTGACCTTCTCGATCCCCGCCTCCAGCAGCTCCAGCCTCCTGAGGAAGATGCGGCAGCGCACCTCCACCACCCCCCTCGCCTCGGCCAGGGACCGGGGGTCTATAGTAGCCGCCGCCCTCGCCCTATCCTCGGGGGTCGTCATCGATCGACCTATCGAGCCGCGAGGTCATAAGCCCTCCCTCCTTCGACCCGGTCGGCCTCGGACTCGGGTCGGGCCAGCAAACCGGATATAGATGGGTGGCAGAGCTCCAGGTGGAGAAGAGAGGTGGATGGAGTTGATGTTCAAAATCCTGCGGGGGCCTGCCTTATCAGGGAAGACCGAGAGGCTAGCCGCCGAGATGGAGGCCGCCCACCGGGACGGCCCCCTCTCCTATACCTTCATCGGACCCTCCCCAGAGGAGGCGGCCCAGTTCGCCGAGAGGTTCGCAAGGCGGGTGGGAGGTGCGGTCCCGGCCGGAAACTTCGTTGCCCTCTCTAAGGTGGCAGAAGACCTCCACCGGGCCGCCCACCCCGACGATATCCGCCTGAACCGGGGAGCTTTTGACCTCCTCGCCGTCGAAGCCCTCGCCGACCTCGACGATGAAGATCTCGGGCCCTTCGGACCCCTCCGGACCTCTCCGGCGTTCTCTCGCCACGTCGCGGAGGTGGTCTGGGACCTTTCGAGGAGGGGGGAGGCAGAGATGGCGGACGGCTTCTCCTCCGGGAAGGCCATCGCCCTGGCCTTGAAGGTAAAGGAGAAGATCCATCGGCTCCAGCCGCCGGCCTCCTTCGACCTATCCGATACCTATCGGAGGTTCGAGCCGGAGTCGGTGAGGGGATACGTCCGGAGGAGGTATGGGAGCCGGGTCTTCTTCGACGGCCTCGCCGACCTCCCCGGGGCTGAGATGGGTTTTCTCTCGCGGTTCATACCGTTATTCGAAGAGGGGGTGATGACCATCGACCCCGGCCTCTGGGTCCCCGAGGAGCTGGAGGAGCTTTTCGCCCTCCTGGAGGCGGAGGGCACCTCCATCGCCTTCGAGGAGCAGGCTGCTGAGAAAGGGCCGCTATCTATGGGCCTCGACGCCTTTCTTCGGGAAGGGCTGCCTCCTCCGGGATCGGACCTCTCGGACCTCGTCTCCATCTTCAGCCACCCCGACCCCGACGCGGAGGCGTATGAGATCTGCCGGGAGACGAAGAGGCTGATCCTTGATGAGGGGCTCGCCCCGGCGGAGATCTCCATCGTCGTCGCCGACCCCCGCCGCCGGGGTCGGGAGCTTCTCGCAGCCCTGGAGAGGGCGGGGGTCCCGGCGAGGCTGGAGAGGAAAGAGAGGCTCATCGATAGGAGGGCGGTCCAGCTCCTCCTCCTCCCCTTCAGGGCGGCGGCTCGCCAAGACCCCGGGGCGATCCTAGCCCTCCTGGACTTGTGCCCCGACGGCGGGATGAAGGCCTCTAGGCCAGAGCTGGCGAAGATGGCGGTATCTGCCGGGCTTCATCTCCTACCCCCCCAGCGGGACCTTTCGGCCTTTAGGCGGGGATGGGATGAGAGGCTCAAAGAAGATCTGTCAGCCCTCCGGGAGGAGATCCGCCTCCTCTCCGCCGACGAGACGGCCTTCGACGCCGAGGTGGAGGAGATGAGGCGGAAGGCGGAGATCTCTGCGGATCTGATGGTCCGGTCTGGGGAACTCTTCGATCGGCTCGAGGAGGTGGAAGATGCGGCTCGCCAGGGCGGCCTCGACGACTGGGCGGGCGAGCTTCGCCGGTGGGCATATATTCTGGACGATAGGCTCTCGGATATCTCGGGGCTGCAGGACGAGAGGGAGGCGCTCCGGAGGGCCCTGGATCAACTGACGAGGCTCGTCCTGATGATCAGGGGGCTTGGACGATCCGACCTCACCTTCGACCGGTTCCTCGCCCACCTCCAGACCACCCTCTCGGCGGAGGCGGGGCCCAGCGGCACCGCCAGAAGAGACGTCGTCGAGATCCTCTCCCCCGCTTCATCCCGGCTGAGGTACCACCGGGTCAAGTTCGTCGCCGGCTTCAGCGACGGCCTCTTTCCGACCCGGAGGGCAAACCCCCTATACAACCTGCGGGACTTCTCCGGAAGAGAGGATGGGGGGATAAATAACTATCACCTCATGAGGGACCGGGAGGATAGGGCGGCCCTCAGAGGCGCCTTTACGAACTCCTCCCGGGTCGTCGTCTCTCTTGCGAAGGCTTCGAGGGATGGGGAGCCGGTCGTCCCCTCCCTCTGGCTCTCCAGGATGGCGGGGACGGGAGATGGGGGTGAAGGAGGGGCAAAGGAAGCCGGATCGATCCCGAGAGCCTCCCATCCACCCCTGAGTGAGAGGGATCTTGCGGTCATCTCCGGCCACGCCCTGGCGACCGGCACCCGGATCCTCCTCCCGGAGGGGTTCCTTCAGAGGATCGGGAGGGTCTCCTGCCCGGCGGAGGAGGGCGGATGGAGCTGGAGGATCGCCGATCCCGACCTCTCCCTCGCCCTCCTGGGAAGAAGGTACAGCTACTCCAGGATCCGGGAGTTTAAGAGCTGCCCCTTCAAGTTCTTCCTCAAACGCGCCCTGGGGATCGAGGAGCCGGGGGCGGAGAGCTTGGGCCTCTCCCCTCTGGAGAGGGGGCTTCTCACCCACTCCGTCCTCGAAGCCCTCCTCGCCGGGAGCGGGACGGATGGGGAGCTGCAGAGGAGGGGCGAGATGGGAGGCCCGGCGGAAGAGGCGGTGGTGGAGCTGGTGGAGAGGATGGTTACGGGTCTTCTCCTCCGCCAGAATATCAGGACGATCGGCGCCGTAAGGAGGTGGATCGTCGAGGAGGTCGCCTCCGAGATCCTCGGCTACCTCGTCTTCGAGGCGGAGGAACCCGTCAAGGCCGCCGTCGGCGCCAGGGTCCTGACGGAGGTTCCCTTCCGCCTCGCCATCGGCGATATGAGAGGGATCCTCCCCCTCTCGGCAGAGAAGTACGCCGATATCGTCCTGAGGGGGAGGATCGACAGGATCGACCTATCCGTCCCCACGAAGAAGGGGGAGGTGGAGGTCGTCCTCTCAGACTACAAGGCCACCGCCTCCACCGCCGATTGGGAGCAGCTTCAGCTCTACTCCCTCGCCCTCCTCGCCCTCCACCACCCCAGCCTGCCGGCCTCCCCGAGGTCGATGAGGGCCCTCTTCAGGATCATAAGGGATCGGCGGATCTCCAAGGTCCTGGAGGTCTGGCCGCAGGAGGCGAGGATGGTCAGACAGAGGTCGAAGCCCCACCCCACCTTCTCCGACTTCGACAGAGACCTCCTGGATGTCCTGGACCGGATATTCGAGGAGAGGTCGTTTAATAGATCCGTCGATCTGGGGGGGTCGAATAACAGCTGCTTCTACTGTGCCTTCAAGGACGGCCCCTGCATCATGGCTGGTCAGGGAGGATCGAGATGAGGGGTGATCTCTTCATATCGGCGAGCGCCGGCACCGGAAAGACCTACAATATATCGAAGAGGTACGTCGAGATCTTCGAGGAGGCCTACAGATCTGGGGAGGAGATCGACGTCGGCGAGGTCGCCGCCATAACCTTCACCAGGAAGGCGGCGGGGGAGATGAAGGAGAGGATCGTGGGGATGATCGAAGACCGGGCCGGAGACGACCCCCGCTGGAGAGAGCTCCTCTCCTCTATCCCCTTCGCCTGGATCGGGACGATCGACTCCTTCGCCGGGCGGATCCTATCGGAGGTCGGTCCCTTCGCCGGGATCGATCCGGATCTTCGGGTGGCTGCGTCTTCCATATACCGCCCCATCTCCAGAAGGGCTGCCCTCCGGGGGATGGTGGAGAACGAGGACCTCATCGAGCCGCTCTTGAAGGTCGTCGGCCTCGACCGCCTCCTGGGAGCCCTCCAGCTCGGAGAGGAGCTCTACAGGGGGAAGATCTCGGAGGCCAGGGCTGCGGCTCCGGCAGAAGATGGCGTCCCGCTCCACCACGACCCGGCCGTGGCGGCGGACCTGGCAGAAGCGAACCGGGCCTTCCTTTCTCTATTTGCCGCCGTCGAACGGTACCGCCTCGGGGAGATGGACCGGGAGGGGCTGACGGACTTCTCCGGGGTGCTCCTGGCCCTCCGGGACCTTCTCAAATCTCGGCCGGAGGTTAGAAGCCACCTCCAGGGCCGGTTCAGATACATCATCGTCGACGAATTCCAGGATACCGACCTCCTCCAGAAGGAGATCGTCGACCTCCTCCGGGGCTCGGATACCAGGGTCGTCTACGTAGGGGATGCGAAGCAGTCGATATACCGGTTCAGGGGGGCAGAGGTGGAGGCCTTCGCCCTGGCCATGGCCGAGGTGGGGTCGAGCTCCGGAGAGCTCCGGACCCTCGATAAGAACTACAGGTCTCATCCTGCGCTCCTCGACTTCACGAACCGCTTCTTTCCTGGGATATTCCAGGGGGACGACCCCATAGGATGCGCCCCCATCACCCCCCTCCCCGCCGAAGGGGTCGGATCCGACGAGGCGAGGGCGCTTTTCCTCTTCCACCCGGAGGACGAGGCTACGGCGGCGGCCCTCTTCATCAAGAGCCTCGTCGGTAGGGAGTTTTCCTTCGTTGAGAGGGAGGCAGACGGCGATGGAAACGTCTCCCTCGCCAGCAGGAGGAGGCGGGTCAGCTACAGGGACTTCGTCATCCTCGTCAGGAAGCTGCGGGGGGGCGCTGGGGAGAGGTACAGGGAGGCTCTCCAGGAGATGGGGGTCCCCTGCTACGTCGTCGGCGAGGCAGGGTTCTTCGACCTTCCTGAGATAAAGGGGCTCGTCTCCATATTAAGACTCCTGGCAGACCCGGGAGACGATCTCGCGGCGGCGACGGCGCTCCTCTCTCCGGCCGCAGGCCTCGACCTGCAGGACCTGGCCCTTCTGAGGTTGCGGGGGGGCGGTCCTGGCATCGAGGCCGGGGAACCTAGACCCCGCCGGAGGGTCGGACTCATCGACTGTATCCCCCTGATGGAAGAGGGCGACCTCGCCCCCGGGAGGATGAAGCGGCTCCTGCGTTATCGGGAGGTCTTCGATCGGCTGATGGAGAGAAGAGACCTTCTGAAGCCTTCGCAGATCCTGAAG
The DNA here is from genome assembly GCA_029167045.1 of Candidatus Methanocrinis natronophilus. Classification (GTDB taxonomy): domain Archaea; phylum Halobacteriota; class Methanosarcinia; order Methanotrichales; family Methanotrichaceae; genus Methanocrinis; species Methanocrinis natronophilus. The sequence continues at coordinate 30,986 of JARFPK010000010.1, forward strand.
GAGGCGGCAGAAGGGCTCGAGTACGAAGTCCGTCTCGCAGAGAGGGACCCCCTGAGGACGAAGACGGCGAACTTCCGAAAGCTCTCCGAGGCCTCCAGGAGCCTCGACGAGGCCGGCCTATCCCTCCGAGAGGTGGTCTGCAGGCTCGAAGACTCGTCCTTTGAGGAGATCGCCCCCGCCTCCGTCGAGAGCGAGGAGACGGACGCCGTAAAGGTGATGACCGTCCACCAGGCGAAGGGGCTGGAGTTTCCCGTGGTCATCGTCGCCGAGACCTCCTGGAGCACCCCCCCCGTCTCTTCCCCCTTCCTCCTCAGGAGAGGAGAGAAAGGGAAGGGGGAGGTCGTCTTCACCCTCATCCCAAAGGATAAGGCGCTGGAGGGGACGGTCCTCTTCGAGATGGTGGAGGAAGAGGAGAAGAGGGAGGCGGAGGAGGAGAAGAGGACCCTCTACGTCGCCTCCACCAGGGCGACTGACCTCCTAGCCATAACCCACTCACCCCCCAAGACGAAGGCTTCGAGGCCCTGGCATGATCTCCTCTCCGTTCTCGTCGAAGCCGGCGAGGGTTCGGGGGAGGCGCCGAAGGTCGTTCCCGCCTTCGAGGGGGTCGTCGAGGTCCTCGACTTCTCCGCCATCGATCCCACCTCGGGAGCCGTCCCGACGACGGAAGAGAGGGGGCCGGTGATACCGTACCTCGGCCTCATCGACCCCATCGGCCCCACCCAGGAGAGCCTCCGGATATCTCCGACCCGGCTCGCGGAGGGGCGGATGGGTCCGTTCCTCAATCAGAGACCGGGGATGGTGGTGGATGACGACCTGGCCGGGGAAGAGGAGGAGCCCCTGGAGCCCAAGGACCTGGGGCGGCTCGCCCACCAGATCCTGGAGAGGCTGGGGGAGGGAGGAAGGACCCTCGCCAGCCTCGGGTCGATGGAGTGGCCGACGAGGCCCCCCCACCTCCTCGCCGGCAGGTTCGGCGACGACGAGCTTCAGGAGGTTTGGGACGTCCTCGACCGGCTGAAAGACCACGAGCTGGTGAGGGAGATAGAGTCGGCCGGGGAGGTTAGGACCGAGTACGAGATCCTCCGCCCCTTCGGCGAAGACCTCCTGGTGGGAAGGATAGACAAGCTCGTTCGAGATGAAGAGGGGTGGAGGATCGTCGACTTCAAGTTCGCCGACTCCGCCACCGCCTCGCCGGAGAACGAGTTTCAGATGAGGTTCTACATCTACCTCGCCCGAGAGCTCTTCTGCCCCCTCCTGGGGGCGCGGCTCTTCTACCTGAAGGACGGGGCGGTCCTGGAGGTCTTCCTGGGAGACGAGGAGATGGCGGATTTTGAACTGGAGCTCTCGGCGAGGATAAAGGAGGCTAAAGCCAGGTCGATGCCGGGAAACGTGGGCGAAGAGGGCTGAAATCTAGGAGGAGGGGCGTCAGGGGTGGCAGAGGGCGCAGGGTTTGTACCCCTGGGATTCCGCCTCGGCGACCCCGGAGAATATCACCTTATTCTTCGGCGAGATCCTTGACGCCAGCCGGCAGTCCCGGCGGTGGTACTTATCAGATCCTCCGGATCCGACGAGCCCGCCCTTCCCTCCATCCTCGGCCTCTCTTTCGACCTCGACCTCGGTCTTGCTGGAGGAGGAGAGACCGGCCTCGGCCTCTCCATCTTCGCCCCGCTGGCCCAGCTCCACAAGCCCCCTCTTTACCATCAATATCAGCCCGAGGGCCGCCACCCCCTTCTTCAGGTCGACCCCTCCCAGGGCCCTCTTCAGCTCGTCGACGGTGGAGCTCTTGGAGCTCTCGATGAGGGCGTCAAGGTCCATCTCCTTCAAGAGGAGGAGCGTCTCCATCAGGTCGTCCTCGTTGAGACTCCTCTTCAGCTCCTCCAGATCCGATCGCCCCGGAGAGGACGAGAGAGCGGTCCAGTCCATCTCCTCCGCCATCTCCACGAGGTCGGCGATATCCAGCGCCTTCAGACTCTCTTTGAGCCTTCCCAGGTCCAGCCCCAAAACCATCATCATACACCATCCTTGCCGTCTCGAAGATATTATGGGACTTGGAGGTATTTAATAACAAGCCGGAACGGATCCGTTCATCTCTCTTGGGATAGACCTCCTGGAACGATCTCCCTTATCTAAGGAGAGGGGTGAGGAGATCAGGGGGATCATGACTTGCCCAAATTAACCTGTTTATTCGGTATCATTAAGCTATATCATCAAATTCATCAAATTATAGATACTGAAATTGTATATCATCCTCAGATAACTATTCATATAAAAGATGCCAAAGATTTGCGGTATCGGAGGAGGTTCTCAGCTGGAAGGGGAGAAGGACTTCCAGGCGAAGCCGGCGGCTCCGCCAGGGGCTATAGAGGCGCCCTCGATGAACTGGATGAAGAAGATCGCACGAGGTGGATGATATGAACGAAGAGACCAAAGGTAGGCTGGAAGGCAGAACGGCGATAATCACCGGCTCCACTTATGGGATAGGAGAGGCGATAGCTAAGGTTCTGGCAGGAGAGGGCACCATCTCCATCGTCACCGGGAGGAAGAAAGATCAGGGAGAGAGGGTCGTCGGCGAGATAAGATCTGCGGGCGGATCCGCGGAGTACCACCACCTGGACGTCACCGACGAAGAGGAGGTGGCGGAAGTGACTCGGGCCGTCTACGAGAAGTATGGGAGAATAGACATCCTGGTGAACAACGCCGGTATAGGCGGCCCCAGCAAGCCCACCCACGAGTATACGAGGGAAGAGTGGGAGAGGGTCTTCGACGTCAACGTCACCGGAGCCTTCCTCTGCAGCAAGAGCACAATCCCTTATATGAAGAAGGGCGGCGGCGGAAATATCGTCTACATATCCTCGATCTACGGGATCGTCGGCTCCCAGGACAACCCCGCCTACCACGCCACAAAGGCCGCCAACAGGATCATGGCCAAGACCGGAGCCAACATTTATGCGAAGGATAAGATCAGAGTGAACTCCGTCCACCCCGGATTCATCTGGACCCCGATGGTGGAGAATTTTCTCAAGGCGCAGTCCCGAGAGCTGGGGGTGGCGTTTGAGGACTTGAAGAGAGGGCTGGAGGCGAAGCATCCGATCGGCCGCATCGGCGAGCCGGAGGATATCGCCTACGGCGTCTTATACCTCGTCTCCGACGAGGCGAAGTTCGTCACCGGGACGGAGCTGATCATCGACGGGGGATACACCAGCAGATGAGCTCTTCGATGGCGGTGGGCGAGAGGATCGAACGGGAGTACCCGGTTAAGGGAGGCCTGAACGGTCCTCCATCTGTGGCCGATCGGAGTTCCGATCGGAGTTCCGATCGATCTGCCGCTATCGGAAGGGTTAGATTTATCAATCATACGGTCCTTTATTGTAGACCGTTTGACCGGAGAAGGTGATATATTATGCCGATAATAGTGCCGAAGGGAACCGGCCCCGGGGCCGGATCGACGGGAACCCCCGGAAGGGGGAGCGGTGCCATGGGAAAGATCGAGGAAGAGTACCCCATCAGCTTCACCGAGGCGGCGGCCTTCCTCCGGGAGCTCGCCGGAACCCTGGAGAGGAGAGGGGCGGTGGAGATGGACCTGGCTGGCGGCCGGGTGGCCCTCAACCCCGACGAGCCGATCACCCTCGAGATCTCCTTCAAGGAGGACGCCAAGAAGAAGAAGCTCGAGGTGGAGCTGGAGATAAAAGAGCACTTCGCAGTCTCCGCCATGGAGGGCGGACGGCCGAAGGTGATCTGAGGCGGAGGCTTTCTGCCTCATCAATCCGGGGGCTTTGGAATGTCGCTCGGCGGCGGGGCCGCCGGCGCCCCTCCCGGCCGCTATTTTTCCTGTCAGATCTTCGATCGTTATTTCGTCCCCTTGCTGCCTCGGGGCGATGGCGCGCAACCGAAAGCACAGAACTTAATTATCTGGACTGAAATAGGTTCGGCGACGAGGTCGGGATAGATGGCGGTTCCAGATTTCCAGAGCGTGATGCTTCCGCTCCTCAAGATCTTGGGAGACGGAGAAGAGCACCGCCTCCACGAAGTCATATTAACTCTGGCAGATCAGTTCGATCTGACCGACGAAGAGAGGCGAGAGCTCCTTCCCAGCGGAAGGCAGGCGAAGCTGACAAACAGGGTGGGCTGGGCCAGGACCTACATGAAGAAGGCGGGCCTTTTGGAGAGCACCGGGAGGGGAAAGTTCAGGATAAACGATCGAGGTCTTGCCATTTTGAAAGAGAACCCCCTTGAGATCAACGTCAAGTTTCTGGAACAGTTTCCAGAATTTCTGGAATTTAGGGATGGGTCCACCAGTGATGCCAACAGCGATCTTAAGGATGAAGCCGCTGACAATATAAAAACCCCCGAAGAGATCTTGGAGGCAGGCTATCAGAACCTGAGGGGGGATCTTGCCCAGGATCTCCTCGACCGGATTATGGGGTGCTCTCCCGAGTTCTTCGAGAAGCTGGTGGTGGACCTGCTGGTGGCGATGGGCTACGGCGGCTCCCGGAAGGACGCAGGAGAAGCCGTCGGGAGGAGCGGCGACGGCGGCATCGACGGGATCATCAAGGAGGATAAGCTCGGCCTCGACGCCGTCTACATCCAGGCCAAGAGATGGGAGGGGACGGTGGGAAGGCCCGCGGTCCAGGCCTTCGCCGGAAGCCTGATGGGGAACCGGGCAGGAAAGGGGGTCTTCATCACCACATCCCAGTTCACAAGAGAGGCGAGCGATTACGTCAAGGGGATCCAGCAGCCGAAGATCGTCCTGATCGGCGGCGAAGAGCTCGCCCAGTTCATGATAGATCACGATATCGGCGTCGCCGACGTCGCCACCTACAGGGTGAAGAGGGTCGATCTAGACTACTTTGGGGAGGAGTGATCTATCTCTTAGCCGCCTCCTTGGCGGCTATGAACTCAAGAATCAGTTTGGCGCCCAAGGAAGCCTTCTGGCCGCCTTCGAAGGGAGGGGCTACCTCGCAGAAGTCGAGGCCGATGGCCTTGGGACAAGATGCAGGGCGTCCTTGTAATAGATGGGGTCAAAGGGGGATCTGACGCTCCGAACCCTCGAAGGCGAAGCTGATATATCTCTGTGCATTCAGAACCAAGACCCTTTCCATCCGAGAAGAGACTTACGAGATGCTGAAAGGCGAAAAGAGAGAGGGAGAGAGCTTCAGTGACGTAATCGATAGGCTGATGAGACGGGAGAAGTTCAACCTCAAAGATTACTTCGGCGCCATCAAGGATGAAGAGCTGCTGAGGGGACTTGAAGAGGACTCGAGGTGGATCAGAGAGCTATCGAGGTCGAGGGTATGATAGTCCTCGATACCAGCGCCCTCATAGACCTCTTCAGAGGATCTGATCAGATCCAGGCATTTGTCAGCGATGACGCGGCCACCACCATGATAAGCTGCTACGAGATCTTCGCCGGGATCAACCACAGAAGATCTGAGAGGGAGGAGCAGTTCTTCAGGCGATTTTTCTCCGGGATAGAGATATTGGACTTCGACATGAGGGCTGCCCAAAAGGCTGGCGCTATTATGGGCCAGCTACTGAGCCAGGGGGCGCCCGTGAACACCCTGTACGTTTTGATTGCGGGCACCGCTATCACAAACGGTGCTGAGAGGCTAATATCCAGGGATCGAGACTTCGAGAAGATCTCCCAGGTCTCAGAGCTGGCGGTTTTAATTTATTGATCTTTCGGGGCCCGAAAATCTACCTGGCGGCAGCCGCCTTCGCGGCGATGAACTCCCGGATCAATTTTGCCCCCAGGGCCGCCGTCTGGCCGCCGTCGAAGGCGGAGGCGATCTCGCAGACGTCGAGGCCGACGGCCTTTGGCGCCACCCTCTCGACGATCCGCCGGACGTCCCAGGAGGTGAGGCCGAAGGGCTCGGGGTTTCCGACCCCCGGAGCGTAGGCGGGATCGATCCCGTCGAAGTCGATGGAGAGGTAGATCTCGTCACACCCTACAGCCGCCAGGGCGTCACTTAGGACCGCCTCCACCCCCCGCTCCCGGACCTCGTCGCTGGTGTAGTAGCTGATCTTCTCCTCCTCGGCGAGGATGTACTCCTTCAGGTCCCCGGACCTTATACCTATGGAGGCGTAGCCGACCACACCTTCGGTCTGGAGGATCTCGCGGCTGGAGCAGGCGTGGCTGTATCTCGTTCCGCCGTACTCCTCCCGCAGGTCGAGGTGGGCGTCGAGGACGATGACGCCGATCCCCTCTCTATCGGCGACGCTATCACCGCGCCTCCGCCGGGCCACCTCGGCGACTATGGGGGGCGTGATGGAGTGCTCGCCGCCGATGAATATAGGCGTCGCCCCCGAGGGGATGAAGAAGAAGGACTCCCGTATCGTCTCTCTCGCGTAGCTGGGGTCGGCGCCTAGGTCCAGGTCTCCGAGGTCGGCCACGTTAATATCTCGAAAATCGATCCGGTGTCGGTGTACGTAGGTCTCGAAGTTGTAAGATGCACGCCTGACGGCTCCGGGGCCGTCCCGGGTACCGGGCCGGAAGGAAGTGGTGGCGTCGAAGGGGGCGCCCACGATGACGAACTCCGCCTCCTGCGGGTCGGATTCGGCGTCCGCAAAGTTGGATCTGTTGAACATCCGATCCAGCGCTTCTAGCGCATATCCATCTTGGTCCTGCCCATGACGAGCAGGTAGGAGACTTCCTTCCCCTCTTCCAGCTTCTCTCGATCCTCTGCGGTGATGGGAACGTCTATGGTGCTGTAGTCGCTGTTGTCCATCAGCTGGGCTGAGGTCTCCGCTATCGTCAGAACCTGCCCCGACTTCCTCTCCACGACGGGAACGTAAACTTTTGCGGTCACCGGCTGGACTATGGACCTCTTCTGGCTGTCGAAGATCCCGACGGCGTCGACCCTAGCCTTGGCGGCACCGTGCTTTCCCGGTTTGGACTTGGCTATGCTCTTGATGACGCACGGCTCGTCATCGATGATCACGTACCTTCCCTCTTTAAGCTCTCTTGTCTCCACCTGCTCTTTCATCACGTCACCTTCAATAAGTCACAGTCCCGACGAATACCACAGATCCTATTTAAAGAATATCTCTCATCCGCTCCAGAGCGGTCTTCAGATCCTCCATCGATGCTGCGTAAGAGATCCGGATATGCCCTCTCCCCCGGGGGCCGAAGGCCGACCCCGGGACGGTGACGACCCCGCCCCGGATCAGCCGGGCTGAGACGTCGTCTCCGTCCCCCACCTCCGGGAAGGCGTAGAAGGCACCTTCCGGCTCTTTGATATCCATCCCCATCGACCGCAGGCCGGATACGAGGACGTCCCTGCGCCTCTTGAACTCCTCTCTCATGATCCTGACCGGCTCCTGGGTCCCGCTGACCGCCGCCAGGGCCGCCCTCTGGCTGATGGACGAAGCGCAGGCCTGGACGTACTGGTGGACCTTCAGCATATTCTCGATGGCCTCACCCCTCGCCGCCACGTAACCGAGCCTCCAGCCGGTCATGGCGTAGGTCTTGGAGACGGCGTTGACGGTGATGACGTTATCGGAGTAGAGGGCGGGGCTGACGTGGGCCCCCTCGTATATGAACTGCTCGTAGACCTCGTCGGATATCAGGGCAATATCGCGGTCCTCGGCCAAATCCGCCAGACCCCGCAGCTCCTCCCTCGTCTGGACGGAGCCGGTGGGGTTGTTGGGGGAGTTGACGATGAGCGCCCTCGTCTTGGGGGTTATCCTCTCGGCGACGGCATCGGCGGTGAGGTGAAACCTCTCGTCCAGGGGTACGCCGACGGGCCGGCCGCGGGCGATCCTCGTCAGGGCAGAGTAAGAGACGAAACCGGGGTCGCCCATCAGGACCTCGTCCCCCTCCTCGACGAGGGCGGCGATGGCGAGGAATAGAGCTTCACTGGCTCCGCTGGTGACCATTATCTCCCGTTCGGCGTATTCGAGGCCGTTATCCCGCCGGAACTTCTCGGAGAGGGCGGCCCGCAGCTCCGCAGTTCCCAGGTTCATGGTGTAACCGGTAAACCCCTCCTCGATCGCCTCGATCGCCGCCCTCTTGATATTGTCGGGGGTGTCGAAGTCGGGCTGGCCGAGGCCGAGGTTTATCGCCCCCGGCCCCGCCCCCTCAAAGCTCTTTCTTATCCCGGAGATGTCGATCTCCTCGACGTGGCTTGCAAACTTCATATCAGCGACCTCCTCATCTGCCCCCTTTGGGTGGTGGTGAGTGAAATAGTTAAGCCCGTCCCTGGGTTCCTCCCAAAAGATATAAGGGGGCTTGGGCCATGGCGCAAGTTGGCATGACGATCCAAAGACCGAGAGGGACGAGGGACTTCCTCCCGATGGACTCCTTCAGGCGGGGAGCCGTCAAGAAGGGGATGGTGGAGCTTCTGGAACGTTGGGGCTACCAAGAGATATCGACCCCCACCTTCGAGCATCTGGAGCTCTTCACCATAAAGTCCGGGCCGTCGATCACCGAGGAGATCTACGCCTTCCAGGACAAGGGCGGCCGCGACCTCGCCCTCAGGCCGGAGCTGACCGCCCCGGTGATGAGGATGTACGTCAACGAGCTTCAGAAGGCGCCAAAGCCCCTCCGCCTCCACTACTTCGGAAACTGCTTCCGGTACGAGCGCCCCCAGAGGGGGAGGTTCCGGGAGTTCTGGCAGCTGGGGGCGGAGCTTATAGGAAGCGACCGACCCGACGCCGAGGCGGAGGTGATCTCCCTCGCCCACGATCTGATCACAGGAGCCGGCGTCAATGGTGACCTCCATATCGGCTACCTAGGCCTGATAAGATCGATGATGAAGATGATCCCGGCCGCCGAGAGGGCGGAGGTGATGAGGCTCATCGACAAGAAGGAGAAGGGGCTGCTCGCTGAGAAGCTCCAGGAGATGGAGATGGACGACCTCGGCCTCATCGAGCTTCTGCAGATCGAGGGGAAGACCGCCCTCGACAGGGCGGAGGAGCTGGCAGAGGAGCTGGCGAGGATGGGTGAAGACCTTCCGGACGAAGATAGCTGTGTAGCCTCCTCTGAGGTCTCCCCCACCAGCGCCGCCGGGGACCGGGCGGCGAGGTCCGACCGGGCAGCCCCCTCAGACCTGGACCTCCCCCACTTCCGGGAGGTGGTGGAGCTTCTTTCGATCTACGGCGTCGAGGCGACGGTGGACTTCCAGATCGTCCGGGGGCTGGATTACTACACCGGGACCGTCTTCGAGATCTACGCCACCGGCCTCGGCGCCCAGAACCAGATCTGCGGCGGCGGGACTTACCAGCTCGCAGGCCTCCTGGGGGGCCAGGAGACGAACTCCACCGGCTTTGGGATCGGCTTTGACAGGATCATGGAGATCGTCACCGTCGACGAGACGCCGGCGGCGGCGGTGGCCGTCGTCTTCGTCCCCCAGGTGAGGGGAGAGGCGGTCAAGGTCGCGAAGATCCTACGCCATCGCCTTTCGGCCCCGGTCGTCGTCGACGTCATGGGCAGGGGGCTCGGCCCCCAGCTGAAGCAGGCGAGCAGCATCGGTGCAGGCTACGCCGTCATAGTAGGTCCAAAAGAGGTGGAGGCTGGAAAGTTCACCCTCAGGGAGATGGGGACGGGATCTCAGGAGGCGCTCTCCATCGACGAGATCGCCGAAAAGCTGGCTGGATAGGCAGCCGGCGGTTCGCAAGAAGGCCTCGCCCTTCGGCGGTGGCGCCTGGCCTTCAGGAGGTGGGATCAAATCCCGGATCTCCGGCGCCGGAGATCCGGCCCCCGTTCATCCAGTGGCGATGCGGGCAGGCTCGGTAGACCATCGTCGAAGGTCAGAGGAGCCCCAGGTTCTCCAGCTGGACCCGGACGATCTTTACTCCCTCCTCGCACTCCTCGGGGGATTTGCCACCGGTCACCACCAACTTTCCGGAGCTGAATATCAGGACCACCACCTTGGGGGTCTTGATACGGTATACGAGGCCTGGGAACTGCTCTGGCTCGTACTCGATATTCTCCAGGCCCAGGCCCAGGGCGATGGCGTTGAGGTTCAGGTCGGTCTTGAGATCGGCGCTGGCGACGATGTTCTGGACGTGGATCTCGGGGCTAAGGTTGACGTCCTGAAAACCTATCGACTTGAGGGTCTGGGCCATGTTGGTTATCACCGTCCTTACGTCCTCGACGTTCTTCGCGCCGGTGCATACCACCTTCCCTGATGTGAATATCAGAAAGGCCGCCCTGGGAGATTTGACCCTGTAGACGAGCCCTGGAAACTTCTCCTTGTTGTATTCGGCGCCCTCCAGCTCAGACTCGATCTTTATGAGATCGAACTCCTCCGCGAGCTTTGTAGATGCGACGACGTTCTCTATGTTGATGGTGGACTCCATAATGACGTCTCTCCGGAAACTCCCTTTTTAAAGTGAGGGTATTTTTAAACTGAGGGTATATAAAGTATTGCGGGGATAGGCGCCAGCGGGGGATGGCGCCGTCTTTCTGGACCGGAGATTATAACCAAGGCGGGGGTAGGCAGAGCCTTTCTGGTTGGGTGGTGATCCATGGGATGGAGGGGGTGGAGGGATCGGATTCTGATCGGATTCTATATGATATGGTTATAGACAAAATAGACAAAAAGAAGAAGCCGCCGATGGGATTCGAACCCATGACCTGCTGATATATCGGGCCGTCTACCTTACGAATCAGCCGCTTTACCGGGCTAAGCCACGGCGGCACTGGGACATCCGGCATATAGCAGCCGTTCCCAATTTAAGCGTTGCGATCAGCCTTTCGATCTATAACGCCGATCCGTATTCGATCTATCCACCCAGGATCAGGAGGCCTCCTTCTGCATCTTCACCTCTTCGGCGAGGGCGGGAAGGAAGATCCCGATGTCGGTGACCAGACCGATCGCCTGAGCCGACCCCCGGTCCATCAGCTTCGTCACCGTCGAGGGGTTGATGTCGACGCAGATCGTCTTGACCCGGGAAGGGAGGAGGTTTCCGGTGGCGATGGAGTGGAGCATCGTCGCCATCATGATAACCATATCGACCCCCCGGAGGGCTTCGAACATCGCCTTCTGGGCGAGGACGGTGTCGGTGACTACGTCGGGGAGGGGGCCGTCGTCCCGGATCGACCCCGCCAGGACGTATGGGATATCCCGCTTGACGGCCTCGTACATGATCCCCCCCTTCAATTTGCCGTCCTCCACCGCTCGCCGGATGGAGCCGCTGGATATCACCTCGCTGATGGCGTATATGTGGTTTCGATGGCCTGCTGAAGTCAGATGGCCGTGGGGGTCCATCCCCAGGCTAGTTCCGAAGAACTGCCGCTCGATGTCGTGGACGGCGAGGGCGTTTCCGGCGAGGAGGACGTCTATGTAGCCGTCCCGGATCAGACCGGCCAGAGCGTCCCCGGCCCCAGTGTGGATTATCCCAGGCCCGCCGACGACGGCGATCTTCCCTCCCACCTTCTTGGTGGCCAGGATCTCACCTGCCAGCTGCTTTATTATCTCCCCTGAAGGGCGTTCCGAGGATACCTCATTGGACATGAACTCGAAGAAGGTCCTCTCCCGGGGCCGTTGTGGTGGGGTGACCCTCACCCCTCCGGTTCCGACGACGACGGCATCCCCCTTCTCGATCTGGCCTATGGGGACGCATACCGCTCTCCCATCCTTGATGATGATGAGACAGTCCATCTGGATATCCTCCACCTCCAGCCACGCCCCCCGGTACCTGACGGAGGTGATGTGGTTTGTGGTGGAGTAGAACCCCCTGGGGACGACTCTGTCTTTTGGGGCTATCTCGAGATGAACGTCCTCGACCTCGATGACCCTGGCCCCGAGGGGGTGGAGGGCGAGGAGGATCCGGCCGAGATGATCGGCATCATCCCCGGAGATGGCTATCATCACGTAGCTGGTATCGTGCTTCTTCTTTCCCACCTGGAACTTCTTGATCTCAAACTCGCCTCCCATGCTCATGATCTTGTCAAGAGCCTTGGTTAGGGTCAGCGAATCTATCAGATGCCCTTCCATCTCAATATCGCAGGTTTCGACCATGGTGACCATCTCAAGAGATCGATCTGATCCCCTAAGAAAGATTCCCTCCGGACCGGAGATGACCCCTCCTCCATACATCGACGGTCACCATAGCTGCCCCTCGAGGACCGACCGGGTCTTGTCGTTAGTGGACATGACGACCCTCCTTATCTTTACCAGGTGGCCTCCGGGGGCGGTTCTGGGGGGGTCGAAGACCGCCCTGACGCCCATCCTTCTATAGTGCTCCTCAAAGTCCGCCGCCGTCTGGAGGTCCCGGACCAGGATCTCCACCTCCTGAGCTATCTCAATCCCGGAGATCTTCGCCTCCACCGTCTCCCTCATGGGCATGAGCATCGACCTTCCCAGACGGAGGCACCTCGCGTCGAACTCTGCCGCGCCATCGGACCACTCCGCCGCCTGGAACCCCTCCCGGACGACCCGGGAGAAGAAGAAGTCCTGGCCGTAGTCGTTGTAGTACCGGAAGGCGAACTCCAGGTCTCTGCAGTTGCTCTCGGAGCTGGTGTACTTCATGGGGCTGTTGAGGTTCTCGGGATCCTTTATGACGACCCCCTCCCGCCCCCGGGAACCCAGGTCCTCCACGATCTCCCTGATCTCCCCGGCGGCCTTCTCAGCGGTGAACTCTCCGAAGAGGCGGACGGCTTTTACGCCGTACTCCTCGGCGATGGCGTGGGCCGCCTTCGACCCTTCCATATCCCTCTTCCCCTTCCGCGATACGTCGAAGAGGATGAAGTCCATCGAATCGGCGGAGTAGACGTCCTTGGGTACGTAGGGGTTCTTAGGCCCCACCATCTCGCCGCAGAGGACGATGGCGGGATGGTCATCGAAGACCCCGGACGGTATCTGACCCTCGGCCACCTCCGTCGAGTAGGGGCAGACGAAACCCCCCCTGGTGAGGGCGATCGTCTTCCCGCCGACCCTGGCCACCCGGACGTTGTGGCCGTTCATCTTCTCCTCGACGAGGACACCGCCGGAGAAGTGTCTCCTTATGGCGGGGTCGAGCATCATCGCCCGCCGGATCTTGGGGTAGCCGTAGGCGATCTCGCCGTCTTCGAAGACGACCGTCCCCGCCTCTATCCCGGATATGGCCTTGTCGAACCTCAAAAGGCGGGGCTCCGGCCAGTCGGATGAGCGGACGATCCTCCCAAGCATCCGCTCCAACCTCCCGGCGGAGATCCCCAGCCGATCTGCCACGGACCGGATGTTCATCTCGACTTCACCAGGTAGTCGAAGAAGCACCTCCTCGTCAGCATCCCCACCAGCTCGTTCTTCTGGTTCAAGACCGGCATCCCTCCCAGGTCCTCTTCCAGCATCTTCTTCCTCGCCTCTTCGAGGGGTGTATCGACCCAGAGGGACTTCACCCCGCGGCTCATCACGTCCGAGACGAGGAGGTTTTTGATCCTCGGGTCCTGCTGGCCGCCCTGGACCAGATCCCTGAAGGCCCGCAGAGATTTGGCGACGTCCCGTTCAGATATCATCCCCACCAGCTTTCCCCCCTCCATCACAGGAAAACGGCCCACGTCCTGGTCGAGCATCACTCGGCGGACGTGGACGAGTCGATCGGAGGAGTTGGCGGTGAGAGGGGTCCTCATGGCGTCGGCGGCCATCCCGGTCATCCGGATCGCCTTCAGCATGTCCTTGGGCCTGACCCAGCCCAGGATCTCTTCGCCCTCCATCACCACCAAAACTGAGGTCTTCTGGAGGAGAAATACGGCGTCTTCGACCTTCATATCCGGGTCGACCTTGATGATGGTGTCTGAGGTGGCGGAGGCTACGTGGAGGGAGGAGGCGGGCATCCCAACCCTCTGCCTCGTCCCCAGAACCCTCGCTATCTGCCTCATGGTGATCGTCCCCGCCAGATTGCCGTCGTTGGTGACGAGGAGCCTTCTAAGATCGTGCTTCTCCATGATGTCGAGGGCCCGGGTGATCCTCTCCGATTTGTCTATCGACACCGGCTCCGTCATTATATCCTTTATCAACATGATCAAGACCACCTCGCCACTTCCGATAAGATCTCGCGGGTCGAGAAGAAACCGACTACCCTATCATCGTCCAAAACGGGCAGGCCGCATATCTCCTTATCCAGGAGGATTTGGGCCGCCTCCACGGCCGGGATCTCGGGGTCGGTGAAGATGATGGGGTAGGACATGACGTCCTCCGCCACCAGGGGGACCTCCTTGACGTATCTGTAGCCTTTCCTGCCCGCGGTGCTCTCCTTCCTCGTCATCTTGATGCTCTTGCTCTTCAGCTCGTCTTTTGCGTCTGAGATCCCCGATATGGCCAGGTTGGTGTGGGTCACCACTCCCACAGGGGTGGCGTTATCCTCGCAGACCACGACCCTGTCGACCCTGTTCTCTATCATCTCCTCGAGGACGTGGTCGAGGGTGTGGTGCCTGTGGACGCTGACCACCCCCTGGGACATCAGGTCGCCGACCTTCGAATCGGGGCTCTTCTCGACGAAGTAGGAGAGGAGATCCCTTGAGGTTATGATCCCGACTATATCCCCCTCGCCCCTCTCGACGGGGAGGCCGTCTATCCCGTTTTCGTCCATGATCTCGGCAGCCTGTTCCACCGTCGCCCCCGGATAGATGGTGATGGGACGCTCGGTCATGACAAGCCTCACGGGGATTTTGCTGATGGGACGCCTCCGCCACTCCGGAGCGGCCTGGCTCAGTCGGTGGGAGATGTCGTGCTTGGTCACGATCCCCGAGAGCTTCTCTCCGTCCATCACCAGAAGCCTGCTGATGTAGTGCTTCAACATCAGATTTCTTGCTCGCTGCACCGGCTCTTCCTTGTCGATGACGTATACGGGAGATTGCATGTAATCCTTTACCTTGCTCATGTTATGATCCCTCGCTTCTCCACCGCAAATGCCCTGACGAAATCCCTCTTAGTTATGATCCCCAGGAGAGATCCGTTCTCCATCACCGGCAGGGCGCCTACCCCATTCTCCATCATCTTATCTGCAGCCGCCCCGAGATCCGTCTCCTTATCCGTGAATACGATATCCCTTCGGACGAGGTTCTTTATCGGCTGGCTCATCACCTCTCCGATGTCGCCCGTCACCACCTTTCCAAACGCCTCGCCGCTTCCCAGGTACCTCATTATATCCGAGGCGGTGACCATCCCCACCAGGATCGAATCCTGGACGACCGGGAGCTTGCGGAAACCGCCGTGCTGGACCATCATCTTCGTCGTCTTCTCGATGGAGATCTGGCCGTTGGCGGTGATGACGTTCGGGCTCATGAACTCCTCGACTTTGATCCCGGTGTTCAGCCCGGAGACGAGCTTGGCGAAGTCGTGCTCTGTTACCAGGGCCTTGATCCTGTTCTCCTCGTCCACCACGGGTAGGCCGCCTACGTTCTTCTCGTACATCAGCTTCAGGGCGTCCTCCACCGAGGACTTCTCTCCGATGGATACGAGTTGGGAGCTCATGATATCCCTGATGTCGGCGTTGATGGCTGCGAGTATATTTCCCTCATACTTCTTCTTCAAGAGATTATGTCTTATGCCGCCGCCGAGGAAGTCGACTATGTCGACGCCGGTCACGAACCCCAGGAGCCGGCGGGTTCCAGGATCGGCTATCGGCAGCCTCCCAAACCCGTAAGAGGTCATTATCTTGATGGCGCCGATGATGGTGGTGGTGGGCGGAGCGGTCACCACATCGGCGGTCGCGATGGTTAGAACGTCCCCTGTCCGCTTCGCGACCCTGGAATCGAACTGGACCGGCCCCCTGTCCATCGCTCCAGGCATCCTGATCTTGGCATCCTTCCGATCCTCTGATAGTCTCTTCATTCTCCCTCACCAAAGATGGCTTTTATAACGTCGTATCTGTCGATTATTCCCACGAGGTGGCCGTCGTCCACCACGGATATCCTGCCGATCCCCCGGTCGAGCATCATCTTCGATGCATCGCGAAGGTTCGCCTCTGGACCTATGCTGTAGAGGGGTGTGCTCATCAGCTTCTCCACCTTCATCACATAAGTGGTATCCTTGCCGACCCGGGCGCCCCCCGTCTTCAGTATGTCGAAGCGGGTGATCATGCCGACGGGACGCCCCTTATCGTCCAACACCGGCATCCCGGTGAAGTCGGAGTCGAGCATCGCGTCCCAGACCTTGGCCACCGAGTCCTGAGGGTTGCAGGTCTTTGTATCGGTGTTCATTATATCTTTGACCTTTCTATCCGCGAGCCTCTCGGGATCTATGCTCTTGAATATGTCAATGGGGCTGACCACCCCCAAGAGACGGCGATCTTCTGAAGACCGGACTACGGGAAGTATGGCATAATTTGCCCTGATGAGGAGCCTCGCCGCCTCTTCTAGATACGTTTCGGGGGTCATCACGGGGACCTCAACAGAGAACCCGGAGACGGTGACGTTCGAACGGGTCGAGGCTATCTTCATCATATCCCGATCGGTGACGATCCCGACGATTTCTCCAGAGCCGTTTATTATCGGCAAGCCTCGGAGCTGGTTGTCACGTATAAGCTGCCTTGACCTGGTAACAAAGTCGCCCTCCATCACGCTGACCGGATCCTTCGACATTATCTCTCCGACCTTAGTTCCCATATTAACCCCTCCATCTCGTATCCGAAAAATTATCGATGCTCATCTATTACCGTCTCTGCAGCTCCAGCAAGAGAGCTCGCCGTTGACCGATTCCAGAGAGTCGGAGATCTGGCCGCACCTCTCGCAGATCCCCCGAATCATCTCCCTGGGTTCCTCGAAGTGGACGCTATCCCGGTGCATCTCTATCAGATGGCGCAGGATCTCCCCCATGCCTATGGATGCCGATCCGGATACCAGATCGGTGTCGGTTATTATGCCCATCAGCTCTCCATCGCTCGATACCACCGGGAGCCTCTTGACTCCCGATTTGAGCATCTTTACGGCGGCGTCGCTCAAGCTGATCTCCGGATGGACGGTGATCAGGGGTGAGGACATTACTTCGCTCACCTTTACCTCTTTTGGATTTGCGGCTCTGGCAACAATCTTTCCGACCAGGTCCCGCTCAGTTATGATCCCCATCGGCTGGTCGTTGTGAATCACGATCAAGCTGCCCACGTTTGCGGAGAACATCTTCTTTGCAGCCTTCATCACATCGACCGATGAATCGACGGTGATCACGGGTCGGGCCATTATATCCCGCACCGGAATCTCAGTTTCCATGCAAGTCACCTCCGCGGCAGATCGCCGTTCTTATTAAAGAGATTCCCTCTATAAAAGGATCACTGCATCCTTTTCTATCGGATTTAAAGTGTATTATAATTTTCTTATTCTAAAATGTGGTAGAGGATGTGATCGATCTCGGCGAGGATCAGATCGATCCCGAGGCGGGCCGCCGCCGGGGACCCCGGAAGGCAGAAGACGGGGACGCCCCGGACCACCCCCGCCGAGGCCCTGGTGAGGATAGCCCTCGTCCCCACCTCATCGAGGCTCTTCTGCCTGAAGACCTCCCCGAAGCCGGGGATCGTCTTATCGAAGAGCGGCTCTGCCGCCTCGATCGTCAGGTCCTTCGGGGCGAGGCCAGTCCCGCCACAGAGGACGACGGCGTCCGCCTCCGACTCCAGAATCGCCCCCCTCACCGCCTCCACCCCGTCGGATATCAGGCGGTAGGTGAAATCGCGGCCGCAGGCTTCGAGCCGGTCCAGGATCGCCACCCCCGAGAGGTCTGTGGCCTCTTGTGGACTTCCGACGTCTCCGAACCTCTTGTGCCTTGAGGTGCTGACGACGACGACCTCTATGATCATGGATTATACAGAGTCTCGAAAGGATAAATCTCTTCTCTCCATGCCCAACGGTTTTATCTCAAAAGGCGGATCTCGATCATCCTGACGTCCCCCGGGACGGGGGGGGTCCTGAGGTCGTTTGGGGTCGGAGGTGTCTGGCGATGGAGTATGAGATCGGGAGAGGCGCAGAGGCGGTGATATGCAGGGAAGGCGATAAGGTGACCAAGTGGAGGCTGCCGAAGGGGTACAGGCTGGAGGCCCTCGACGAGAGGATCAGGCGGGAGAGGACGGTGATGGAGTCCCGGATCATCTCCGAGGCCAGGAGATGCGGCGTCCCGACACCGATAGTCCTGGACGTCGATCAGTTCACCATCACCATGGAGCATATCGAAGGCGTAAAGATGAAGGAGGTGATAGACCCCGAACTCTCCGAGAGGGCGGGGGAGCTGGCGGGAAGGCTCCATGGATGCCGGATCGTCCACGGCGACCTCACCACCTCCAACATGATACTGAAAGATGGGAAGATATACTTCATCGACTTCGGCCTCTCCTTCCACGACCAGAGCCTCGAGGCCCAGGGGGTGGACGTCCACGTCTTTTTTCAGACCGTCAGGAGCTCCCACGACCGGGCAGAGGAGCTGATCTCTGCCTTCGGCCGGGGATACGCCAGAACCTATGCCAGGGCAGGGGAGGTTCTAAAGAGGGTCGAGGAGATCGAGGGCCGGGGGAGGTATCTCTGACCAAATCATTAACTTTATGTAGTAAACGATTCCTACCATCAAACCGAGAGCTGTTAGCTACGAAGTGGTGATGATACATGGCAGAAGATGATGTGGTATTCGTCGGCAGCAAACCAGTGATGAACTACGTACTGGCGGTGGTCACCCAGTTCAACAGCGGCGCCAAAGAGGTGAAGGTGATGGCCAGGGGACGGGCGATATCAAGAGCGGTGGACGTTGCGGAGGTCTCAAGGAGCCGTTTTCTGGGGGATGTCCACGTCAAAGATATCCAGATATCCACCGAGACCCTGAATACCGATCGCGGGGAGACCAACGTCTCCGCCATCGAGATCACCCTCTCGAAGTGAAGTTGGGGATCTTCCCGCAGCGGGGTGGACATTGGCCGCCAGGATAGGGGTCATCTCCTCCGGCCGGGGGGAGAACACCAGATACATCATCGCGGCCTGCCGGACGGGGTACGTCCCCGGTGAGGTGGTCGTCGTCCTCGCCGACCGGCGGGACGCGGGAGCCCTGAGGATAGCCCAAGATCATGGGATAGCGGCCCACTTCCTCGACCCTTCAGGCCTCTCCAGGTCGGAGTATGACGCTCTTCTGATGAAAAATCTCGACCTGGCGCGGGTCGACCTCGTCGTCCTGACGGGGTACATGAGGATCCTCTCTCCCGAGTTCGTCCGGCGGTTCAAGAACAGGACGATCAACATCCATCCGGCCCTCCTTCCCGCCTTCCGAGGGATGGACGCCTTCCAGCAGGCCCTCGACTACGGCGTCATGTGGACGGGGACTACGATCCATCTCGTTGACGAGGAGGTCGACCACGGCCCCATCATATACCAGGTCCCCGTAAGGGTGGAGGAGGACGATACCCACGAGAGGCTCAAAGCGAGGATCCAGGAGGCGGAGTACAGGGCGTACCCCGAGGCTCTGAAGCTCTTCATCGAAGGGAAACCTAAGGTGGTGGGAAGAAAGGTCGTCTTTGGGAGAGATGATCTTGGGGCTAGATGAGATGGATGAGGGCGAGGTATAACAGGTGATGATGGATGAGACGGCCGTTGGCGAGGAGATGGGGGGAGAACGGAAAGGGTGGGGGGGTGGCGAGCCGGTGAGGACCTTATGGGCACCCTGGAGGATGGATTACATCCTCAGCGACAAGAGGGGAGGCTGCATCTTCTGCGAGAAGGAGGGAGAAGACCGGGACAGGGAGAACCTGATCCTCTTTCGGGGGAGGCATCATTTCATCATCATGAACGCCTACCCCTACAACAACGGCCATATGATGGTCGTCCCCCGCCGCCACACCTCGACCCTCGAAGGCTGGAGCCCCGAGGAGAGGGCAGAGTTCCTCGAGCTGACGGATATCGCCGTTGATATCCTGAAGAGGACGATGAGACCCGATGGGTTCAACATCGGGATCAACATGGGAGAGGTAGCGGGGGCGGGGATCGCCGACCACATCCACCTCCACGTCGTCCCCCGGTGGTCTGGAGACTGCAACTTCATGCCGGTCCTGGCGGATACAAGGGTCGTCCCCGAGCACATCCAGGCGACCTACGAGAAACTGCTGGAGGCCCTCGACGAGGTCTCTTGACCCGGCAGGAGTGGGGTTGAGGCGATTTGTTGAATACGGAAAGGATTATCATAGATCGGGTCTAAAGCGAAACGTGGTGATATCTATGGTTGGTATAAACGGAAGGCTCGGCAAGTCCAAGGGAAGCCCTACGGGCGGAGAGAAGTTTGAGCAGGAGTTCTATATGACCGTCGGGGAGGTGGCCAAGACCCTTAGAGGCCTTGCCGACGAGATCGAGGGTAGAGGTAAGGTAGAGGCGTCGTCGGGGGATTGGAACCTGGGAGTGAGCCCGGCGGAGCCGATAAAGCTTGAGGTCCAGTACAAGCATGATCCGGCGAGAAGGGAGCTGGAGTTCCAGCTGAAGCTCAAAGAGAACCCCTGATACGGGATTGGGGCCTTTATCGGCCCTGATCCAGAGGGGACGGATTCCGGCAGCCTCCTTCATGGAGTCATCATGAAGCCATCATGGAGTCATCAACATCGAAGGCCCCGGAGAGGTCTTTGGATAGTTCCATCCCTTGGAGGGGATGGTGCTGGAGATCATTTTGTGGATGGTGGCTCTAATTGGGCGCGATCGATGACCAGTTGCGGGCTTTGAAGAGCGATACCGCGGAGGTCCGCTGGGCGGCAGCTTATGCTCTCGGTAGGCTGGGGGATCCCAGGGCGACGGAGCTCCTAGTCGACGCCCTCCTGGACGGCGACCCCAGGGTTCGAGAGAGGGCCGCCTGGTCCCTCGGGAGGATAGAAGACCCGAGGGCGACGGAGCCCCTCATCGGTGTCCTGAAGGACGATGACTGGAGGGTCCGATCGAGGGCCGCCTCCGCCCTCGGCAGGATAGGCGACGCCGGGGCGACAGGCCCTCTGATGGAGGCCCTCGCCGACGAGAATAAAGGGGTGAGGTGGATGGCGGTCGAGGCCCTAGGGAGGATCTGCGACCCTCGGGCCGCAGAGCCCCTCGTCGACGCCCTGGGGGACGCCGTATGGTCCGTCCGATCGAGGGCGGCCTGGTCCCTCGGGAGGATCGGCGACCCGAGGGCCGTCGATCCCCTCATCGGCGCTCTGAAGGACGATCACGCGTATGTCCGCCGAAACGCCGTCATCGCCCTCTGCAGGATAGGCGACCCCAGGGCTAGAGAGCCCATCGCCGGTGCCCGCGACGATGCGGACAGGATGGTCCGCAAGGCTGCCCGGGAGGCTATGGAGAGGCTGGGGGCGAGTTAGCCCCACCCCCTCTCCCCATCTGCGGAGGGAGAAGGAGCCGGGGGGGGCAGCGGGGATGGACTGGGGCTGTGATCATCTTTCAATTGCAGTTCTTCGTCTGCGTTCCTTCTGTATCCCGGAGAATTGAGGGCTGCGAGAGACCATCGAGGATATATCGAGCTATTAGAATATCATTAATAATATATCCCAGGCGGCGGGAGACCGCCCCACCGGCCTCGCCCCCTGCTCGCCGATCGATGCCCTTCTACCGACCCGACATCGGCCCCCGATCCTCCTCTCCCTCTCGATCCCGAAGGACGCCCGCCCGGCGCGGATGCGCCGGGCGGCGCAGCGACCAGGATAGGCCAGAAGAGAAGACGCCAGGGCAGAAGCGGCGCCGTCACCGGGAGACCTCTTCGACGATGGCGATCTCCTCCTCCGAGAGCCCGTACAGCTCGTAAACCAGGGTGTCGATCCGCCGGGGGGTTCCTTTTTAACCAGAAGCTAGTGGGCGGCCTTTCTGATTATAATAAATATATAAAAATGTGGTGCCTGTTGACGAGCACCTAAAGCTGGATGTGATATCTTATTAGCCCTTTCAAGGAGGCGATTCCGATCGATTCTTAATCCTCAACGTCTCGACTGCATGCATGATTATCTCATCTGGAGCTCCTTCAGGAGTAAGCATCGTATCGTCGAAGGATATCAAATATGTTGGAGGCGTGGCATTATCGATCGTAAATGTAAATCCTCTCATGGTCATGTTCTGGAAATCTTCCTCTGACCCAAATAACATTTTAAAGGTAGGAATCTCCATGAATACGTATGACTTACCGATCATGCCTTCTATCGATTCGCCAATACTTTCAAATAAATAATTGACCATCTCCGTCAAGTCCATGCCGATCCAGTCCGCGGGATATTCCAGAGAAAATTCATCGCAGTCATGAATCTTATAGCTGATAGCTTTCTCTGAAATTTCTGCCGATTCCATAATATTTTCCTCCGCAGATTCGTCATGATCCCCGATCTGGTCTGCCACAGCGGTTAAGGGACAGGCAAGCATTGCCATTAGCAATAACAATATTAGCTTCATCTCTATACTCCATAAGATAAAGCCTTGTATTAATTGAAATACTTTTTGATATCCATGGTCCCTTCCGCGGAAGGTCTGAGATCTGTAAAGCCGTTTTAAGATACAATTTATATGCTTACTACTTCGTCACCACCTCAAACGGCAATGTCCTTCTGACGCAGATCATCGAACAGCTACGGGTTAGTTCCGTCGAGATCGTAACTTTTTTATTTTAAGTTTAAAATGTAATCTAAAATATCCCCCGGGCGGCGAGGAACCGCCCCACCGGCCTCGCCCCCTGCCCGCCGATCGATGCCCTTCTACCGACCCGACATCGGCCCCCGATCCTCCTCTCCCTCTCGATCCCGAAAAACGACCGCCCGGCGCGGATGCGCCGGGCGGCGCAGCGCCCAGGATAGGCCAGAAAGAGAAGACGCCCGAAGCCGGGGCGACGCATTCACCGGGCGGCCTCCTCTCCGATGGCGTCCTCCTCCTCCGTGAGCCCGTACAGCTCGTAACCCAGGGTGTCGATCTGCCGGTCCGTCGCCTCTATCTGCCGCGAGAGGAAGGTCTTCTCGTGGCCAAGTCTATCGATTCCGAAAGCCGCCTGCAAAAAGCGAGCATAATGATAGGCACGGAACATCATCAAAGGGTGGCTGGAGTGACCGTCGAGATATATCAAATAGGTAAATATAGTTAAAATTAAAATCTCGCCTCACCCCCACCCACAGATCAGCAAGCTGGATCCCGAAGGATCGAAACGCTTTTTTACCCGTGGAAGAGTCTCTCTTTGGAGGAGAGACTCAAATGTTTATAAAAATGATATTGACCTTGATAGCCCTGGCGGCGATCTCTATTCCGGCGATAGCGATCGGTCCGATGACCCCGATCCAGCTCTCCGGATCATCCAGCCATCCGGCCACAGATCTGCCCTTTTCTTGGACGCCCTCCGGCCAGAAGGTCTTGATCCCGCCAGCCGATGCGGAGCAGATGTACTCTCACCCGTGGTCGATCTCATCCCGGACCAGGGAACCGATATATCTCTCAGGATCTCAGCTATCCGATTCGAGATACTCCTTCAGCCCTGGTGGGTGGGGGAGCTTCTTCGGTGGAGGCGGAATGGGTGGAGGCGGAATGGGTGGAGGCGGCAGCTTCCCTGTACAAGTTGATTGGATGCCGGCCTTTTGAAGAACGTCCGCGTCGAGCCGCTCCGAAATCTCATCCTATTTCGGGGCGGCCCCCAACTCTTCTGTTCCGATGAAGCTTCTATTTCCGCAAGGGCCAACTTCAGAGAATCTATCAGTATCAGAGTTTGGCGACCACGAAGGAGGCTACAATATACCGTATAAGCCTCGTCGATCGTCCGCGTAGTCTAAGTAGGAGGCTGTATCATCCATCCATTTAGGGATCCATGGGTAGGTACTTAAGGCACAGCCTACGACGTCGGAGGCGTCTGTGGTAGTCGTATGCGAAAATCTTTCATTCGACGCCCATCTCCTCCGCCTTTCGGCGGAGGAGCGGTTTCTCAGACCGGCAGAGGTGATCTCCGGTCCGGCAGAAGAGGTCGAAGTGGTCGAGCCATACGGGGCGGTCCGGCCCCTCCTCGACGAACTTGACGAGATTTTTGATCTGCTCCACCGTCTTGGGGTCGAGCTTGTGCTCCATGACGCAGGCGTCCTTGTCGGCGATAGGCCCGGGGACGCCGATGAGGATAAGAAACGCCTTTATCGTCTCGTGCCGGTCCTTTATCACCCGGCCGACCTCCTCGCCCCGGGGGGTGAGATAGACCCCCTCCTGCCGCTTGTGGACGACGTACCCCATCTCGTCGAGCTTCTTGACCATCTCGACGACGCTGGGGGGACGTACCGATAGCTCCTTTGATATGTCCCTGATCCTGGCGTGCCCTTTCTCCAGGGATATGCCATAGATCGCCTCGAGATAGTCCTCCGCCTTCCGGGATAGTCTGCTCGTCATGATATCACCCCTTATCACGCCGCCCTCACCGACCCTTCTCGGGGCGCGGTCTGGCTCGGGCCTTCCCTGCAGATGGGCTTTAATCCGATATATCGGTTCCCCTAACGAATTTAGGCTCCGCTATTAAAACCTAATATCTGCTGCCCGCCATCCCATCCGTCAGCCTCCCCACCCTTCGAGCCAGGGGGAGGGAGAGGAGGAGTATCCAGACCTCGGGGCGCAGGTCGAAGATCCCAGGGAGGGCCTCCGCCTCTCCGAGGAGGTACATCAGGCCTTCTGCCCCCATCATCAACAGATAGAGGACCCCGAAGACGGCGGTGAGAAATAGCCCCCCTACGAGGAAAGAGAGCCCCTCGTATCTCCCTTGGAAGACGCCCTTGACCCCGTTCAGATAGGTCGCCGCTATCACCAGCAGGACGAATCCGCCGAAGAGGTCCCCGGGGATGATCTCTCCCCATCCGCCGGAGATCTCAACGAGGCCGACGACAAGAGAGATCGCCCCGAGAGCCGAGGCGTATATCCCCAGACCTTTGCCTGTCTTGATGCTATAATCCGTCATCAACTCACCTCACGAAAACCCGAGCAATCCGCCGATGGCTATGATGAGGCCTGATACCACGAAGGCCAGGATTATCAGATAGGCCGTGGCGAAGGCCGCCCAGCGATACGAGTTCGTCTCCCTGAAGATCGTCGCGATGGTGGCGATGCAGGGGACGTATATCAGCACGAAGGCCATGAAGGCGAACCCGGTGAGGGGAGTGAAGAGCCCCAGGGCGACGAGGGACTCTCCCAGGGCCCCCTCTTCGACGCCGAGGAGGATCCCATAGGTCCCCACCACCACCTCCTTGGCCAGCAGGCCGAAGAGGAGGGCGACGGCCGCCATCCAGTCCCATCCGAAGGGTCTGACCAGGGGCTCCAAACCGTGGCCGATGATCGCTATGTAGGAGTTCTCGATCACCTCGCCCCCGGCCGTCGCCTCCCAGGGATGGGCGGCGAGGAACCAGACTATGACGACCGTACCGAAGATGATCGTCCCGGCCCTGATGAGAAACCACTTCCCCCGGGCCCACATGTGAAGGACCGTCGTCTTAGCTCTGGGGACGGCGTAGGCGGGAAGCTCCAGAATGAAGGGGGAGGGCTCTCCCTTCAAGAGGGTCCTGCGGAATATCAGGGCCATGATTATTGCCAGGGCGACCCCCAGGAGGTAGATGGAGAAGATGGCGGTACCGGCGTATCTCGCCCCGAAGATCGCCCCAGCGATGAGGATGTAAACCGGGAGCCTGGCTCCGCAGCTTATGAGGGGGATGACGAGGGTGGTGATCAGCCTGTCCTTCTCCCCCTCTATCGACCGGGCGGCCATGATCGCCGGGACGCTGCATCCGAAGCCGACCATCATCGGTATGAAAGACCGGCCGTGGAGGCCGAGGCTCTGCATCAACCGGTCCATGACGAAAGCCGCCCGGGCCATGTAGCCGCTATCCTCCAGAATCGAGAGGGCGAAGAAGAGGAGGAATATCGGTGGGACGAATACCAGGACGGAGCCGAGGCCTCCAAAGACCCCCCCGGCGACGAAGGAGGCGACCTGGGGGTTCGATATCCCGGCCCCGGCTATCCCGCCGAGGGCCCCGAAGACCTCCTCTATTATGATCATCAAGGGCTCGGATAGGGCGAAGGTGAACGCGAAGACCGCCCAGAGGAGGGTGAGAAATATGGGGATGCCCAGGGATCTGGACAGGAAGACGTGGTCGAAGATATCGGTATAAGTCCACCTCCTCTCCCCCCTGACGACGGCGGCCTCCAGGATCTCTCCGATCGCCTGATATCTCCCCTCGGCGATAGCCGAGGCCATATCTTCTACGGAAGATCCATCGACCCGATCAGCGTCCATACCTCTCCAACCTCCCTACAATCTCGTCCCGGCGGGGGCTCTCCTCCACCAGCTTCTTAGCCTCAGCGTCATCTTCCAGAAGCTTGATGGAGAGCCACCGGGACGGATACCTCTCCAAGAGGACGGGGTCCTGAGATACCGCCTCTTCCAGATCCCCGATGGCGAGCTCCACCCTCTCTCCGTATCCGATAATAGGCCGCCTCCTCTTAAGGTCGGCCTTCGCCGCTGCGCTCACCGCCTCTTTCAGCTCCTCGATACCCTCACCGGTAGTGGCGACGGTGGGGACCGCCGCCGCCCCCAGGAGCTGCGAGAGCCTCTTGACGTCTATCGCGATCCCCCTCTCTCTGGCCATGTCCCACTTGTTCAAGGCCAGGACGAGGTTCGCCTCCAGCTCCAGAAGAAGAAGGGTTAGGTAGAGGTTCCTTTCGAGGCTCGTGGCATCTAGGATGTTCACCACCACGTCGGGCCTCTCCTCCACGATGAACCTCCTGGAGACGAGCTCGTCGGCGGCCTGGGCGGTGAGGCTGTAGGTCCCCGGGAGGTCGACGACCTCCATCTCATCCCCGCGGTGGGTGAACTTTCCCGTCTTCTTCTCGACCGTCACCCCAGGCCAGTTGCCGACGTGCTGCTTCATCCCAGTGAGCCGGTTGAAGAGCTCCGTCTTTCCGACGTTCGGGTTTCCGATCAGAGCGACGGTCAACAATGCCCCTCCCACCTCCTGACCAGGATCTTCATGGCAACGGACCTCCCCAGGGCCACCCTGGCGTCCCGGACCCAGAGGAGGAGGGGGCCCTGGGGGTGGGCCTTGATGACCCTGACCCTCGTCGAGGGGGTGAGCCCCATATCGGAGAGCCGCTGGGCGAGGCCGCAGCCCCCCACTACCTCCAGGACGTCCCCCTCCTCCCCCTCCATGAGGAAGGCCAGGGGGAGGCCTCCACTTGATATCGATCCCGTCGCCATCATCCTAGCCGACCTCCAGCAAGACGTTGGCCGCCTCCCCACCCCTCAGGGTGAGGTTGTAGCCCCTCAATATGAACTCCACCGGATCCCCCAGGGGAGCCCGGCGAACCATCTCGATCTCGGCCCCCCTCACGATCCCCATATCCATGAGCCTGCGGCGGAGGGATCCACAGGGGGATATTCCGATGACCCTGCCCCTCTCGCCCCGTTCCATCTGATTCAGCCTCTTCTCTGGCATAGATTCTCCCCTGTAAACGATCGGCCTTCCATCGGAGAGATCAAACCCCCCGGATGATCGCCGATCTTCTTCTCTTCTTACCAATCTCGACTGAACGATGGAGTTAGGTAGAGAAATTGGTATCCCGAAGATCGTTAGAATCCTTATCCAAATCCTAACATCTCGATCGCCGGACCTTCCGATGGCATGAGGGTCCAAAGCCGCCGATCGGGACGAAGAAGGTGGAGGTTATAAGGAATCGGGCCGGAGACGGTCGTGCGCATATTACGTTGAGGATGGAGTTGTGATGCATGGCAGCCCCGATGAGATCTGCGAAAGGAGGTCACCTTTGAGCGGTTCCAAGAACATCGGGAGGGTTTAGCCCTATCAACTCATTCTCCGGCCCATGGGATTACATACCCTTTAGGTGAAGAAGTAATATCCCCTAAAGGAGGTAGGTTGGAGGGATGGGACCTAAAAAGCGGTTGGAGCAAAGACGCCGCCCCACGGAGCTGAGGCGGTAGCTCGGTGACGACCTCCCGCTTTCAGGATCGACACCCTCCGGCCAGGTCTGACGGTTCATAGAGGGGATAATTTGATCCGCCGCCGTAACTCGAGCAGTCTTCTCGGGCTCGATATATCACGTAGTTACGCCCTCTCCTCTCCACCAGATGGTCGCATTCTGGCGGCAGGTGGTCCATCATGGGACCGCTCCTGATGATCACCCTCTCCCTTGCTATCCTGAGCATCTCCTCCACAAACCGCCTCACCCCGGCTCGGGTGTCTCCCCGCCGCCGAAAGGGCTTCATCGGAGGGTTGAAGGAGACGACGTAAGAGAAGCTTCCCGACGGATAATCGAGTTCGGTTATGTCGGCCAGCCGGGCGGGAACCCCCCGTTCGACCAGGTGCTCTACGAAGGCTGGGGAGTGGTCGTGGCCCCAGACATCATCGTAAAGGCAAGCGAGGGATAACGGCCCGCACGCCAAATCCAAGATCCTTCCCTCCAGATCTATCTCCATCTGGTCCAGATATCTCTCAAACCTATACCGGGCTACACGACAGTATCCAGCGCAACGCACCAAATCCTTCCACCTCTTATATGTCAAACATGTCAAACCCTGGTGGCGTCAGAGCGACCGGGCTCCATGCCAGGCGGGGTCTCAGAATAGTAGATGCTATATTCTTTAGGATAATATATAATGTTTCCTAAAAATAATAGGTTTCCGGAGCAAGACCTAACCAACCCCGGAGATGGCCGGTCGGGGATCCTGATCGAAAGATCGCTCCCAAAGGCATAGATTGGCCTTCAAATCGCATCCAGGCCGCCAGGACGGCTCAAGGCAGCCCGGGTAGCCCATAGCTATGCCCCGAAGATCTAACTGTCCCACATTGGCAGATAAAAGTGGTAGTACGCCCGCCGAGATGGCGTTCATACTACCAGACCAATCCGGCGATCACGTCAGGCGATCACATCCGGCAGCATCCGTACGCCCAGCTGCACCATCGTGCGCAGCCGCAGCTACAGCAGATCGAAGCGCTGGAGAAGGCGGGGCCGCAGTTGGTGGCGACGCAGCCGATGTAGCCGACGATGGAGGTGGCAGGCCTGCATTTGTCGATCGAATCGCCGCAATCCTCGCCGATCTGGGGAAGCTGCCCTATTATGCAGGTCCACCAGCTATTCGCCTCCAGGACCTCGAGCTTCCCCGGGGACCCTCCGATGTAATATTCCCGGATCGAAGAGACGTCGGCCTTCGGGGCCTCCAGGATGAAGGTGTAGGTGTTGGCATAGGTCCCCGCCGAATCTCTAAGGACGATCCGGCCGAGGGCGGCGGTCATCTCCGAGTCGGGGTTGGAGTACTCCTGCAGGTAGAGCTCGTAGCTCTGCTCAGATTCTCCGCCCTCCAGCTCCCCGGTGTAGGCGTGCCTAATCCCGAAGAAGTTATCCGTCGTATCCTCCGTCGCCGGCGTGAAGCCGATACTTGCGAGATACTCGTCCGCCTTCTGGACCCGGTCATCCCGGGCCCGCAGGTCGTCCATCGCCAAGCTGACGTCGGACCCGGCCAGGATCTCAAGCTCGCCGGTGGCGGAGACCCCGCCATCTTCATCTGCTCCGCAGATCATTGGAGAGGCCGCAAAGATCAGGCCTATCATCGTCACAATACAAACTAGCGCGCTTCTTTTCATATTTACCCCCCTCAAATCAAGCGATGGCCGATATACATCGGCTCGGTCATCGCCATAATTTTAGGAGCGTTCTCGATATATGACCTTTGCGCCAGCCCGATGGCCGGGGCGGGTCGGCCGATCGCTACGAATTGTGAAGGACTCAGGCTTTTTGCCGTCCCCCATACCTCTTCCACCATTTCCTCGAAAAACTTTTTAATAGGTCAGGACCAATTCCATATAGTGACCTAATATGACCGAAGTTGAAGCTCTATTGAAGGCCACCATCGGAGAGATGGAGAGGCTCCTCGCCACCAAGACCGTGATCGGAGAGCCGATCACCGCCGGAGAGAAGACCGTAATACCCCTTTTGAGCGTCGGCGCTGGCTTCGGTGTCGGGGCGGGCTCCGGCAAGGGGGACGAAGGAATGGGGGGCGGCGCCGGAGGAGGCTTCGGGATGAGGCCGGTCGCCGTCATCGTCATCGAGGAGGACGCCGTCCGGGTGGAGCCGGTCCGGAAGGGGGGCGGCTCCCTCATCGAACAACTGGCGGATAATGTTCCCCAGCTGATCAAGAAGGTGATCGACGAGCGGGAGGAGAGGAAGCAGGAGGAGTCTGCGGAGAAGAAAGGGGAGGGGAAGGAAAAGGGAAAGGAGATCCAGGTAGAGTAAGGCCAGGGTGAAGCCCCTCCATGACCCTCCCGGCGATCCTGGCCCCGGCGGCCCTGGTACTGCTCCTCCTTTTTGCTCTTCTGGCCCTTATACTCCTCGTCCCCATCGACCTGGAGGGAAGGGCCTCCTGGGGCAGGGGCCCACCAGAGACCAGGATGAGGATAGGCTGGCTCTTCGGCCGCCTCCATAAAGACTTCACCTCCTCCGACGAGCTGGAGCCCTCGGAGAAGGGTGTGGAACAGACCTCAGATATGGAAGGGGAGAAGGAAGAGCACGAGGAGGAAGAAGAAGAGGAGGGACAGAGGGAGGTCAGGAGGGGGAGGGGCACCTCCAGAATCGCCCTCGGAGTCATGAGGACCGAGGGGTTTCTTGAAAGCCTCTCCCGCCTCCTGAGGGGGCTCCTGGGGACCCTTCAAGTCCGAAGCCTCTCCATCGATATGAGGATCGGCCTTCCCGACCCGGCGGATACGGGGGAGGCCGTCGGCCTCCTCTCGGCCGCCCTCGCCCCCCTGGAGGGCTTCTCGCCGGTGAGGGCGAGGATAGTCCCGAGCTTCGCCGGGGAGGAGATCGCCGGGGCCGTTGAGGGAGGGCTGCGGATATGGCCGATCAAGGCGGTCCCGCCCATAGCGCGGTTCCTCCTATCTCCCCCGCCCTGGCGGGCCGGATGGAAGGCGGCCTCTGCCCTCTGGAGGGGAGAGGTGCCTTGGAAGAGGTGGCGGAGGATGAGACCGCTGGGGTGGATAGAGGAGCGGAAGAGACGCCGGGGGAAATGGTGAAGTAGCCTGAGGAGAGAGGGCTGGCGGAGCTACGATATGAAGGCTTTGATCTACGGGGGCGGCGCCGTAGGCCTGGGGATGGCAAGCTGCCTTCTCTCCTCCGGCGAAGAGGTCGATATCATCGCAAGAGAGGGGACGGTCTCCGCCCTGAGGAAGGACGGCCTTCTCAGGACCGGGATCTTCGGCTCCGTCGAGTTCGGGGCCGAGGAGTTCGGGGCGGTCGCCTCTTCGGACGAGCTTCTCCAGGGCGGAAGGCGACGGGTTCAAGATGGCGATAGCCATATCGAGGGCGATCCCGGATACGATTATATCCTCATCTCCACCAAGTCCTTCGGCTCCGCCACGGCGGCCGCCGACCTCTCCTCCCGCCCCGAGATCCTGGCCCCGGCGGGAAAGATCGTCCTCTTCCAGAACGGCTGGGGGAACGCGGAGATCTTCAATGAGCATTTTCCGAGAGATAAGATCTACAGCGCCAGGGTCATCACCGGGTTTAAGATGACGGCAAAGAACGCCGTCGAGGTCACCGTCCACGCCGATTCGATCCACCTGGGAAGCCTCTTCGGCTCCGACCTTGGGCCGATGGCCCCCCTCGCCGGGGCGATCTGCCGAGGCGGCATCCCGGCGCAGGTGGTCCCGGACGTCGGAAAGGACCTCTGGGCCAAGATCCTCTACAACTGCGCTCTAAACCCCCTCGGCGCCATCTTCGGCGTCCCCTACGGCGTCCTCGGCGAGAACCCCTCCTCGAGGGAGATGATGGAGTTGGTGATCAAAGAGATCTTCTCGGTGATGGAGGCGGCGGGGAACGAGACCCACTGGTCGACCCCCGAGGAGTACACCGCCGTCTTCTACGAGAGGCTGCTGCCGCCGACGGCGGGCCACGAGTCGTCGACCCTCCAGGATATCCGGGCGGGTAAGCCGACGGAGATCGAGGCTCTCAGCGGCGCCGTCGTCCGCCTGGGGGAGGAGGCGGGGGTCCCAACGCCCGTCAACTGGGCGCTGTACAAGATGGTGAAGTTCATGGAGGGGAGGAGCCGGAACCGATCGGGGGGCTGACGACCCCCTCCAGAAGAAGGATACGCCGGTTCAATCACCTCGTCAACTAACCGCCAATGAATTGGCGGGCATGATGCTCGCCAGTATGGGGGGCTTGCGGCTCCGCAAAAAATCGGGCCACGATGGGCAGGTTGACAGCCACCCTTGCAGCTATGTTTCGAGCTGCGACGTTGTCAGCAGGGCCAGAGAAACCACAGCAGACACAATCAAATTCATCCCGAGTAGGTCGGTTTGACCGGGATATATGATGACAAACGGGGCATTCCTGGGACGTATAGGCAGGGTCGATGTAGACCACTGGAACTCCAGCGATCGCTGCCTTGTACTCGACGAACTGCCTGAGCTGATAGAATCCCCAGCTATGCTCTTTGCGTCTCTGAGCCTTCGAAACCGTCATCCCCTCCCGGATACCCTGAAGATCTTCGAGGGCGATCACGGAAGAGGTGTCTTTGGCTTTCGAAAC
>JARFPK010000071.1 GCA_029167045.1 Candidatus Methanocrinis natronophilus
AACATTCGCACCCTCGGACTGAGGGGTAGAGCCTGTGGAGAATCGACCTCCGGCTTGGGGTCACCCCCAAGTAAGCGTCGGCTCAGTGAAGCAGGAAGCTCCGCTCTTTAGGGCGGAGAGGAAGTCACCATGCCCTCGAACACCCTACACCCAGCCCCTCATCAGGCTCTACGTCGAGACGGCAGGGGGAGACGTCAACGAGCTCTTCGAAAGGTTCGAGAAGCTCATAAAAAGAGCGGAGAGATGAGGGGGTTGTGACGGAGCTGGAAGACAACGATTGGTAGGGGGGAACTAATTGGACCGAGAACCGATATCAGGAACTACAGCGAAATCTGAAAGGGTCGAGGTTTGGATTCGGGAGCTCAAAGATAAGGATCCGGACGGCAGAAAAAGAGCTCTCGAGGATATCGACGACCTGAGAGCGATCGAGATCCTGATCCACGCTCTTTTTGACGAGGATCCGTCGGTCAGGGCGGAAGCGGCCTGGAACCTCGGCGATACCTCCTCCCCCGCTGCCGTCGACCACCTGATCAAAGCTCTGACCGATGATGACGAGGGGGTTCGAAGGTCTGCAGCCTGGGCTCTGGGAAGTTTGGGCGATTCAAGGGCCTTAGACCCCCTCATCCGGTCCCTGCGGGATGGTAGCTGGCGGGTCCGGTTCGCGGCCGCAGAATCTCTCGGCAAAATCGGGGACAAAAGAGCTACAGAACCGCTCATCTCTGCTCTTATGGACGAAGACGAGACGGTCCGGGCGGGCGCCGCCTGGGCTCTAGGAGAGATGGGAGATGCCGGTACGGTGGACCATCTCGTTAAGCTCCTGGATGACGATAACTCAGGGTGCAGAACCATCGCTGCCGAAGTTCTCGAAAAGATGGGGTGGGTGGAGCCAAACCACTATAAGAGAAGAGCTACGAAATTCATCGAGAGATTATGGCGCCGATCGCGTTGATCGATTCGTCGCGGGGGAATACCATGTCCAACAAAGCGATTATCCGTGTCATCGTATCAGCGGTCATCGTCCTAGCTCTCGCTGGACTATCATGCTCCACCACCATAGTCGTCGCTCCGGGGGATAGGATTCAGTCGGCGATAGACGATGCAAAGGATGGAGACGTCATCGTGGTTCCAAGCGGATTATATCGCGAGAACCTTAACGTCGATAAGCAGGTCACCCTCAAGGGCGAGGATACCGGAGGAGGAAAGCCGATTATAAACGCCGGAGGCGACGGTAACGGCATATCAATAATCTCCGACGCTGTCACCGTCCAGGGTTTTGAGGTGACAAACGCGAGGATCGGGATAGATATCCGATCCAGGTCCAACTCCGTTATCGAGACCTTGGTGGGTGATAGCTGGACAGGGATCGCCCTTGTCTCTTCCGCCGGGAACATGTTGAAGGAGAACGAAGTCCGCAACAGCTGGCGCGGCATATACCTCAAAGAGTCTGAAGATAACGTCCTCTACGCCAACACTGTCAGGGATAATAGGTGGTCAGGGATCGTTATTGAATCTTCAGATGGGAATCTAATCTATGAAAACCTGATAATCGGCAATTATAACGGGTTCGAGCTTTTAAACTCCAAC
The DNA here is from genome assembly GCA_029167045.1 of Candidatus Methanocrinis natronophilus. Classification (GTDB taxonomy): domain Archaea; phylum Halobacteriota; class Methanosarcinia; order Methanotrichales; family Methanotrichaceae; genus Methanocrinis; species Methanocrinis natronophilus. The sequence goes on from JARFPK010000071.1 coordinate 1,585, forward strand.
GAAAATGTATTCAAGGATAACGATATGCAGGAGAACAGGTTCAACGACGAGCCACCTTCGAAAGGCTCCACCGACCATCTCGAAGATATCGTCATTGAAACGTCGGTAGAGCCAGTGGGAACGTCTGGCGACGAGATTGTCCCCTCAAAACCGTTTCCTGAAACGGTGAACTTCGGTACGGCGGTTGAAATTGGCGCCTCCCACCCTCGAGTAGAAGACGAGGTCGTCGAAATCTCACCTTCCCGAACGATTTTCGAATTGGATCTCGATCTGGATCGGATCGACGAATCGGTTAACGAAATGGGGATCATTGGCCCTGAACTCGACTTCGCTGAAGAGCCCGAAACCTTTTCTTCGTTTGAGGTGCACGATGGAGGAGATCTGAAGGTCGAAGATTTGGTCTCAGATCTCGATGAAGTGGGCTATAAACCGCTCGAAGGTGACGATACCGACGAGCTGGGGGCTGAGGAAGATATATCCAATGCTGGGTCAGAAAGGCGGGAGCCCGCCGATACCGCAGGTATAGATCTGCAGTATCAGAGAGGAACTTCTTCTGAGAGGCAGAAGCTCGAAACGGTCCAGGACGTCACTTTCCCAGGATGGGATGCTGGCAGCCCAACCGAATATCCGGTCGCTGAACCCATCTATAACGGAACGAAAGGAGAGGTCGAAGAAATCCTCAAAAGAGAAAGCCGGACGGAGGACCTGATCGACGAATCTCAGACGATAGAGCGATCCGAGAATGGAAATTTGACGGTATGCCCAGGAGATCAGCCTCTCGAAGAGGCCCTTCGCGAAGAGATTCTGGAGAATGCCACTGATGGGTCTTTAGGGTTTGCCAAAGACGATGACTCCGCTCCCATCAGAGAGAGCAGCTCAGGGGGTTGGAAGAAATACGAGTATCTTGAGGCCCTCAGGAAGATGATCCTTCGCGAAGATACCGTCCCCAAACCGGAGCCTATGGAGATGAACTTCTCGGAGATGGTGTCGATAGAGCTTGAACGGCTGGATCTGGGGACCATTTCCTTCTACTCGCCCAAGGAGATGACCGTTGGCGTCTCAGCGAAGGTTGACGCAGCCGTAGTAAAGAACGTTCAAGACGAGTTGAAGGTAAGGCTCGAAGCTCTTGGTGCGTCCGAGGCTGAGGTTTCCAAACTGAAAGCGTCGATGATCTCAGATCTTCGAGGCGAAAGCTTCCGGATCAGGTACCTCGATGACGAGTCGCTTTCTGCGACCAACAAGAGTTTTGAGCGATGGTCGTGGGACGTTACGCCTATTAAAAGCGGCCTTTATGATCTGACGTTAAACGTAGCCTTGGTGGTGGAGCTATCAGACGGCACAGAAATCCGGAGAGATTATCCAGCCCTTCAACGGCGGACCGGGGTAGACCTCTCGTTCAGGCATATCGTTTTCTACATCATAGACCGGGTCATCAATTAACTTAAATATCATGAGAAAAAGTAACATGGGCGTAGGATCTTGCATATGTTCAGATCTAATAAATGGATCGGTGAGGAGACATTGACAAGTCAATGCGAGCATGTCAGCTGTGGCAGCAAAGAGAAAGTGTGGATGACCTATCATTACCAGGGGCGGGAACGCGGGCTGAAACCGCACCCGTACTGTGCCGAATGCGGCCTCATTAAAAACTTGTCCTCGGAGAAGCCGCGCAAGATCGGCTTTTACATCAACATCATCACTTCATTGAAGGAAGATTTCAGGATGGCCCAGGCTCAGATCCGGCTCATGGCTCTCGACATGGAAAAGCTAGACTTCGAAGACGATTACAGTATGGACCGCCACCAACAAGAAGAGCTCTTCATCGAAATAGTCCAGAAATACTCCAAGGTTCCCGACTGGGCGCTGAGGAGGTTCTTCTAGTTAACTTGTTGGCCCTCCTAGCTGAATAGATGACTATGACAGGAGGCGAGGAGGGTGAGGGCGGGGGGAGCAGTCACCACGTTGAATGTTGAATAATAAGCCTCTGATCGGAGTTGGAGCATATGTGTGGGATATTCGGGTATATAGGGTCTGAAAAGGCCACCCCGATACTGTGCAGGGGATTGAAGAACCTCGAGTACAGAGGGTACGATTCTGTCGGTATAGCGACCGTCTCGAGCCAGCTGGGGATTAGGAAGGAAGTAGGCAGGATCGACGATTTAGTTTCAAGGCTCAATATAGAGGATGTGGAGGGGAGCTTGGGGATTGGTCACACCAGATGGGCCACCCACGGGCCGGTGACGGCCGAGAACTCTCACCCCCACACAGATTGCTTCGATAAGGTCGCTATAATTCATAACGGTATCATCGAGAACTATTTAGAGCTAAAAACGAAGCTCGTCGAAAGAGGGCATCGGTTCTCAAGCGATACCGACTCTGAGGTGATAGCCCACCTGATCGAGGATAACCTCTCATTTAGCGGCACCATTTCTGGGAGTGAATCATCATGGAACGGGTCTTCTTTTGAGGACGCCTGCGTTGCCGCCTTCAAAGAGCTTAGGGGAAGTTTTGCGGTGTTGGCCGTCCGGGAGGGGGAGGATAAGATCGTGGCCGTCCGGAAGGATTCGCCTCTGGTGGTGGGGCTCGCCGAGAACGGGACGTTCTTCGCCTCCGATGTCGCGCCGTTTCTCGAATGGACCAAGGAGGTTGTATACCTCGAGAATCATGATATTGTGATGGCGGAAGGGTCAGAGGTCAGGTTCTTTGATGGGGGTTTCGCCGAGGTCAAGCGGCCCGTGAGCACCGTAGAATGGGATATCGAGGAAGCGAAGAAGGGGAACTTCGATCATTTCATGTTGAAGGAGATCACCGAACAGGCCGAGACGATCCAGAGGGCGTGCGTCCAGGATATGGCGGTCGTCGAGAGGATCGCCTCCATGATCAGGTCTGGGTTCGGGGTCTTCTTCGTCGCTTGCGGGTCGAGCTTTCACGCCTGTCTCACGGGTAGCTACCTCTTCTCGAAGGTGGCAAAACTCCACGTCAACGTCGTCCTCGCTTCGGAGTTTGAGAATTACGAGCATTTCCTCACCGATAGAACTCTCATCTTCGCTGTATCCCAGTCCGGAGAGACGGCGGACGTCCTAGAGGCGGTTCGGGCTGCCAAGAGGCGGGGTAGCAGGGTCGTCTCGATCACCAACGTCATGGGGTCGTCGCTATCGCGGGAGGCGGACGAGCTTCTCCTGATGAACTCGGGACCTGAGATATGCGTATTATCGACGAAGACCTATACATCTCAGGTGGTGATGATGGGGCTTTTGGCCTGTGCCTTGGACGGCAATTATGAGAGCTGCGTCCAGAAGGTAAAGGACCTTTATATGGACGTATACAATCTCACCGCGAAGTCGATGAGGGATCGGCTAAAGGACCTGGCCCGGGATCTGGCAGAAAAAGATCACATTTACATGATCGGTCGGGGACTGCAGTATACCACGGCCCTGGAGGCTGCCCTCAAGGTCAAGGAGGTATCTTACATCCATACCGAGGCCTTCGCCGGTGGCGAGCTGAAGCACGGCCCCTTGGCTCTAATCGAGAAAGGGACGCCCGTCTTCGTCTTCGTATCCAGGGATAACGAGGATCGGATAGTATCCAACGCCCAGGAGGTGAAGGCCAGGGGCGGGTATCTGATCGGGGTCTCCGACTGGGACAACCCCGTCTTCGACCGGTGGATCAAGGTTCCCGATTGCGGGGACTTGAACCCCATTATTCAGGCGATACCGATGCAGGTGTTGGCTTATGAGCTGGCCGTCAAAAAGAATCTCGATCCCGACAAGCCTCGCAACCTCGCGAAGAGCGTGACGGTGCTCTGAGTCGTTCTGACTCTATTTTTAGGCGTCTCTGGGAGGTGGGCGCCCGATCCCTTCGGGATCGGGTTCGTATGCTGGGATCGCGGTGGATGAGGTCGCCCCGGGCATTTGGAGATGTAGCGGAGGAGGGGCGAGAGAAGATCGGAGAGTTGATCCCGAGTTGTGGTGTGGATCGCCGCTCCTTTGAGCTCCAGATCAGGATGGACGAGAACATTTTATCGGAGAAGAGGATGGGTCGGCATGGGCGCTCTTCGTCAAGTTCCGAGAAGAGCTGGCCCCTAATCCCGTGCTGCGGTGCATGCTATTCGTTCGGCCCTCGCCCATCGAGGATCTCCCTCGCTTCGGCCAGATACTCCTCGTTCGCCTCTATGCTCCTCTGCAAAAGCTTATTCGCCACGTCCAGGCTCTCTCCCAGCTCCTCGTGCCA
>JARFPK010000072.1 GCA_029167045.1 Candidatus Methanocrinis natronophilus
ACGTCCATCAGTCTCTGCACGAAGCTTTTCCGGTAGCTCCTCAGCATTTTGTATACTTACAATATCTCCCTTCATAAGATCTATTTTGTCTGTTCTATTATATCAATTTAGTCGTTAGACTATAATACCAATCGTCCATTAGATTTGAAATGAAACTAGATCTGCCAAATTATAAGAATTTTAAAATATAGTAAATACTATATGTCATATATCATCGTATTAGGTTGTGATACATAAAGAATTAATACTTTAGCCACTGATTAAGTATTATGTCTAAGGTTATGGATAATACAATGATAAATAAGTGGGTTCTTTTAGTGGTCTTGCTGACTTCGTCTTCTTGTTGTGCTTCCCCCTCTGACCATTCGGCATTCCTGTTAGAGCTCACGAATGACACCTACAACTACCTCTTGGCTGCAGACATGGGCAGCGGTTTACCGGAAAATTGGTATAGCTATTCAGAATGGGGTTCTTACTGTTCACCCGAGGAAGCTGGATTTTATATGCTTAGCCACATAGGAGCGGCTGAAATCGGCCTTATAAGCAGCGACACGGCGAAAGAAAGAATTGAAAAAACGTTGGGAACGCTCAAAGGATTGACCAAAGATGAGGGACTATTCTATAGGTATTACTACACGAAAACTCTAATTCCGACCGACTTCACGGACGTCCCCTCGATAGGCAATGCTATGCTTGCAGCCTCTTTGATAACCATTGAAAGGTGGGCAGATGAAAGCGGCTTCAAGGAGATTTCTGATAATAGTTCAGAAATTTTAGATCTGATGGATCTCTCAATTTTTAATAATTACTCATCAAACCGATTCTATCACAACCTTACACTTAAAGAAGAGTGGGACTACTATTCCTCTGACGGCCGAATAGTGCCATTTGTAGCTTATGTCCTTGGTGATATAAATGAGATGGACTTCAGAAAAAGTTTAGCTTCTCTCGAACAGCCAGACTTGTACTACAACATCTCTACCTCTAACACTACAACCCATTCGACCGATCCGCAAGACATCCTCGTCAAGAAAACTAGCTGGGACGGCTCCATGTTTACGTATATTGCCCCAGCGCTCTTCATTAAAGAGCACAGTACTACTTATCAGGACGAGACAATTAACCCTGCAGTACTCGCGCAAATGATCTATGCAAACCGCTCAGATTTCCGAATAAATGGCGTAACCGTGTGGGGTATCAGCGATGCTTATAATACCGACAACAGCTACTGTTGTGAGTATTGCGGCGCACCACCAACAGCAGCTGCTCTATATAATAACCCCTACCAGGTTTGCCCCGGTCTCATCACACCACATGCAAGCGCGTTGGCATTGATCAGCGATTATTCAGAAAAAGCTGCCGAAAATCTGTTAGTACTAAGCCAGCAACCCGATCTCTACGATGATGAATATGGTTTCAAGGATTCTTTCAATGTTTATACGGGAGAAGTGACGAACCGGATTGTAACCCTCGATCAAGAATGGATTTTCTTGTCCTTAATGAATAGGTCCAATGGAACCTTATGGAGGCACTTCTACCAAAACCCGGAGGTTGTAGCAGCTCACAATATTATGTATCCAAACGCATCAAATAGTTAGGATCGGCAGCATAGCGGCCAGGAAATTTTTTTCCGCTCCTGCGCCTCTTTCCAAATTTTTCAGTCATCTAGGTCTTTTTAGGTCATATCAGTAAGCATCTACATGATAATAATAGATGGCGCGTCGAATAATCTGCTATGGCGAAACGCTACCCTACACCCGCCCTTCCCTCTTGCCGGTACAGACCGTCGATGGGATGGACATCCCCTTCTGGCTGAAGCCGAGGGCCTCCTTCAGATCCGTTTCGACAACAAGGCTGAACATCCCGGTCTCGACGCAGATCCGGGCATTTCACAAGCTTTAAGCCTCATCAATGGTGATCTACTGGTTCGTCCCGACCCCTGGAGCCGTCGAAGGTCTCGCGCCTTTCTCAATATAACAAACTATATCACTCCCTTAAAACCTATCCCCGTCGATGATCTTCCAGATCCTGGACGCCAACTACGTCTACGACCCCGACGGGTTTCCTATAGTCCAGCTCTTCGGGACGACCCCTTCGGGCAGGCCCGTCACCGTCCACGCGTCTGGATTTCGCCCCTACTTCTACGCCCGGATCGACGAGAAGAGGATCGATGCCTCCCTCGAGGGGATCCGGGCGATGGGCCTCTCCGCCGAGGCCGTGGACCGATTTCGGCCCGTCGGCTACCAGAGGCGGCCTGCAAAGATGTTGAAGGTCGTCGCCAAGGACCCCAAGTCCGTCCGGGAGTTCAGGGAGTCGGTCCTCTCCGTCTCGGGGGTCCTGGAGGTCTACGAGACGGACGTCCTCTTCAAGAACCGTTTCCTCATCGACCGCGACCTGGGGGGGATGAGGTGGGCGGAGGTAGACGCCGGAGAAGGGGAACCGGATTTGGAGACGGCGGCGGGATCCGCCACCATAGGCCCCATCCCCTATACCTCCCTGCGGCCCGCGGGGGCCGCTCCGGCGGTGGCCGGAGAGGAAGAGAGGGAAGGGGCGGGGGAAGGAGCGAGCGAAGAAGAGGCGGAGAGGGAGAAGGTATCCGGGGCGGAGGCGACGGGGGGCGCGGAGGCGATACCCAACGCCCCCCTCCGTACCCTGGCCTTCGATATCGAGTGCCTACCCCTGAACGGAGCGATGCCCCATCCGGAGACCTCGCCGGTGATCATGGTCAGCCTCGCCTTCGACCCGCCATACCTGGGAAAGGAGGACCTCGTCCTCGTCGGCCGGGAGGTGGACTGCCCCCGGGGAGACGTCCTCTGCTGCGGGGGCGAGAGGGAGATGCTCGCCCGGTTCGTCGAGATCCTAAAGGACTACGACCCCGACGTCGTCGCCGGCTACAACTCGGCGGAGTTCGACTTCCCGTACCTGGAAGAGAGGGCGAGGAGGCTGAACCTGGACGTCCGGGTCGGAAGGGACGGAGGCCCGTGGCGGGTGAGGAAGATCGTCAACCAGACCCGGGTCGAGATCACCGGCAGGGTCGTCGTCGATCTTCTGCCCCTGGTGAGGTCGTCCTTCAGCCTCAAACGCTACACCCTCAGGAACGCCAGCCTGGAGCTTCTCGGGGTCGAGAAGCACGACGTCGATCCAAAGGAGATGGAGGCGCTCTGGGCCGCCGACGGGGAGGAGTTCGCCCGGCTCGTCAGCTACTCCCGCCGCGACTCCTACCTCGCCCTCCACCTCCTCACCGACCTGCAGCTCCTCGACAAGTACATCGCCCTCGCCCAGACGAGCGGCTCTCTCCTCCAGGAGGTGATCGACGGCGGCCAGACGGGGATGGTGGAAAACTTCCTCTTTCGCAAGTTCCAGGTGCAGGGGAGGGTCATCCCCCCCAAGCCCGACGCCGACCTCTCTTCAGCCAGGGCGGCCCATAGCTCAGAGCTGAAGGGGGGAGCGGTCCTGGAGCCGAAGAAGGGGCTGGTGGAGGACGTCCTGATCCTCGACTACCGCTCCCTCTACCCCTCCATCATGATGGCCCACAACCTATGCTACACGACGGTCGTCACCGAGGAGCGGCCGGCGTCCGGGGGGGTCGTTAGACCCCCATCTGGGGGGGAGTTCGTCCTCCCTTCGGCGTCGCCGGGGATCGTACCCGGGGTCCTCTCCGACCTCCTCGCCCAGAGGACGCAGATCAAGGGTCGGATGAGGTCGGCCTCGGAGGAGGAGGGGAGGATCCTCGACGCCCAGCAGTACGCCCTCAAGATCCTCTTAAACTCCTTCTACGGCTACTCCGGCTACGCCCGGGCGAGGCTCTACAGCCTCCCCCTCGCCAACGCCGTGACGAGCTTCGGCCGGGCCAACATCCTGAACACCAAGAGGATGGTCGAGGAGATCGGGTCGATCTACGTCCGGGGCGGGAAAGCCCTCCTCCCCGAGGAGATGGCCGCCGCAGCGGGCGACTCCTTCCCCTCCGCCGGAGAGTTCAAGCGGTTCGACCTCTCGGTCGTCTACGGCGACACTGACAGCGTCTTCATCCGCCTCAAGCCCTTCGGCGGCCGGGAGGGAAAGCCCGCCCTGGAGGAGGCGGAGCTGGTGGGAAAAAAGATCGCCGAGACGGTGACCTCCCGCCTCCCGCCGCCGATGGAGCTGGTCTTCGAGGCCTTCGCCCGCCGGGGGCTCTTCCTCGTCAAGAAGAGGTACGCCCTCTGGGTCTTCGAGAAGACGGGCGGGGAGTGGCGCGACAGGATAAAGGTCCGGGGGATGGAGACGGTAAGAAGGGACTGGTGCGAGCTGACGAGTAAGACCCTCAACCGGTCTCTCGAGCTCGTCCTGCAGGAGGGGAGGGTCGAGGAGGCCGTAGACCTGGCAAAGTCGGTGATCGACCGCCTCCAGAGGCTCGACCTGCGGAAGGACCCGGAGATCCTCGAGGACCTGGTCCTGACGAGGAGGTACACCAAGAGCACCGCCTCCTACAAGAACAAGCAGCCTCACGTCCAGCTCGCCGAGAAGATGAGGGCGAGGGGCGGCCGGGTCCCTCAGGTCGGCGACCGGGTCCCCTTCGTCATCGTCCGGGGGAGGGGGCTCTTCGTCGACCGGGCCGAGGACCCATCCTACGCCCTGGAGAACGGCCTGTTGATCGACACCGACTACTACATCAATAAGCAGATCTTGCCGCCGCTGCTGCGTCTCCTCTCCCCCTTCGGGGTATCAAAGGAGCAGCTCGTCTGCTCCCCCGAGCAGCAGCGGCTCTTCGACCTCGCGCCCCCCGGGGCGGGGAAGGGAAGGGCTCCGTCCGGGCCAACAGGCGAGGGGCAGGAGCAGAAACAGAAGTCCCTCTTCGACTTCTGATCTGCTGCCTTTCTCCCCTTCGCTCCTTTCTCCCGTTATCCCTCTAAACCTCTCCCGCCCCTCTCCTCCTCCGCCACCGGAATCAGCCGTTGATCTTCTGCAACAGCCACGCCATATTCGAGCCCAGGACCCTCATCGTCTCCATCCCCTCGGCGTCCGCCTCCACCTCGCCGGGCCCATGGCCGAAGCCGAGGTTCCAGTAGCTGGAGCCGGGGACGATCATCTCGCTGATGAAGAAGAGGTGGTTGATCGAGTCGAAGGCGTGGATCGCCCCGGCCCTGCGGAC
>JARFPK010000073.1 GCA_029167045.1 Candidatus Methanocrinis natronophilus
AGGTCGGGGATGAAGTGAACCCTCGCCCGGTTTTCGTACTTCTCTTAACTGATGAAAATATTGGTTGCTTTTCAGAGGAAACCAAAACAACGTTTGCATCATGCAAATCAGGGAATCTGGGCAACAAATACCCAAAGATTTCTGAAATCCGGAAAACCGGGCGTGCGGCCCCGAAGCATACCCCACCCTTTAGGGTGGGGTGGGCCGCACGCAATTTGACTCTTCCGTTCGGCCTTCCTCCACCTCCGCCACCTCCAGGATCTCCACCATCTTATCCAGGACCTCGGCGACGCCGGTGCCGCTCAGGGTGGACATGGTCATCCCTCTCCCATCGTAGGGGGCGAGGTCCACCTTATTAGCCACCACCTGGACGGGGAGACGGAGCCAGGGCTGGATGTCCTCCAGAAGGCGGAGCTGCTCCTCCAGAGAGAAGCCGCAGTGCTCGCTCGGGTCCAGGATGTAGAGGACGGCTCCCCGGAGGTGGCGGAGGGCGGCTATCGCCTGAAGCTCGATCTCATTTCTTTCGCCGAGGGGTCGATCCAAGAGTCCGGGGGTGTCGACCACCTGATACCTCTGATGACCTCTTGTGAAGTGGCCCACCCCCACGCCCTTCGTGGTGAAGGGGTAGCTGGCGATCTCGGGCCTCGCCCCGGTCACCGCCGTCATGAAGGACGACTTTCCGACGTTCGGGTACCCTGCGACGATGATGGTGGGGAGGTCAGGGTCCACCGTCGGCATGAACCTCAGCTTCTGGCGGGCGTCGTTGAGGAAGAGGAGGTCCTTCTCGATGGACTTCATCACCGAGGCCATCCTCCCGAAGGAAGATCTCCTTATCGATGTCCTGTCTTTAGCCCCCTTCATCTCCGCCAGGTGTTCCTTGGTGATCGTCCGGATCTGGTCAGCTGCCCAGGAGACCCTGGATAGATGGATCCTCATCTCGTCCACCCCCACCACCACGTCGGCGAGGTCGTAGTAGAAGGGCGGGATGTTCGCAAAGGAGGGGTACTTTCGGACCAGGTTTGTCAAGTTGTCTGAGAGGATGTTCCCTGCGGTCATCAGCATGGCCTCGTCCTTTCTCCGACTCGAAGAAGCCCTCGTCGACCTTCTGAAAGCCCGGTCCACCAGCTCCTGAGACGTGGGGACGGTTGGAAGCCTTTCGAACATAACCGCCATGGGAGTCTCTACAGGAAGATAAACTTTGAGTATGGGAGGGAAAATTCATCAAATAAAATGTTTGCGGAACATTTATATAGATTGACCCCGAACATGGGGAGGTGAGGTGACCTGTTGAAGAGGTTGGGCACCACTGTCCATTCAGTTCAGAAGAAGTTGATTGTGCGCGGAGAGCCGATGATCGGCGAAAAGAAGACCGAGATTCCGAGGATCAATTCTGTGGTTGTAGATCAGAAGAAGGCCAGAATCGGCCGGGTTTTTGACATATTCGGCCCTAAGGATCACCCCTACGTCGTCGTCAAACCCTATAGAGACGTCGATATGGCAGTTCACCTGGGAAAGAAACTCTATTTCGAGGAGCGCGGATTCGGTGGAAGAAATAGAAAAGATTAGGGAGATCGAACGGTCTGAGAAGGAGAAGATCCAGGAGAAGATCAAGCTCAGGCGGGAGAAGGAGAAGGTAGACGAGTTCGAGAAGTTCATCGTAGAGTGTCCCGAGTGCGCAAGCCACGCCCTCGTCCACGACTACGAGAGGGCGGAGCTCGTCTGCTCCGACTGCGGCCTCGTCATAGATGAGAACTTCATAGACCAGGGACCTGAGTGGAGGGCCTTCGACCACGACCAGAGGATGAAGAGGTCACGGGTCGGCGCCCCCATGACCTACACCATCCACGACAAGGGCCTATCGACGATGATAGACTGGAGGAACCGGGACTCTTACGGCAAGACGATCTCATCGAAGAACAGAGCTCAGCTCTACCGACTGCGAAAGTGGCAGCGGAGGATAAGGGTCAGCAACGCCACGGAGCGGAACCTCGCCTTCGCCCTATCCGAACTCGACAGGATGGCCTCGGCCCTGGGCCTCTCGAGGAACGTCAGGGAGACGGCGGCAGTAATATACCGGAAGGCCGTCGACAAGAACCTGATCCGGGGAAGGTCCATAGAGGGGGTCGCCGCTGCAGCCCTCTACGCCGCATGCCGGCAGTGCAACGTCCCCAGGACCTTAGACGAGATCGCCGAGGTCTCGAGGGTTTCAAGGAAGGAGATCGGTAGGACCTACAGGTTCGTCTCCCGAGAGCTGGCCCTGAAGCTTATGCCGACGAGCCCCATCGACTACATACCGCGGTTCTGCTCCGGGTTGAGCCTGAAAGGCGAGGTCCAGGCGAAGGGGATCGAGATCCTCCGGCAGGCGGCGGAGAAGGAGCTGACGAGCGGCCGGGGCCCGACGGGGGTGGCGGCAGCGGCGATATATATCGCATCGATCCTCTGCGGCGACCGGAGGACCCAGCGAGAGGTGGCGGATGTCGCCGGGGTGACGGAGGTCACCATCCGCAACCGCTACAAGGAGCTGGCTGAGGAGCTGGGGATCGAGATCATCCTCTGAACCGGCTTCATACGACCATGGACCTGGCGAGGATCGCCGTCGCCTCCGCCAGGACCTGATCTCTTTTCCATACTCCAGAGAGCCTCTCCTTTGCCATCATGATGGAGTAGGGCTCCACCCTCCAGTCGATCCCCTGGTATCCGACGTCCATCAGTATCAGCCCCTCGGCGGGGGCGGCGGCTACCCCCTGGTTCGTCCTCGGATCGAGGAGGAGGTCGACCCATTCCGGCTCCCGCTCTCCTCTGCCCACAACGGCGAGGGTGGTGGCGATCTTTCTTACCATATTCCAGAGAAATCCGTCGGATCTGACCTCGAAGATCACCATCCCGTCATCCTCCGATATATCGATCTTCATAAGATCCCGGGTGGTCGGCCTCGTCTTCTCGGAGGAGAGGTTTCTGAAGTCGTGGACCCCCTGGAGCCTGCGGGCCGCATCTCTCATCAGTCCGATGTCGAGGCCGGCCTCCGGAAGGATGTACCTGTAATCCCGCCAGAGGGCGGCGTGGCGGGCGCTGAAGTTCTCGGGAACGGAGGCGACCGCCCAGGCCCAGACGTCCGGGGGGAGCCTGCTGTTGAGGACCCGGGGGAGGGCGAGATTTGCCCTGGCCGGGTCGATGTAGAAGTCGATAACCTGGGAGAGGGCCGAGACCCCCCGGTCGGTCCTCCCGGCGTAGCAGAACCTTCCGTCGTTCAACTTGAGGGATCTGAGGGCTCCGCCGACGGCGGCCTGGATCGTCGGGACCCCAGGCTGGAGCTGGAAGCCGTGGTAGTTCCTCCCGAGGTAGCCGATCTTGAAGGCGACTTTCATGGTATCTGCTCTATCCAGAAGGGACCGGGGTCTGACCTGCGGGCGTAATATCGGACCCGGCCCTGGAGGCAGGATCAGATCTCCCTAGGGTCATTGATCTCGCCGGTGATCGCCCCCGCGGCCGCCGTCGCCGGGGAAGAGAGGTAAACCCGGGCCTTGGGGCTTCCCTGCCTTCCTTGGAAGTTTCTGTTGGACGTGGAGAGGGAGGCCTCCCCGTCCCCGAGGAGGCCGAAGCTTCCGCCCATACAGGGACCGCAGCAAGGAGATTCGACGGTGGCGCCTGCCTCCATGAAAGTCTCGACGAGCCCCCCCCGGAGGGCCTTCATGTACTCAGTCCTGCTGGCGGGGATCACCACCATCCGCACCCCCCGGGCCAGGGGCTCACCCCTCATCACCTCGGCGGCGAGGGCGAGATCCTCGAACCTGCCGTTGGTGCACGAGCCGAGGAAGACCTGGTCGATCTTCGTCCCGGCGAGGTCTCCGGCGGGGACGACGTGGTCGACGTTGTGGGGGACGGCGACCTGGGGCGGAAGGTCGGAGACCTCCCACATCCTTTCATCTAAGACGGCGTCTCCGTCGCCGTGGAGGGCTATCTCCCGGTTGAACCTCTCGACCCTCTCCTCTATATACCGGTATGTGGTCTCGTCGGGGTCGACGAGCCCCGCCTTACCGCCCATCTCGATGGCCATATTCGTCATCGTCATCCTTTCGGGGACGGACATCCTCGATACCGCGGAGCCGGCGAACTCGCATGCCCGGTAGGTGGCACCGTCGGCGCCGATGTCGCCGATCATCCTCAAGACGACGTCCTTGGAGGTGACGAGCCTCTGGAGGCGTCCCTCTGCCTTTAGCCGGAGGGTCTCGGGGACCATGAACCAGAGCTTTCCTGTGGCGAAGACCGAGGCCATATCGGTGCTCCCGATACCGGTGGAGAAGGCGCCGAGGGCGCCGTAGGTGCAGGTGTGGGAGTCGGAGCCGACGATGAGGTCTCCGGGGAGGGCGTGCCCCTTCTCCGGCATCACCTGGTGGCAGACCCCCTCGAAGATGTCGTAGTTGAGGATACCCTGCTCTTTTGCAAACTTCCGTAACATTATGTGGTTCTCGGCGGCCGCCAGGCTATCCGCCGGCACCTGATGGTCGAAGAGGATGACTATCTTCTCGGGGTCCCAGACCTTCGCGTCCTCGCCTGCGATCTCGTAAAACCCCTTCACCGCCAGGGGACCGGTGATGTCGTGGACCATGGCCCTGTCGATGTCGGCCATGACGAACTCGCCGGCCCTCACCTCCTTCTTCGAGGCTCGAGTGAAGATCTTCTCAGAGAGGGTTAGACCTGCCATGACCAGGTGGATCTCCGCCAAAATAGATAAAGCTTGACCCAGCCCTCTGAGGGTTGATAGAAAATTTCAGGGCGCAAACTCCGGTCTTCAGGCCGGAGCAAGCCCTTACGACATCTATAAATAGTATTTACACCTAAAGGCTGTTGTACAGATGCGTTCTTCTCGGCATAGCAGGTATAACATTAATTACCATCTGGTCTGGATACCGAAATATTTGAGACCGGTACTAACTGCGAAGGTAGCAACGGATTTGAAAGAGATCCTAGAGGAGATCGCACAGTCCAAGGGGATTGAAATCTCGGGGTTAGAAATCATGCCAGATCGTATACATCTCTTCATTTCATCGCCTCCAGCACATGCTCCCTCGCTGCCTGTTAATTGGTTCAAAGGCATCAGTGCCAGGA
>JARFPK010000074.1 GCA_029167045.1 Candidatus Methanocrinis natronophilus
CCCCCTCGCGGGCGTCAGATCGGAGTCGGCATCGGACCAAGGGGCGAACGGCTCCGAGGATATGGGGGAGCGGGCGGGGCCCGGCGGGGTGGTGTAAGGGGCCATCCTAGCGAGGTGGACGGCGACCGTGTAGGCTCTGGCTTCGTCATTCTCGCTGGCGGGGGCGGTGACGATGGTTCGTTCATGGATCGGGGGGCTGCGGGCGCCCTGTTGGGTGGTTTTGATGCTTTTGGGCCGGCTGACGTACCGCCGGCCCTCAAACTCTTCGATAGGTGCGTAGCCGAGAACCTCGACCATCTTCTCTGATAGTGCGAACACGGCGGCAACGTGTTTATCGTCCATTGCGTTGCGAGCCGACTTCGGGGGCATCGCGTCCAGCGCTAAAATTATATCGGCGGTCTCGTCCAGGGCGGCGGCGACCTTCTGGCGGATGCGATATAGCAGGTTCCCGCGGGTTCGCGGCGGGAGGTCGTCCAGGCGGGCGAGGTATTCGCGTTCCTGTGGAGATAGCATGGTAGGCCAATTCTTTCAAAGATATATATAGGCATTTCGGATTTAACATAAATACATATGGTTCTTGTAGATAAATATTGATATATTGGCATTAATAGTTATATACTAGTTAATTTTTTGAATGAAAATACACACACAATATGTGAGGAAACCCTCAAATAGAAGAGGGGTCCAACCTGATGGTGGTGGGGGGGGGAGAAGGGATGATATGAGCAAAAAAATTGTGAAGTTGCAGAGGAGAGGCTGCTACGGGGAGCTGTCGATCCCCGCAGATTTAATGCGAGGATTGGAAGACACTCCGGCCTTCGTGGTCAGCCTCGAAGGTGGCACGCTAGTTTACCGGCCAATACAAACAGACTGCGAGAGCTAACGGGGTGCAAAAATTGAAAACAGGTTGGCATAACCACAGGGGTGCCCCCAGCGTAAGTAAGTTGCGGTCCCGGGAACCCGACGCAGAGGATCGATCTGCCGATCTGGCGTGGCGATTTAATGGGGACTGCGACCGGCGGTCGAGGGGGGCGACGGAGGGTGACCACCTTCCTCTCTTTCGACCGTGCTGAGATCCTACGGGCCCTAGCCGTCTACCATCAACCCGGTGACGTTGTAGAGCTCCGTATCCCGAAGGCGGGCCGAGCCCGAACGATCTCAGGCTACTTCGACGACTTCGGTATCCTGGCGGATAGCGTCGTTGGGCTGAGCGACGACCGGGACGTGATTAAGGCGGGCGGCGTCTACATCACACTTCACCAGATAGACGACCGCCTCCTCTCCAGATCCACAAATCGCTACAAGAAAAATGCCGAAACGGCGACCTCCGACGGCGACGTTATCCGGCTGAGGTGGTTGCCTGTGGACTGCGACCCCCATCGACCGGCTGGGATCCCATCGAGTGACGAAGAGCACGAAGCGGCCATTGCTAAAACCCGAGAGATCCGGGATTGGCTTATCGGGCGAGGGTGGCTAGCGTCGGCTTTCGTGGTGGCCGACTCCGGGAACGGGGCCCATCTGCCTGTGAGGATCGACCTGGAGCCCTCCGGGGAGAACGTTGATCTGGTGAAGAGGTGCCTGGCGGCCCTGGACTTCATCTTCTCCGACGAGGAGGTGAAGATCGACCTCACCACCTACAACCCGGCGAGGATCTGGAAGCTGCCGGGAACGAAGGCTCGGAAGGGCGACGCTACCGAGGAGCGACCTCACCGGACGGCCCGACTTCTGGAGGTCCCTGAGGCCCTGGAGCCGGTCCCCAGGGACCGTCTGGAGGCCCTGGCGAGGCTTCTGCCTAGAGACGAGCCTGCGAAGGGTTACCCCCAGGGCGGGGACGACTTCGACCCCGGGGCTTGGACCGAAGATCACGGGCTGAAGGTCTCCAGGGTCAAAGGTTGGGCAGGTGGTGTCCTCGCCGAACTGGAGGTTTGCCCTTTCAACCCTGACCACCGGAGGACGGCGAGGATAGGCCGGCTACCTTCCGGAGCCCGTTATTTTGGATGTTTCCATGATGGATGCAGGGGGAACGACTGGCGGTCCCTACGCAATCTGCTGGAGCCGGACCGGGTGAGAGCCCTCACCCCCGCCGCTCAGAGAGACGCAGAGCTGACGGCCGCCCCTGAGGCAGCGGCGGTCTTCCATCTCAGCAGTTTCGGCGACTACGACGAAAACGGGCGGTTCTGTTTTTCGAGGGCGAAAGCGGCGCGGTCGATATCCGATAAGATGGACTTAGCTATGGAGACAATAGGTGGCGATATACACCTTTTCAACGGTCAGGTCTACGTCCCCACGGGCGAGGTAACGATATCAAATACTTTATATTCCGTCGGTGGGGACCACGTGACCCGGTTCACCGTGAAGGAGGTCTTGGACCGCCTCCGGGCCGAGTACGGTTTGACGCTGGTGAGGTTCAACCCGGACCCCTACCTTCTGGGTGTGCGAAATGGAGTTATCGACCTCCGGACGGGCGAGTTCCGGGACTATCGGCCCGACGACCTACTCACCGACAGGATTGACGTTGCCTACGATCCAGCGGCCAAATGTCCGAGGTTCCTCCGGTTCCTGGAGGAAGTCCAGCCTAATGTGATCGACAGGCTTACCCTGGTGGATTGGTTCCCGGCCACGGCGATACGAAAGCCACTCCCTTATGTCATATTCCTGCTAGGTATCGGCCGAAATGGAAAAGGTGTATATGAAAGGCTCATGAAGCGGTTCTTCGGTGACGAGTCCTGCAGCTCTATGATGCTGGACGAGATCAAAAGGACCGTATTTGCAGCTGGGGCCCTCCACAACAAGAGGTTATGGATCGCCTCCGAGCAGCAAGGGTCCAAAAAAAAGGCGTCTATCGGGACGAGCTTTATCAAATTGGTATCTGGGGCAGGGACGGTCGATGCCGACGTTAAGAACCGGGCACGAATTCGATTTGAGGCGTTCTTTCAGACGGTGGTGGATACCAACACCATGCCGCCAATTGAGGATACGTCACGGGGGTGGATGGAAAGATTCTGCAAGCAGAGCCTCCCCTTCATCTTCGTAGACGACCCTGACCCGGATAACCCTCTTGAACGACAGAAGGACCCGCACCTCCTCGATAAGCTCACCACCGACGAAGAGCTCTCGGGTATCCTCAACCTCTTGATCTGGAGGGCGAGGGAGATCTGCGAGACTGAGAGGATCATCAAGAGGCCAGCTTCGGATCTATTTGACGAGTACACACGGCAGAGCGCCAGCCTTTCGACCTTCTGGGATGAATTCTGCGATTATGACCCTGGGACTCCAAGCCTCCAGATACCGACCGCCGATATTTACGAGGCGTATAAGCGTTGGTGCTCCCACCTCGTAGGTGAGGTGGTCAGCGAGAACTGGTTTGGAGCCTACCTGAAAAGGCAGTGCGGGGGGATAGACCCGAAGCGGAGAATGGTTAACCGCCAGCGTGCCCGCTACTATCCGGGGCTTCTTTTCGATAAAGACAAGTTAGACGCGGCCGTCGAGTCGCTGGATAGCGAAAGGACCACCCCTGCCCACCACTGCCCATCAATTACCCAGCAACATATCACTGGAACCAATATCAATAAGGACAGTTGCCCAACATGCCCAACAAATCTATGGGATTACATTATAGAGAGGTTCGGGTCATCTCCTGTGGATAAGAGAGAAATTTCTCTCTCTTTGGGAGATTTTTCTCAAATCGGTAGGTTTGTTGGGTATATCGGTCAAACCGATAACAAGCGGTCTAGTTCTGAAAATCCGGATGGGCAAGTGCTGGGATTTGTCGGGCAAAATGATGGGCACGACGAAGAGAAGGACGGCGAGAAGGAGACCTGTGACTCCTCAGGGGCCGTGTACGTCTCCATCTCCGAGGAGATGGCGGAGGCCCGACGCCGAGAGGCCGAGAAGGCGGCGAAGTTCGTGACACCGATGCCGAAGCCATCCGAGAGTAACGACGACCACCGACCCCACCCCATCTGGCATGAAGGAGACCCTATACCCCGGTACGAGGGATACGGAAGCAGTGGGAAGGGTGGCATCCTTTACCAACCAGGAGGTCCCGCATTCGAGTATTCGCCCTGGGCCATCAATGTAGCTAAGTCGTGTTCGTTTGGGTGCTGTTATTGCTTTGCTCCGCCGTTGATGAACAAGACGAAAGCCTATTTCCATTGCATACCGGACCCTAAGAAGAACATCCTACAGAGTATCCACCGGGGGATGAAGAAGGCTCTAGCCGCCGGTTGCCGGATCGACAGGGTCCACTTGACGTTCGTAGGCGACTTCTACGACCCCGCGTCATGGAACAAAGACGAGTTCGCGTCTCATGAGGAACAGACTAGGGCGATCATCGAGGCAATCCATTCGCACGGAGTTGGTATCCAGGTCTTGACTAAGAGCGGGATGGCGGCGACCCGAGATTTCGACCTCTATCGACCCGGTGACTGGTTCGGGGTGACAATTACCACCTGGGATCCGGACGAGGTTAGTGAATGGGAAAAGAAAGCCGCATCGACCGCCGACCGGATGGAGGCGTTAGCTGTAGCGCACAGCATGGGGATATCGACCTACGTATCCCTTGAGCCGGTGATATCCGCCGCTGGAGCCCTGGAAGCGATCCGGCAGACTCACCAATACGTCGATCGGTACATGGTGGGTAAGATGACCGCCGACTCTCGTAACGAGAACAGGGATAAGATGAAATCCACAATAAAGTCGGTCGACTGGCGCAAGTTCACCGCCGAGATGGTGGCATTGATGGATGAACTTGGATGTGATTATTACGTAAAAGACAGTCTCCAGCAATTCCTGCCCGATGGCCACCCCGACGAAAGTTCGCCACCAAAAAAAAGGGGGATCCTCCCCCCGCCTGGTGAAGACGACGGCCTGATTTTCAACCTGTCCATGACCTTCTGGCGGGACCTGGACCGACGACATAACGGGCTGAAGGTCCGGGACCTGATGGAAGAACTCGGATATGCGTCCGATAAGGCGGCGATGGCCCTTGACCTCCTCCGGCGGCGGGGGTGGGTAGAGGATGGCGAGGGTCGTCT
>JARFPK010000011.1 GCA_029167045.1 Candidatus Methanocrinis natronophilus
ACCCACGCAACACTTCGCAGAGGTGTTCCTTCTGCGGCAGCATTGTGAGAAAGGAACTGTCAGATAGAGTCCACGAATGCCCATATTGTGGTTTCTCATCCAACCGCGACTACAATGCAGCAGTAAATATTCTCTCCACAGGGATGGAACAGCCCGTAGCGCCCATAGAGTCAAAACCTCTACATCACGTTTCTGTGATGCAAGTCTTGGCGATGAAGTGGGAAGCCCTACCCTTTAGGGTAGGGTAGTTCACAACCCGAAAAAAAGGATGTATTGCGTCCCCCCCAATCGCGCCGATCTGCGATCTGGTGAGCATATGCCCTATTTGCCATCTAATCCAACCGAGAAGTTTCGAACCTTCTCCCGCGGAAAGGGAAGATGTTATTAGTGACGAGATGAATTAAGTTAGGCGAGAATGAATCAGCCGATGTAAAATACGGATCCAGGAGGCGGTACGACGTTAGAAATTGAAGATCTCTGGGTGAGCATAGGGGATAAGCAGGTCCTGAAAGGGGTGAACATGTCCGTGGGGCAGGGTGAGACCCACGCCCTCTTCGGCCCCAACGGCTGCGGCAAGACGACGCTTCTCAGCACCATCGCCGGGATCCCCCGGTACCAGGTGAACGAGGGGACGATCATGTTCAAGGGCGTCGATATAACCAGGATGCCGATGCACGAGCGGGCGCGGCTGGGGATCGGCATCGCCTTCCAGCACCCTCCTACCATCCGGGGGCTGAAGGTCTCGGATATGATCAAGCTCTGTAACTCCCAAGCGGACGCCGGGAAGATCCTCGAGGATCTCGACTTCGTCGAGTTTGCCGACCGGGAGGTGAACAAGGGCTTCTCCGGCGGCGAGGTGAAGAGGTCGGAGATGGTCCAGCTCCTCGCCCAGGAGCCGGACTTCGTGATGCTCGACGAGCCCGACTCCGGTGTCGACCTGGAGAACATCAAGGTGATCGGGAGGGCGATAAACGTCCTCACCCAGAAGGATCAGAAGCCGAGCAAAAGGACCAAGTCGGGGGTGATCATCACCCACTTCGGCCACATCCTCGACTACATGATGGCGGACAAGGCCCACGTCATGATCGAGGGTACCATCGTCTGCTCGGGAAGCCCGAAAGAGATCCTGGAACAGATCAAGATCAACGGATATGAGGGGTGTGTTGGATGTCTATGTCCCGTCTAGAAGAGAAGGCGAAGAAGGCTAAGGACAAGGCGGCGGCTCTGGGGACAGATATCGATATCGAGAGCTATGAGGCGGAGTCGGAGGAGATGGGGGAGATCGAGGCTCTGGAGATGCTCCCCGAGGACATTCAGACCGCAGCCCTCAGCGCCGGGGTGAGCCTCACCGGCGAGTCGGCCGGCGACTACTTCCAGGTCGATCAGTCGGCGGTCCACCGGGGCTCGTCGGTGGAGGGGATCGAGGTGATGGACATCGGGACCGCCCTCCGGGAGCACAGCTACCTGAAGGATTACTACTGGAAGCTCGTCCCCATCGACACCGACAAGTACACCGCCGACGTGGGTATGCACCCTCCGGCGGGCTACTTCATCCGGGCGAAGCCCGGTACGGTGAGCACCTTCCCCCTCAAGGCCTGCCTCTTCATGGGAGGGAAGAACAAGCGTCAGCGCGTCCACAACGTCGTCATCGCCGAGGAGGGGTCTCGCCTTCACATCATCACAGGTTGCACCACCCCGTCCCACGCCGGGAGGGGGCTGCACCTGGGGGTCTCCGAGGTCTACATCAAGAAGAACGCCCACGTCACCTTCACCATGGTCCACAACTGGGGTGATGAGGTGGAGGTCCGGCCCCGGGGCGCAAGCCGGGTGGAGGCGGGAGGGTCCATCTCCGAGAACTACATCACCCTCACTCCGGTTAAGAGCCTCCAGGCCTTCCCCACCGCCACCCTCGCCGGGGAGGGGGCCGTCGCCAGCTTCAACACCATCATGTACGCCCGGAGCGGCAAGATCGACATCGGAAACCAGACGATCCTCGAGGCCCCGAGGACCAGCGCCGAGTCGATAGCAAGAGTCGTCTCCACCGGGGGCGAGATCATAAACCGGGGGCGTATGGTCGGAAAGGTCCCCGACGTCCGGGCCCACGTCGAGTGCGTCGGACTAATCCTCACCGAGAAGGGGAGGATCTACTCCATACCGGAGCTCGACGGCTGGTGCGGAGGCCTGGACATGTCCCACGAGGCCGCCGTCGGGAAGATCTCCCAGGTGGAGCTGGAGTACCTGATGGCCCGGGGGCTCTCCACCGATGAGGCGACGAGCGTCATCGTCCGGGGCTTCCTCGACGTCGAGATCAAGGGCCTCCCCCCGGCCCTCAAAGAGGAGATCCAGAAGATCACAAAGCTCGAAGAGATCCACGGCGGCTCCTGAGGCTGGGGTCAGAGTTGGGGGTCCAGGATCGAGACGATCTCCTCCGGGAGGAGGTCCCGGCTCTCCTCGGTGACGACGAAGAGCCGCAGCTCCCTCCTGATCCTCTCGGCGAGGGGGTGGCTCGACTTGGCGTGGACGACGACGAGCATAGTCTTATCTGAGGCGAGAGCGGCCTCCACCGCCCCGGTGAAGGGCTCGGAGAGGAGCTCCATCGGCCCGACCTCATCTATGACCACCACCTCAGCCTCCCGGACCGCCCTCTCCACCGCCCCCGCCCCTACCTCCTCCAGGTCCCGGAGGCATACCCTGTACTTTCCGACCTTCGGTCCAGGCCTGTCGACGGAGGCGAGGGTCCCCACTTCTCCCGTCAGGAGGTCCTCGAGAATAAAGCCCGTCCTCTCTCTGCCGCGGCGGACCTCCCGGGCCAGGACCCCCCCCGCTCGGCGGCCGAGAAGGTCGATCACCTTCTTCACCAGGGTCGACTTTCCCAACCCCGGCGGGCCGGTTATTGCAACCCTTTCGGGCATCTATCAGCCCTCACCCTTTCGACGAACCTGCTGAGGCTCTCCACGTCCTTTATCTCCCGTCGGACCATCCTCTTCAGCCGGTCCCTGGTGTCGAGATCGACCCTGGAGCCGGAGGATAGGAGGTACTCAGCCATTTTGCGGGCGAGCTCCTCCCCCGCCCTGTCCCAGTCGGTGAGGACGACTACCTCCTTGAAGGACCGGGCCGCCTCCTCCGCCACCTCCAGGGCAGGTCGGTGCGCCGCCCGGAGGACCGGCCCCTCGACCCCCAGATCCCGGAGGGACAGCTCATCCCTCTCCCCCTCGACTATGATGACAGCTCCTTCATCGGAGACCTCCAGGAGCGCCTCGATCACCTTCTCGAGGGATTCGGGGTCGCAGCAGGCCCTCCTCCCCCTCGGATCGCGCCCCTTCCGGCCGCCGCCACCTCTTCTCCTAAGCGGCGTCAGGGCACCCCCTCTCGAGCCTCCGATAGGACCCTCTCCGCCTCTTCGGCGTCCACCCCCAGGATCATGACGACCTTTCGAGGGCTCTTCTTGCCCGCCGTCACCTGGACCCGGTCGGCTCCGATGACGAAGAGGTCGCAGAGGGCCCGCTCCAGCTGCCGGTTCGCCTTTCCTCCCGTCGGCTCCTCGGTGAGCTTCGCCTCCATGGATCTCCGCCAGGGGTTGAAGCCGGAGGGAAGGACGAGCTTCTTCGACCCCGGCGCCACCTCGAACCTTATGAGAACCCCCTTTGGGTGGGGATCTATCGCCTTGCGGATGAGATCGGCGGCTTCCATGGTAAGAAAAGCGCTGTCTGTAGAACTTAAAGATTTGCCCTTCGATCCCGGCGAAGTACCGTCCGCGAAAGAGAGGGGTTTCGACGGGGGACAGGCGGAAAGAGAAGGTTCAATTCGCCTTCTCCATCTTGAAAGTTGGGGCAGGGGGCAATGTTAAAATAACCTTGTGACCATCACGATCAAGGTTTTCATGCAGATTAGGCAAGTTGTCGTCCTGGCCAGCGAGTCTTCCGAGATGAAAGATTTTCTCAGCCGAATGGTGGAGAGGGGGGTTGCCGTCCAGAGGTCCCGACCCGCCGAAGTCCTGAAAGAGATCGCCTCAGTCGGAGGGGGAGGGTGGGGTGGAGCTGACCGCCTAGTCCTCTGCGATCAGAGCTTCTGCTCCACCCCCCTCGGATCGGCGGTCGTCATGGGGGCGATAGAGGGCGGCTCTGCCGTCCTGATCGGCTCTGAAAAGTTCGGGATGGTCCTTGACGAAATAACGGCCGGAGCCGACCTCTCGGAGGGCGTCCGGAGGGCTCTCGCCTCCGAGGCGATATATCGTTCCATATCCAGGGATGCGGAGAGGCTTGCAGTCCTCCAGGCAGAGAGCCCCCGCTATCTAGTCCACGCCTACGAGAAGGTCCAGGATCTCCGGTACGGGGAGAACTGGCATCAGAAGGCCTCTTTGTACTCAAAGCCTGACGGTTTCGGCCTCCACAGGGCTTCGAAGCTATCCGGGAAGGAGATGTCCTACAACAACGTCGTCGACGCCGAGGCGACCCTGGAGATGCTCGTCGACCTGGTGGAGTATGACGGAGTTAAGGAAGACCGCACCCTATCGGTGATCGTCAAACACGCAAACCCCTGCGGCGTAGCCTACGGCCAGGACGGGGTGGAGGCGTACAGGAGGGCCCTATCCACCGACCCCAAGAGCGCCTTCGGTGGTGTGATGGGCTTCTCCGAGCCGGTAGGGGTGGATCTGGCGGAAGAGATGCGCGACCACTTCATCGAGGTCTTGCTGGCACCGGGCTACGACCCCGAGGCTCTGGCGATCCTCCGGGAGAAGCCGAACCGTCGGATCCTGGACGTCACCGAGCTTCTGGAGGGGCGCGACCTCCTCTATCAGGGGAGCCAATCCAAGAGCGTCTTCGCAGGCCTCCTCGTCCAGGACTACGACCGAGGAGACATATTGGAGTGGAGGGTGGTGACGGAGCGGGGCCCCACCCCTGCAGAGACTATGGCTCTCCGGTTCGCCTGGAAGGTGGCCAAATACGTCAAGTCCAACGCCCTTGTCTACGCCACTGCGAACCAGACGGTCGGTATCGGCTCAGGGCAGGTCTCCAGGGTCGATTCTGCCCGCTTCGGGGCTGAGAAGGCGGAAGAGCACGGCATGGATACCAGGGGGACGGTGGCGGCCACCGACTCCTTCTTCCCCTTCAGGGACGGCCTAGACAGGACCTTCAAGGCGGGAGCCACCGCCGTCGTCCATCCGGGGGGGTCCATCAGGGACGCTGAGGTGATTGAAGCTGCAGACGAACACGGTATGGCCATGGTCTTCACAGCCATGCGCCACTTCAGACACTGAGAGGGTATCGTTCGGCGAAGGCCCGGCGGAGAATTTCGGGTCGGATCGAGCCGGGGCTCTATTATACCTTTTCATATCGATCCTCGCCCTGGCAGGGTCGGCGTCAGCCGGTCCCGTCTTCGCCTCCGGCGACATTCAGGCGGCGATCGACGGGGCGATGCCAGGAGATACGGTGATAGTTCCCGCCGGAGTTTACGTTCCCTTCACCGTCGACAAGCCCCTCACCATCCTGGGGGAGGGCTACCCTTCCGTCAGAGCCCAGACCCAAACCCCAGCGGTATACATCAGGGCGGACGGGGTCAGGCTCCAGGGGCTTAAGGTTTTGGGGGTGCAGAAGAAACAGGAAGATAAGTTCAGCTACTATATGGACCTCTCCAGCAGGAAGTCCCACTACACCCTAAACCTCCCCAACTCCGGGGTCTTCGTCGACGGCGACGACGTCGTCATCGAGGATCTGGCGGTAGAGGGGGCGGAGGTGGGGGTCCAGGTCATGGGGTCCAGGAACTTCACCATCTTAAACTCGTCTTTTGAGAGGTGCGACACCGGCTTATTCCTTCAGGGATCCGATGTCGGGAGGGCTGAGGGGTCCACCTTCAGGGCAAGCGGCAAATACGGGGTCCGTATCGAAGGCTCCGAGGGGATCGTCCTGGCGGACAACCTCTTCACCTACAACTCTGCCGCAGGATTGATGCTGAAGGACTGCGCAGACTGTCTGGTCGCCGGGAACGAGTTCACCGAAAACTGGCAGGGCATCTTCCTGTGGAACTCGTCCAAGACCGAGGTTCGGGATAACAACCTGGATCGGAACGTATACTTCGGGATGGTAGTGGCCTCCGGTTCCAACAACTCGATACTGAATAACCTGGCGACGAGGGGCGGCGGGGATCTAGGGATCAGGGGTATCGGTATCAGCATCCAGGAGAACAGCAGCTACAACCTGGTGGCGGGTAACGTCCTGGAGGAGAACCTCAACGGCCTCGACCTGACGAGGGGGGCAGAGTTCAACCTGATATGCTACAACGAGATATCGAAGAACAGCAACGGTATAAGGCTGGACAAGAACGAGAACAACCTCGTATACATGAATAACTTCCGGAGGAACCTCATCTCCGGCTACGACAACGCCAGCCACAACTTCTGGAACGCCTCCGTCGGCAACTACTATGACGACTACCGGGGCCGGGACCGGGACGGCGACGGGATCGGGGACGACCCCTACTGGATACCCAAAGGGAGCAGCACCGCCGTAGACTGGCGGCCTCTGATGAAGCCCTTTGAGGGGGAGATGGACCTGGAGGGGGCGTGGGAAGACCTGGCCCGATACGCCACCTACAAACCCGCTGACGACCTCCCTTACAAGGTGGAGAACCAGACGATAGTGATCGGTTCCAGAGAGCCCCGGAAGCTGTGGTTCTAAGTTCCTATCTTGATCGGCTCGGCGATCGATCGCAAGGTGGCTATCGCCGATAGGGCGGCGAGGTAGCTGGTCTTGGGGTTTCGGGGGAAGGGTACGTTCTGGACCCGGGTGGTGATCCTGCCGAAGTTCCCCTCCGCTGTTATCTGATGGATGTTGACCTTGGTATCAGGATCTGCCACTATCTTGACCATCACCTTCGCCCCTCTAGCTGCGAGGCTCAACGTGGCAGCGACGTTGACGTTGGCGGGAAAGGCCGCGACCGCCTCCTCGGCGGACCCCTCGAATATTACCCTCGCCTCGGTAATGGCGTCGAGATCGATCTCCCTCTCTTTGATGTAAGGGGCGCCAACAAATCCCTGGGGGTTCTTGATGGTGGTGAGGGTGACCAGCTCAATATCTCCCGAGCTTGCGGACTTCAGCCCATCGAGGCCCGATATCGCGCCGGATGGTATGTAAACCCGGCACCTGTGGCATATTGCCAGGTCCTCCACCCTCTCCCGGAGCTCTCCGTCGAGGAGGGCTCCGACGGACATGATCATCAGGTCCCGCCCCCTCTCGAGGGTCGCCTCCGCCACCTCGGGGACCGCCCTTTGAGAGGCGGCCTCCACCACTATATCGGACCTCTCCACCAGATCCGTCAGCTCAAAGACCCGGGGCTGCTCCGATAGAGACCTTCCCAGCTCCTCCGCCCTCCTTGCGTTCCGATCGAAGACCCCGACCAGCGAGGCCTTGATATCGCCTCTGTCTATCGCTCTTGCGATCTCGGTCCCTATCGCTCCGCAGCCGACCAGCCCTATCTTCAGAACCATCGCAGGCTATAAATCGATGGTACAACAAAACTTTTGCGGTATGCTTCTATCTCAGCTGGAGCTGTTCGTGAAGGAAGACCTGGGGGAGATGGACGCCTCAAGCTCGATAGTCCCAGAAATAAATGCAAAAGCTTCGATACTTGCCGGCGAGGAGTGCATCGTTTCTGGCCTGGATGAAGCGGACGAGATCCTGAAGTACTTCGGCCTTGAAGGGGGGAGGCTCGTCCCCGAGGGGTCCCGGGTCGTCGCGGGGTCGAAGGTTTTCTCCATCAGGGGTCGGGCTAGGTCGATCCTCCAGGCCGAGAGGCTCGTACTTAACTTTATGGGCCGGATGAGCGGCATATCGACCCTGACCAGCAGTTGCGTCGAGAGGGCGGGGAAGGTCCGGGTCGCATCCACCCGGAAGACGACCCCAGGCTTTCGGTTCTTCGAGAAGAGGGCTGTGATGGTGGGCGGGGGCGACCCCCATCGGTTCGACCTATCGAGCTCGGTGATGATCAAGGACAATCATCTGAAGATCATGGGCCTGGAAGAGGCCCTTCGCGCAGCCAGGGCGTCGGCCAGCTTCACCAAGAAGATTGAGGTGGAGGTGGAGAGGGCAGAGGACGCTCTGAAGGCGGCGTCCCTGGGGGCGGATATCATAATGTTCGACAACATGAGCCCCGGCGATATCCGGGAGGCTGTAGAGCTTCTCATACGGGAGGGGATGAGAGGCCGGGTCCTTCTCGAGGCTTCGGGAGGGATAACCCCCGAGAACCTTTCTGAATACGCCGCCGCAGGGGTGGACGTCGTCTCCCTGGGAGCTCTCACCAGGTCTGCGAGATGGATCGACTTCAGCCTCGAGGTGGAGATCTGACCATATTGGGAGATGAAAAACGTTATATCGATCGATATGTCATTCATGCCTAGATTCGGTGAGTGGGAATGGGTCTGATCTATATAACGGTCTTCGCGCTCCTGGCCGTCTCGATGATGCTGGCGCCGATGGCGTCCGCGGCCTCCGAGGATGAGGCGGAGTACTCTGAGATGATCACCAGGGATTTCTCCTTCCGGGTGGGGGAAGGGGTCAGGATCGGGGACTATCGGGTGGAGCTGACGAACGTCGTATCGGTGATGGATGGCCTCATAGAGGTTAAGGCCTGGAAGAGGGCGAGCCAGTTTGAAGACTGGAGGGTGATGGAGAGCCGCCGGGATGTGAACCTCGACGGAGGCCAGGACCGGGGCGGCCTTACCCTGATGGTGACGGAGATCTTTGATAGGGATACCGTCAGGATGAGGGCGACTTACAGGTCCGATTACGGATACCCCGAGAAGTACATCACCGAGAGGGCGATGGCTCCAAGAAGCCTACCGAAGCTGGAGGTTTCAACAAGCCTGGACAAATCCATCGTGAGGTCAGGGGAGGAGGTGAAGGTGACGATCACCGTCAGGAACGTAGGAAACGATACCGCAAGAGATGTGGCTTTACAGGAGCTTCCGCCCCTCCCCCAGTTCAGGTACATAGCAGGATACCCCCCGAAGATAAAGAACCAGCTTCAACCAGGCGAGTCAGATATGGCCATCTACTCGATGGTGGCGGTCACCGAGGGTGAGGTGACGATACCGGCTACGGGGGTGAGGTACGCCGACTCCAAAGCGACGATCTACTCGGATAGATCAAAGGACGTCAGCATCGATATAAAGCCGAAGAGAAGGCCGGACCTGGTGATGGAGGTCCAGACGCCGGGGCCGATAGATCACGGCGGTCAGGGGATAATCAACGTATCGATACGAAACGACGGCGATGGCACCGCTCAGAGGGTCGAGGTGAGGGGCCAGGTGAGATCCGGCGGTGACGGCCTCCGGCTGGAGGCGGGTTCCCTCGACAGGATATTCTTTGAGATACCGCCGGGGGGTGTGGAGGTATATTCTGCCGCCGCGGTGGGGGCCAGAGGAGGAAGCTACGCCGTCAACCTCAAGGCGACATATCAGGGCGAAGGGGAGATGATGCAGGAGGAGACCGCCTTTGAGGTCTCCGTCCTGGAGAGAAAGCACAAGTATCTCTATTATCTCCCGGTGGTCCCGGCCCTCATCATCGGGGTATGGCTCTACCGACGGTACAAAGAATATAAATATTAAGTTGGTGTTTGAGATAAGCCAGATGAAGTGGGCTATCGGTTCCTGGAGGGTGAGGATGAGACTCCCCCCGCAGGCCAGATGGCAGCCTTAAGGACGCCGTTAAATAAAGACCTTTGGACGGATATATATGTTGAACGTATTGATGCTGGGGATAGGGCAGTGTGGGAACAGGATCCTCGACGCCGTGAACAGACAATCCTTCGGCGGATCATCCAAGCTATCGAAATATTATTCTAGACAAAAATTTCCCAGCCGAGTGGAGACCCTGGCCATCAACACTGCCGTCAACGATCTGAAGGAGCTGAAGTTCACCGCCGCCAAGGACAGGTTCCACGTTCCAAACCTCCACGGCGTCGGGGCGAACCGGAGCCTGGGAAAACAGGGGTTCTGGGATAACCGGGAGATGATCATGGAGGAGATCGAGAAGAGGGGAGACTTCGACGTCGCCTTCGTCATGACCTCCGCCTCGGGAGGGACCGGATCCTCCTTCGCCCCCCTCGTCATCCATGAGCTTAAGAATAGGTACAAAAACATCACCATCGTCGCCGTCATCGTCCTCCCCTTCCGGGAGGAGGGGTCGATATACCTCCAGAACGCCGCCTTCAGCATGAGGGATATCATGGAGGTCGACTGCGACGGGATAATCCTGGTGGACAACCAGTACTTAAAGAGGCTCAGCGGCGACATAAAGACCGCCTACGATAGAATCAACGAGATGGTGGCGGAGCGGATCCTCTTCCTCATCGAGTCCCTGGACAGCGAGATGCTCTCGGTCACCGACCTCGGCGACTTCAAGACGGTGATGAGAGGAGGCCTGCGGATGGGGACCCTCGGCTTCTTCGAGGCGGACAAGAAGACCCCCACCCTCACCTCGGCGATAGAGGGGTCGATAAAGCCCGGTGGTCTCCTCTACCCCGCCGAAGTATACGAGGACGCCGCCCGGGCGATGATCATCATCCAGGGGTCGAGGGAGTACCTCGACGTCGACGAGATCACCAAGGCCGTCGAGAAGCTCTCGACGAAGATGGGCCAGGTCTTCAAGGGGATCGTCATAAAGAAGGGCAGGCCCAAGGTCCTCTCCGTCTTCACCCTCGCCCAGGTCCCCGACCTCGAGCTCCTCTACTCCCAGGCAGCCCAGGCGATCCAGGACGAGAAGAGCAGGAAGACGAAGGCCAAAAAGCAGCTCGACGACGCCTTCGCCTACATCGAGGATCTGGAGGAGGTCTACTGACCTCTTCGCATAATCAGATCCGCTCCATTACTCCGATCTCGCATATTACAGGCCGAACCTTCTGCAGATCATCGCCTGAAAGGAGGTGACTCCCAGGGCCCTGGATACCAGGGCGACCTCGTCCCCCTTCAGAGGCTGGGCCTTCGCCGGGGGTATGGGCCTTCCCCTCGTAGCGTAGACCGCCCCGCCCACCATACCGGCGCATATGTACCCGCCGGCGTCCCCGGCGACGAAGATCTCCCCGCCCCTCATCTCCGCCGCCGTGAAGTCGGAGCAGCTGCCGCAGACGACTATTCTGCCCCCCCTCATCAGAACTCCTGTGTTCTTCCCGGCGTCGCCCAAAATCTCCAGGAGCCCCGACCTCATCAGGATCCCGGCGGACATCCCGGCGTCCCCCTCCACCCTCAAGGTCGTATACGATCTGTTCCTGGCGGCCAGCGTCTCCCGGAGGATACGGTCTTTCAGGACGAGCCTCTCATCTTCGAGACGGTTCGGCGAAAGGATCCGGCCGCCCCGCTCCAGGACCTCGGTTATAGATACAAATTTTCTGTAGCCTGAGAGGTCCGAATCCACCTCGAGGACGTTTCCCAGGGGCGCTCCGACGGAGCCGCTGGTGTAGATCGATCCCCGGATCATGGAGATCCCCATCCGGGAACCGATGTCGCCTTCGACGATGATCCTCCCCGTCGTCTCGATGGGGCCGCCCTTTCCGCCGAGCTTTGCGAGGTCGACCCCCAGGCTGGAGCCGAGGCGGCCGCCTACGTCGCCTTCGATCCTGACCGTCTCCCCCCGCCGGAGCGCCTCCACCAGGTCCCTGCGGGTGACGGAGCCTGATACGACCTCGTCGGGGTCGAGGCGGGACCCCTGATGCTGCCAGATGAAGTCGAAGGTGAAGTCGCAGAGGGAGCCGTCGCCCTCTGCTATGATCTCGATCAGACCGACCCCTCCGAAGGTCGGGCCGTCATCGGCGGGCCGCCATCTTCCGGGATACCTTCACCCCTACGAGGGCGACGAGGATGGCCAGGGCCGCCGAGGCGGCGAGGTATCCTGCGGATTTTCCAGATATGAGGGGGAAGTCCATGTCGGCGCTGTTGGCCAGGATGAAGACGCTGGCGGACCAGAATATAAGCCCCGTGGCGAAGATGAAGAAGGGATAAGAGTAGGCCCTCTCGTCTCCCACCCCTTCCAGGTATAGGTCCAGGATCTTGCCGAGGTTTACGCAGATCCCGGCGGCGACGTACCACCAGACGCTCTGGTTGACGAAGACCATCAGGAGGACGAGGTAGCCGTACCATATGTCCCCGGTGTAGTAATCCCAGAACCTGGTAGACCCCTGTATCGTGGCTATGACGACCAGGACCGCTGCCAGGACGTAGGTTATGAAGGCGATCCTCCCCCGGTAGAGGTTCCCCTTGAAGGTCTCCTTGGTGCTGTCGATGAAGTCGTCGAGGCCCAGCCCCCTGAATAGGAGGTAGACTCCGATGGCGCCGAGGATCGCCATGACGGCGAAGTCCGACCTTCCTATGAAGCTGAAGGTCGAGTATATGAGGAGGGCGAGGCCGATGGGGATGAAGAAGGTGTGGCTGATCTTCGGGTCCCTGAAGACCTGCTTGAGGAGGTAGTAGGTGCTCTCCAGGTTGTGGCTCTGTTTTACTAGAACCCTCCGGACGCCGTTTACCTTGACCCTGGACTGGATTATCGGCAGGATCGCCTCGTCCTCGGCGCCGTCGGAGACGACGACCACCCCCGCAGGCCGGAACCTCTCTATGAGTCCGTCGATCTGGTGGGCGATCTTTCCGTCGGAGACGAGGCCGACGTTGGGGTCTCCCGTCACCGAGGCGATCTCGACCGCCTTCCCCTGGGAGGTGAGATCGTCGTATACCTGGATCCCGCCGAGGATGGTGTTGACGTCCGAGTCCTCGGGGTCGGCTAGGCCGAGGGCGAGGGTCGCCTCGACGTTAGCCACCCTCCCGATTACGGGTGACTCTATCCCTGCCTTCCGGCCCAGGTCGTCGTCTCTGTCTATGCAGAGGACTAGGATATCCATACTGGAATTACCATCGGTGAAGAACGTACTTAAAGATTGGCCGGAGGTGGGGGGGCGAGGGAGACATAAGCCTCAAAGGAACCCCAAAGGATATTTATCGATATCCTCCAATGGGGTGATTATGATGAAGCTCCTCGTTATTCTGGCGGCGGCCATGGCCTTCGCTTCCTCGGCTCCTGCCGCTGCCATCGGCTTTGAAGAGATCCAGCATGCAGCGGAGAGGTACAATCTGGGGGTGGAGAACGCCCCCTCGGTCGTAAAAGCCCTCCTCGGAGACGAGAGGATCGAGATAAATATATCAAGAGCCGATGGGACGGCTCTCTATGCCGGCCTTGAGACGAAGAACGCCTTAGTGGTGAAGACGGTGGAAGGCAGGGTCAGAGATCCGACGATATCGGTGGTGGGCAAGGAGGAGGCGGTCAAGGGGATCCTCGCCTCCGACGACCCGGTGGCCGCTTTCCAGCAGGCTCGAAATCTGGGCGAGATCTCCATCACCGGGACGACCCTCTCGGCGAGGCTCAAGGTCTCCGCAGCCTTGGCCAGCACCCCTGCCCTCCGGTTCTTCGCCGGCCTTCTCGGAAAGTAAGCGGCCCATCCCCCTTAGGGGGTGGGTAGCTTACTTTCGTATATCCAGGTTCTCTGCCACTATCTTGTGGGCGCAGAAGTCGCCGCACATGGTGCAGACCTGGCTGTCCGCCGGCGCCCTCTCCGACCTCATCTTCTTCGCCGTCTCCGGGTCCAGGGCCAGGTCGAACTGCTCAGCCCATAGGAGGTCGCGCCGGGCCCGGCCCATGGCCAGATCCTGGTCCCGGCTGCCGTTCTTAATCATATCCCCTACGTGGGCCGCTATCCTCGAGGCCATCACCCCTTCCCTCACGTCCTCGACGTTGGGGAGGGCGAGGTGCTCGGCGGGGGTGACGTAGCAGATGAAGTCAGCGCCGTAAGCGCTGGAAAGGCTAGCGCCTATGGCCGCCACGATGTGGTCGCGGCCGGGGGCGACGTCGGTGACCAGGGGCCCCAGCATGTAGAAGGGCTTCTCCCCCGAGAGCCTCTTCATCACCTTGACGTTCGCCTCGATCTCGTCGATGGGTATATGCCCCGGCCCCTCGACGATCGTCTGGACCCCGAAGTCGTGGGCCTTGTCGGAGAGCTCGCTGTTTATTATCAGCTCCTGGATCTGGGCGCGGTCGGTGGCGTCGTGGACGGCTCCCGCCCGAAAGCCGTTGCCCATGCTCAGGGTTACTTCATGCTCCTTCAAGATCTCCAGGAGGTAGTCGAAGTCGCTGTAGAGGGGGTTCTCTTTGTCGTGGTGGAGCATCCAGGCGACCATGAAGGCGCCTCCCCGGCTGCAGAGGCCGCCAAACCTTCCGCCCTGCCTCTTCATCCTCTCGATGCAGATCCTGTTTATCCCGGTGTGGATCGCCATGAAGTTCGTCCCGAGCTTCGCCTGATCCTCGGTGATCCGGAAGAGGTCGTCTTCGGTCATGTCGACGCCTGCGCCGTATTTTCTTATAGCCTCGATGAAGGCCTGGTAGAGGGGGACGGAACCGACGGATAGATGGGTAGAATCGATCACCCTTCTTCTGATATCATAAAAGTCGCCACCGGTCGATAGCTCCATCAGGGTGTCCGCCCCCGCCTCTTCGGCGGCCCTCGCCTTGGCCACCTCCATCTCGACGTCGACGATGTCGCTGCTCGTCCCGACGGTGGCGTTCACCTTCGTCTTTAGCCCCTTTCCTATCCCGCAGAACCGGACGTCCCGGTAGGGGCTGACGGGAATTACTATCGTCCCACTAGCGATACCCCTTCTGATGAACTCGGGGGTCTTGCCCTCCATATCTGCTACGATCTCCATCTCAGGGGTGAGCCGGCCGGCTCTGGCATCTTCGATAAGTCCCATGAATCATCCCAACGGGTTTCTCCAGATAAGGTCGTATTTAAAGTTGGCCGAAAAATCGATGATAAATATCATCCTCTCCTCGCTATCCGGAGGATCAGAACGGCCCCGACGACGTTAACCGCCAGGATCAGGGCTACTGCGACGTATTTCCTCTTCTCCGGCTCGAAGATCGGTGATATGAGATCAAAGAGGCTGGCTGGCTCGCTCTCCGACATATCGATCGTCTGATCGCCGGATAGGTGGACCTGCGCCACCCTCCCCCCCGCCTCGACGGAGTAGGTCCCCCTCTCTAGGTCCTTGAAGATGTATCTCGAATCCCCGGTCGCCCGGGCCACCAGTCCCCCGTCCTTGTGGACCTCCACCTCCCCCACCCTCCCGGCGTCGACCGAGAGGTCGGATAGCTTCGAGACGGGGATCACCCTCCCCTCGGATAGCGGCAGCTCCGCTCTGATATTCAAAAGGTCGAGGAGGGTGGGTCCGAGGTCCACCTGCGACCAATGGCCGGAGATGACGATATCGTCGACCCCTGGCCCCATGAAGACCGCCGGGACCGAAAGGGACTCCGGCTGGCCTGAGTACTTGGAAGAGGAGTGGCCACCCTTCCCCTCGCCGGAGGGGAAGGACATCCCGTGGTCGGCGGTGATGAGAAGGAGAACCCCCTCCGATTCGCAGGCCTCGACGAGCCTGCCCAGGGGAGGATCGAGGCCCGATATCGTCTCTAAGTAACCCTCCGCCCCCAGGTTGTGGCCTGCGCTGTCGACGGCGCCGACGTTCACGATCAGAAGGAAGGGGCGCTCCCCCATCGCCGATACCAGGTCGGCGGCCGCGTCCAGACCCCAGGCGTTGTATCCGACGTATCCGGGGACCCCTCTCACCTGGTTGTATAGAGGGAATATGTCCCTCCAGGCCTGGAGGAGTCCGGCTAAGTCCCCAGGAAAGTCGCCTCCGGAGCCTGCCAGGGGCTCTGCTCCCCAGAGGGAGTTGTCGTCGAAGAAGACTACCCCATCCTGTTCCAGGAGGATGTTGACGGCGTCGCCCCGCTGGAGGAGGGCGATGCAGAGGAGCCCCTCCTCCCGGGCGGCATCGAAGATCGTAGCCCCCGGCGTTCTGATTATGGCAGAGTCCATCCAGGAACATCCCGTCACCAGGACCGAGTGGGACGGCCCGGTCTCCGGGACGGGGACGGCGACGTCCAGGACCCTTGCCCCCTTCGCCGTCAGGTTGAATAGAATGGCAGAGGCTAGGGGGGTGCCGTCGCCGGCCCGGGGTTTCAGCTCTGGGTAGACGTAAGCCGCCCCCATCCCGTCGACGACGAGGATGACGGCTCCCTGGGGGGAGGCCGCCTCTCCCACCCTGACCTCGGTGGTGGAGGCGGCCGGGCCGGCCAGGATGAAGAGGGCGAGGAGGATGAAGAGGTGGCGCATCTCAGAAGTCGGTCATCACCCTGTACTGATCTATCTCCGTCTGATTCAGCTCATTGAGGAACTGCTCAGCAGCATCCCTGATATCCTTGGATCCGGTGATCGCCCTCCCCGTCACCACTATATCGGCGCCGGATCTGAGGGCTTCGGCGACGGTATCGACCCTGATCCCTCCGGCGACGGCGACGAGGAGCCTCCTGTCAGATCCGGAGGCCATCTTCTTGATCTCGGCTATCACCGCCCAGTTGTGCTCCTCCGCCTCCTGATCTATCGCCCGATGCATCTCCACCACGTCCGGGAGAGTCGATAGAGACCGGAGGACCGCCAGGGGGTCGGTGACGTTCAGCATATCGATCACCGAGTAGATCCCCGTCTTCCTCGCCTCCTTGATGGCGAGCTCCAGGGTCTTGGTCGGAGCGAGGCCGGATATGACGACGGCGTCGGCGGTGGCGTCGGCGGCGAGTCTCACCTCCAGGTTCCCGGTGTCGAGGGTCTTCAGGTCCAGGACGACGAAGGAGCTGGGCCGGACGTTCCTGATCTCCTTGACCACCGAGGCCCCGAACCTCTTGACGAGGGGGGTACCCACCTCGATCAAGAGATGGTCGCTGTCCGGGAGCTGGGAGAGGACCTTCCTGACCACGGCGAGGTCCACCAGATCCAGGGCAACCTGGAGGTATGGGGGGTCCCAGAGCCTGATTACCCGGAAGCCCATCACCGGGTGGGTCGACCTGTCCTTCTCGTAAAGGACGGTATCGATCTCCGGGAAGCTCTCCATCGCCCTCTTAATCGCGAGCTTCGTCGCCCCGTAGTTGTACCTGTATATGGCGTCGTAATCCCGGGCCTGGGGGTGGATGAAGACGCTGACGATCAGTACCAGGTCCTCGACCTCGGACTTCGGGATGACCCCCTCGGCGACGCAGTCCGCCACCGCCTTGGCGACGGCGGTCTGGGCGGGACCGAATATGACAGCCGCCTGGTCCATATTCTTCACCGTCACCTTCGGCACTATCAGGGTGGCGGGCTTCGCCGGCAGGTTCGGCCTTATAACGGACAGAAGGGGGGTGTGGCCAGCCGAGAGCTGGGCGAGTCCGTTTGCGAAGGCCGTCCCCACAGGCCCGTCCTTATCTCCAATTAATAGATCGATATGAGCTAGTTCCGGCTCCTCCCCTATCAGCGCCTCTCCTATCAAAAACAAGCGTTCACCTCGAAATCGGAAGACTCCTCGCCGGTATTAATCCTTTTGCACCGCCCCCAAGCGGCCGTCTCCATCGGCCTTACCCATCGACGGCATCTGAATACGGCCGCCTCCCAATGGATTATGACCAAGGGTAACCGAAGAAAGGTGAGAGCAGAAAAAAAAAGATCGATGGGAGGCGGCCGACAGAACCGGCACCCCCCTACCCCATCTGAGGGATCAGCGGTCGAGGGTGACCTTCAGCACCGGTCCGTTCCCCTCGGGGTCCTCTTTGGAGGCGAAGCCGACGGAAGCGTCACCTTTTGCCACCAGGACGGCGGAGAAGGGGCAGTCTTTGCATTCGAGGACCGCCTTCTTTACGAGGCTCGTGGCGTCGATCTCGTACCATCCCTCGTCCGAGATGTCTACGACCCCGTCGATTTCAGGATCGTACTCCAGCCCATGCTCCCAGACCATGATATCCTCCGGGAACCACTCGTTGTAGAAGTGAAGTTTCACCTCTCCGGGGCTCTCTACCTCTTTGGCGTAGACCCTCAGGGTCGCGGAGGCGATCTCGTCGATGGACTTGATGTTGAGGGCGCTTATCATGTCAGGGGTCAAGAAAGAGAGCCAGGCCTCCCTCTGGGGGTCGCCCCCTTCGGAGGTGACCCAGAGGATCTCCTCGGTCCCGAAGTTCTCATCCGGCAGGCTCTTGTCGATGTAGGCGTCGTCTGTCAAGAACCCCTTGGGAGAGGTCCAGGTCATGGCGAAGGCGGCCCCCACCAGGAGGAGGGCGCAGGCCATGCAGAAGGCCGATCTGAATTTATATTTCAAACTTTTCACCTCAACCTCCATAAAATCGGGATAAATAAAAAGACTTGCCTTCATCTTTGACCTACATGACCCCTACAGGAGCCCCGTGGAGGCAAAAACCTCCGTTTTTTGGGCGGTGGGCTGGATCTGGGGCCACGTTAGCTTTATTAACTGAAGATCCTCCTTAATCCCGGTGGGTTAGGTTGAGATGTTCAGCGTATCTGCGCCCCCTCCTGGGCGCGACGGCTATCCTGGCGTTGCTTTTGGTGGCGAACGCATCTTCTGCGACGTACCAGGCGGGTAGAGACCTCCAGGCGGCCGTGGACGGAGCGATGCCGGGAGACACCATCCTGGTGGGGCCCGGGGTCTACGATAAGGTAGAGATAACCAAGAGCATAACCCTCATCGGCGACGGCGCCAGGATCAGACCGGGGGATAGGAACATCGGGATAAGGATCGCGGCCGACGACGTCACCGTCTCAGGCTTCACCGTCGAGGGGGGGTCCTACGGTATCCACCTGGTGGGCTCCAATAACTGCACCGTCTCCAACAACACCGTCACCGGAGCCGTCCAGTGGGGGATCGGCCTCATCTCCTCCGACGGGAATACGATAAGGGATAACGTCGCGAACTATAACGGCCTCGGACCCCACCGATGGTACGGGATATACCTATCCAGATCGAACGGAAACCAGATCCTCGACAACGAGGCGAGCCACAACGGCGAGTACGGGATCTGCCTATTTCCCAGCTGCTCTGACAACGTCATCAGCGGCAACGTGGCGGTGGGGAACAAATATGGCGTCTACGCCTTCACCGACTGTAACGACAACATCATCGCGAGAAACCGGCTGGATAATAATGAGATCGCCGGGATAAAGCTGATCGGAGGCTGCATCAGAAACCACATCCTGGAGAACGAGATCTCGGAGAACGGGGTGGTGGGGATATTCCTCCAGACAGGTTCGGGATATAACATCATCAGAGGAAACGAGATCGCCAAAAACCAGCTCTTCGGCGTCCAGATCCTGGAGGGCCCCGCCGGAAACAATACCATCTTCGAGAACAACATCTCCGGGAGCCAGCGGGGTATCGTCGTCAACACCGACGGAAACCATATCTACAACAACAGGATCTTCGATGCCGTCATCCCCGCCGAGGACCGGGGGACAAACCAGTGGTACGCCGCCTATCCCGTCGGCGGAAACTTCTGGGGCGGCCACATCGGGACCGACGAGATGTCGGGCCCAGGCCAGAACATATCGGGACCTGACGGCTTCATAGACCTCCCCTACGTAATAAACGAGAGGGCTAGGGACATATATCCGATCATGGGGGAATCGGTCCACCCGATCCAGATCGTCCGCGCCTCGGTCCATCCGGCCCGGGCCCAGATAGGGACCCAGGTGACGGTGGAGGTCGCCCTCGAATCGGTGAACGGCGTCGCCCAGATCTCGGCGAGGGCGAGGAATCTCCTCGTATCCTCGGACCCGATACGCCCGATAACCATGTACTCGTCCGGGGAGGGGGTCTACACCGGGACCCTCCAGACCGCGCTGATGGGTGCCGGGAGGTACGCCATCGTCCTGACGGTCAAGGACGCCAGGGGCTTTGAGCTGGTGGAGGAGATGGGGGAGGTGGAGATCCTCCCCAGGTCCGGTCGGGACTTCAACGAGGCCTTATCGTCGGCCATGGGCCGATAAAAGATAACGAAGATAACGATTCATTAAAGGGGACAAACCATGTTAGGGGTTAGAAGAAAGGGTTATTCGATCGACCGGCCCGGCTATGGGTCTGGTCGAGGGTCTGGGATCATCGGCTGGAGGGCTGGAAGGAGGTTCGCGGCCTTCTTCCTCATAATGGGGCTGATCGTTTCTACAGGTGTGGGCCTGGAGATAGATCAAGAGCGCTTGGCTAAGTGGGACTGCCCCGAATGCAAGGGCGAGAGCAGCTTTCAGCTCGGGATCTTCGAATTCCTCGGCCATGACCCTACGAGGATAGAGACCGCGGGGGAGGCTCCCCCTGGTCCTAGAGAGGCTCGAGCCGCCATGGAGGCTGAGGCTTCCGGGACCACCGGCGGTTTCGTCCGTGGAGAGCTCCTCGCCTCCGCCAAAGATGTGGAGGGATCGGACGTGATCCTGGACGTGGGGACGGGGTATGCCACGGCCCATATCAAAGGAGCGATCCCCCTCTACTGGGAGGAGTTCCTCGACGATGATAACAACCCCAGATCGGCATATGAGATCGCCGAGATCCTGGGAAGGGCCGGGATCTCCCCTGAGGACTCGGTGGTGATCTACGGCGACTGCGCCACATGTGACGGCATATCCGTCGCTCCTTTCGTCTTCTGGGCGATGAAGTACGTCGGCCACGACGACGTCAAGCTCTTGGATGGCGGCCTCGACGGCTGGGTCGACGGAGGGCTTCCGACGGAGAGGACGGCTAACGAGAGGTCGGCTGTCACCTATACCCCCCGACCGAGGTTGGGGCTTCTGGCCGATTACGACGGCGTCGCCGCCGGGAGGTATCAGCTCGTAGACGCCCGGACCTTCCGGGAGTTCGCCGCCGACAAGATCCCCAGGGCCGTGAACATAGACTACAGCGCCGTTCTGGCCAACGGCCGCATGAAGGGCGGCGAGGAGCTGGCGGCGGTCTTCTCCGGCCTTGACAAGGCCGATCCTGTCGTCGTCTACTCCAACGCCGGGGCCAGGGCCTCCATGGTATGGTACGCCCTCCAGCTGATGGGATACGATTCGAGCCTCTACACCTGGAACGACTGGGAGGCTAATAGGCCCCCCGTCAAGGCGGTCTTCAAGTCCGCGAGGGCCGAGCCTAACCCCGCCAGGCCCGGCCCGGTGAAGATATTCGCCACCTTTGAGGTCGTCGCCGACGAGGCAGTTTCAGACGCCGGTCTATTCGGTCCGATCGTCCCCTCCGTAGGGGCGGAAGACGTCGAAGAGGCAGCAGAGGTGGAGGCTTTGGAGGATCTGAAGGTCGATGTTGAAGGAGGGATCCTTCTTGGCAACGTAACGATCGACGGTGCGGATATCGAGGAGATGATATCATCCGCACCCCAGAGCCCCACAGTTCAGACGATGGGATGCGTCGCCTGCTTCGACCCTGTAGCCCTCTACGCCTCAGGGGGGAACCCCTCCTCGATCACGGGCGGCGTCAGGCTCGGCTCGGTGGGGAGGACGGAGGCCGGGGCGATCACCGCCGCCGGGGCCCTGATCCAGAACGAGGACGGCGAGATCATGGCCACCATAGAGCTCGTCCCCACCCTGGGAGATGAGCACCTGGGGACCTGGGACGCCTCCGGCGCCCCCAACGGGTTCTACACTGTGACCCTGGCGGCGACGGCGGGGTCGAGGACCTCCTACTTCGAGGACGTTCTGACGGTAGAGATCGACTCCTCGGCCCCGGTCCAGGAGACGGGGACGACGACCGCCGCCACCTCCGGGATAAGAAAGCTGGGAAGGTATTAATCGGATAGAGACGTAGCATTAGGAGATGAGCCGCAAGAGCCTCATATTTTTTATCACCCTGTTGGCGATCGCCGCGGTCGCCTTCAGCGGCGCGGCCATCTCCATCTCTTTAAAAACACCCCAGGATCCGTCTCCTCGCTGGTTCCTCCAGAGGATCGATGCGGCGATCAACCCCGGAGAGGACCTCGAGCCCCCCGTCATCTTCAACGCCCACGTATCGCCTATGATAATCAAGCGGGGCGATCCGAAGGTCAGGATCACCGCCTGGGTGAAAGACGACGTCTCCGTCGATACCGTCTACGCCGAGGTGGGCGGGCGGCAGACTCCTCTCATCGACCTCAAACGGAACGGCAGGTACGTGGGACATTGCAGCTCCAACCTCCCTCCCGGCTATCACAGGATCACCATCGTCGCCGTCGACAGGGCGGGCAACGCCGCCGTCAACGACGATCTCGTCCTCCGGGTCCTCGACCCCCTGGACCTGAACGGCAACCGGATCGAGGACAGCCTCGAAGATCTGGGCGATCAGGACCTGAGGGTGATAGTCCTCACCGAGGAGGACTTCTCTTTGAGGGGAGAAGATTCCCTGGCGGATAAGGTGGGAGACGAGTTCAAGGTCCTTCCAGGAGCCTCCATGGTAGTCAGGGGGTCTCAGCTTGAGACCATCGCTAATATCGACGGCGTCAAGGGGGTTTATCGAGATCAGAAGCTCCAGATCCTCGGAGAGGTGACGGAGGGATACCGGCCGAGGGACGATCCCCGCCTCGCCGTCGATGATTATACCGGGAGGGGCGTTACAGTGGCGGTCCTGGATACCGGCGCCGATCCAAACCACAGGTCCCTCGGCGGGATTATGGCCCGGGATCCAAAGATCGTCGCCTTCAAGGACTTCGTCAACGGCAAGCAAGAGGCCTATGACGACCACGGTCACGGAACCCACTGCGCCAGCCTCATCGCCGGGACCGGGGACGCCGCCGGGATCGCCCCTGGATCGAAGCTGGTGGTGGTTAAGGTGATGGACGAGTACGGGGCGTGTTACCTATCCGACGCCCTCAAAGCCCTCGACTGGATCCTTGATAATAAGGACGACCTTGGTATAGACGTGATATCCTTCAGCGTCGGCGGTGAGGAGGCGAGCGAGGGCTCATCCCTCCTGGACGCTGCCTGCGACAGGATGGTGGAGGCGGGGATCGCCGTCGCCGTTGCCGCAGGCAACCTCGGACCCTCTTCCAGGTCGATAGTTACGCCGGGGACCGCCGAGAGGGTGATAACCGTCGGCGCTGTAGACCCTCTCGGGAACGTCTTTGAGAGGTCCTCCCGGGGGCCGACCCCCGACGACAGGATCAAGCCCGACCTGGTGGCGGTGGGGGTGGACGTCGCCTCCGCCAGGCATGGGACCCTCTGGGGTGAGATCACCATGAGCGGGACATCCATGGGAGCCCCCCAGGTGGCGGGGGCGGTGGCCGTCCTCAAAGAGAAGCAGCCCGATCTCGACCCTATGGAGGCCAAGAGGGTTCTCCTCAGGTCCGCCGACGATATCGGACCGCCGGGCCCCGACTACACCTTCGGCTACGGCCTGTTGAACCTGAAGGCAGCCCTCGACCTCTTAGACCTCCCCGAGGCGAGGTCGGGTCCTGAGGTCGGGGATCTGGCTCTAAGCAGATACGTCGCCAAACCCGGAGATCCCGTCATGGTACACGCCGGAATATCAGGAGATATCGCCTCTGTGGAGATGAGGATAGTCGGCGGCGACGGGGAGATGATAATGCCGATGCACGACTTCGACAGGAACGGGGTCTATACCGGGAGATGGGAGACCAGGTTCTGGGGCCCCGGAGAGTATTCCGTCGTAGTGGAGGCGAAAGATAAGTTCGGCGGGACGGTTATGGAGTCAGCCTCCCTCGTCCTGGCCTGAGGGGTTGGCCCATGGACCCAAGGGAGGAGATACCAAAGATGGACCCAAGGGAGGAGATATCAAAGTACGGAAGAAAGCTGGTGGCTTCAGGGCTCACCTACGCCCACTTCGGAAACATCAGCCTCCTGACCGATGAGAAGATCCTGATCACCGCGACGGGATCGATGCTCGACGAGATCGGGGAGGGCGGTCTGATCGAGGTGGACCACCAGGCCCCCTGTCCTGAGGACGCCCTCGCCAGCTGCGAGGCTCCCGTCCACCGGGCCATCTACGAGAGGACGAAGGCCCGGGCCATCATCCACACCCACTCCCCCTACGCCGTCGCCACATCGATCCTGGAGGAGGGCCCCTTCGAGCCGATGGACGGCGAAGGCGCCCGGTTTCTCGGTACGGTTCCCATCGTCGATGGAGATATGGGAAGCCCGGAGCTGGCGAGGTCCGCCTCTTCAGCTCTCATATTGCACAGGGCCTGCATCGTCCGGGGGCACGGGGTCTTCGCCGTCGGAGCGACCCTCGAGGAGGCGTACATCGTCGCCTCGATGGTGGAGCACAGCGCCACCATCAGGCGGCTCGTCAGCGTCGGATAAACAAAATGGGCACGCCCCCGTCCGAGACCGCTCTTCTCGACGGGGGAGGAGCTCCTTCAAAGCGGCTCTTGAG
This sequence comes from Candidatus Methanocrinis natronophilus, assembly GCA_029167045.1. Classification (GTDB taxonomy): domain Archaea; phylum Halobacteriota; class Methanosarcinia; order Methanotrichales; family Methanotrichaceae; genus Methanocrinis; species Methanocrinis natronophilus. The sequence goes on from JARFPK010000011.1 coordinate 24,248, forward strand.
CCTCTTGCCTCGATCAACTTGCCGGCGGGTAGACGAAGGCGCCGCTCCCGGCGAGGTCGGGGTCGACGTCCATGAACTCCATGAGAAACTCCCGGTGGATCGCCTCGGGGTCGAGGTCGGCGAAGAGCTCAGGGTAGAGCCACTTGGCGACGACGACCGCCCCGATCGTCATCTGGGGTCCGAGGGAGAAGTCGCCGGAGATGACGTAGACCCGGCCGTCCCTGACGGCGTCGACGAGATCAAACCCTGGAGCCTTCATTATCCCGTCTCTATAGGCTTTCAGGAGGGTGTGGTCATCGGCTCCGTAGCCCCCGCTGTAGGAGAGGCCGATGATGACTTCGGGGTTAGCCTCCATCACCCACTCCGCCTCGACGTCCCCGTGATATTCGATCTTCCCCTTCGCTATGTTGACTCCCCCGGCGACGTCGCATAAATCGGTGTATCCGGTATCGCTGGCGTAAGCCCACCGGGTGGAGGCCTCCCTCTCGGTCCTCTCCCGCTCCAGGAAGGCCTTAGCCCTCTCCTCTTCGGGGATACCTGCGACCCTCTCCACCACCTGCCCCATATAAGTGTCGTACCACTCTTCGTAAGCCTTGGCCGCCTCTCGATCGCCGATGAGGATTCCGAGAAGGGTCATCTCCTCCAAGAGATCATCGGACCTGGAGAGGTCGAAGCGGAGGAGGGCGACCTCGGAAGGGAGCTTATCCTCCAGCTGGTCCATAGCACCCGTCTGGGTGAAGGCGATGACGAGGTCAGGGGAGAGCTCCAGGATCGCCTCCAGGTCTGGCTCTCGATGAGATCCGACCGACGGCCTGTCCATCAGATCCAAAAAGAGCCCCTCCCGCTCCAGGACGGTGCTCCCGACCCCCACGATGGCCTCCTCGCCGCCGAGGACGACGACGGCGGTGGCGTGGCGCATATGGAGGGGGACTATCCTCGAGACCGGGGTCTTAATCGTCACTATCCTACCCGCCCCGTCGATGAGGGCGATCTCTGCAGGACCGCCCCGGATGATCTCCCTCACTCGATCGAGGTCGTCCCCGTCGATCTCGCCGTCGCCGTCTGCGTCGGCGAGGTAAGTCTTCGCCAAGGAGCCCTCGATCATCCCCTCCAGGGCGGCGATGTCCAGCTCGTCGATGACGCCGTCCATGTTGGCGTTGCCGAAGATCTGAAGGGTGTATCCCGCCGCCGGCGACGCCGCCAGGATTAATATGATCGATGATGAGATCAACGATGAAATCATAAATCCCGATCTTCTATTCATATTCATGAACCTCCGATATGGCGGCGGTCCCTCCGCCGCCAGAGGATAGGAGATCTCCGGGTGGTTATAACAATTTCTATTCAAGTGTTACAAAGGGTCTTGAAGCCGGCGAATTGGAAGATCCTGCAGATAGGAGGGGAGAAGAGATCTCTCTGGAGGCTGGGTCTTAAACCCTCAAAAAAGATATTAACGGGCAGGGCGAGTTTCAGTTCATGAGCTTCGCCTTCCAGATCGGGAGGATCGCCGGGATCCCCATAAGGCTCCACTTCACCTTCCTCGCGATCATACCCATAGTGGCTTACTTATTTTCGACCTTCACCGCCACCACCAGCCTCGACCTCTTCGGACAGGTCTACGAGCTCTCCTACGGGTTCAAAGACGTAGAGCCCGCCGAGGCGAGATGGGCCTACTCCTTCGCCTTCGCCATCCTCCTCTTCCTCTGCGTCGCCCTCCACGAGCTGGGCCACTCCTTCGTGGCGATGAGGTACGGTATAACGATCCGGTCCATCACCCTCTACTTCTTCGGGGGCGTGGCCTCCATGGAGGATATCCCAAGAGACCCGGGGATGGAGGCGAGGATGGCGGTGGCGGGGCCCGCCGTCAGCGGGATCATCGGAGCGGGGGCGATCCTCTTTAGCTTCCAGTCAGCCCTCTTCCTGGGGGGGATTCATCCTCTCACCACCCTCCTATGGACCCTGGGGGTGATCAACGTCATACTGATGATCTTCAACCTCCTTCCAGCCTTCCCCATGGACGGTGGTAGGGTTCTTCGAGCCTGGTTTGCGTCCAGGATGTCCTACGTCGAGGCTACTAGGCGAGCCGCAAATATAGGCAAGATCTTCGCCATCATCATGGGTCTATTGGGGCTCTTTGGCGGCGGCATTTTTTTGATATTCATCGCCTTCTTCGTCTACATAGCCGCCACCGAGGAGGATAGGTCTACCTCCATCATCGTCCCCCTGGAGGGGGTGAAGGTTAAGGACATTATGTCCAGGGAGCTGAAGACCGTCACCCCTGAGATGCCCCTCCCGGATATCATCAGCCTGATGTTTCGGGAGAAGCACCGGGGATACCCTGTGATGGTCGACGGGAGGCTTGGGGGGATCGTGACGATATCGAACGTCCAGAAGGTCCCCGAAGAGAAGAGGGGGACGACCGTCGTCGGCGATATCATGGTCAAGGAGATATACGTCATCGGGCCGGAGGATGAAGCCGCCGGAGCTATGAACAAGATGATGGAGCGGCAGATCCGGAGGCTTCCGGTGATGGAAGACGGGAGGCTCGTCGGGATAGTCTCCCGCTCTGACCTGGTCAGAGCCATAGAGATCTGCTCTGGACGGTGATCTCAACGGGGCTTCCTCGATATCGGATCGACCGCAGGAAAAAGGGTTTTCTAGGTGGTCGTCCCTGGGATGGCCAGCGGAGAGGTAATCGATTTGGATAATATAGGATCGGGCGGCTCGGAATCGGCGACCGCGATGGGGGCGGAACCTCCCCCCTCTGAGATGGAGGGGAAGAAGGGCGAGATAGTGATCGTGGGGACCGCCCACGTATCGGAGAAGAGCGTCCAGGACGTGATAAGGGCGATAGAGGACCTCCGCCCCGACGTCGTAGCCGTGGAGCTCTGCCAGGGGAGGTACCGCGCCCTGACGGGGCAGGAGGAGACGGGAGATATCCAGATAAAGGAGATATTGAAGGACGGCAAGCTCTACCTCCTCCTGGTCCAGTGGTTCCTCTCCTACGTCCAGAAGAAGATCGGCTCAGATCTCGGGGTGAAGCCCGGCTCTGAGATGATAGCGGCCATAGAGGCTGCGGAGAGGATGGGTGCCAGGGTCGCCCTCGTCGACAGAGATATCGGCGTCACCATCCAGAGGTTCTGGTCGGCGATGAACTTCCTGGAGAAGGCGAAGCTGGTGGCTTCCCTCATCCCCGCCGCCTTCGGGAAGGGGGAGAAGATCGAGATCGATAAGGTCACCGAGGAGGATGTGGTCTCCGCCATCATAGAGGAGTTCCGGGAGGTCTCCCCCAGGGCAGCCCAGGTCCTCATCGACGAGCGGGACGCCTACATCGCCCGAAACCTGATCCGGCTCGGAGGGGAGAAGAGGGTGGTGGCCGTCGTCGGCGCAGGCCACCGGGAGGGGATAACCAGATATCTCGCCAGCCCAGAGAATATCCCCCCCTTCGAAGATATGGCCCGACCGACCAGGAAGCGGTTCTCTCTGCCAAAGCTCTTTGGGGCCGGTCTGACTTTGCTCGTCCTCATCACCATAGCCGCCGTCCTGTTATCCGCCAACAGCACCGCGAACCTCTTCTCTGCCTTCAAGATCTGGTTTCTGGTGAACGGGACCCTCAGCGCCGCAGGGGTGATCCTGGCCCGGGGCCATCCCATCTCTGCCCTGACCGCCTTCATGATAGCCTGGATGACGAGCCTAAACCCCCTAATGGCCGCAGGCTGGTTTGCCGGGATCGTGGAGGCCTGGAAGAGGAAACCGAAGATGGTCGATACCAAGAAGCTCGCCGAGGCGGAGACCTTCAAAGATATGATGGCGATACCCCTCTTTCGGGTGATCCTGGTGGCAGCCATGGCGAACATAGGGAGCGTGGCGGGAACGGTGATCGGGGCATATCTGATCCTCCAGATGTCGGGGCTCAGCCCCCAGGACCTCGTCGGCGGGCTCTTCTGAAGGCGGTGGGGATATCGCCGGACCATGATATGGATGGCGGTGCTGGACCGGCGCCTTGCCCCCCGGCAGCGGTGGGGGCCTTCAGCACCCCCCGTTTGGGCTGCTTGAACTACATTTTGAAACAATTTTTATCACGATTTATGCTACAATTTACTTTCAAGTTTTCGGGAAGCCTTTGAAAAGGACGTTTTCCGGGATGGATAGCTCGTCTCCCCCGTAAACTACTTCTCTACCCTATTACATCTCAACCGGTGTGGATGGTATGGGCATAAATATCTCCTTGAGGGAGTTGGGATCGGCTTTATATGGCGCCTTTCGGCGGAAGGGAGGCTTAGGGGTTCTATGGGGACCCTCGCCAGGATATCAGCCGATGACCCCCGAGCGGTGCTCGTCTTTATCTCCCCCGGATTACCATACATGGGTATCGATCCCCCTTATTATCGATCTTCTATCCCTGGGAGGTCGGGGGGGAGAGATGAGGTCGATGTCGATTTCCATTAGCATAATAGAAGGCTGGTAGAGGAATGGATCCGTTATATCAGGAGAAGGTGGATGAGATAATTGGGAGATATCAGGGTCAAGAAGGCTTCTTGATCCAGCTACTTTTAGACCTCCAGGGCGAGCTACACTGGATACCCAGGGAGGTTATCAGCCACCTGAGCGAGAGGCTCGGGGTCCCCAAGAGTCAGATCTACAGGATAGCCAGTTTTTACAAGGCCGTCAACCTCACCCCCGTGGGGAGGCATATGATACAGGTCTGCATGGGGACCGCCTGTCAGGTCAGGGGGGCTCAGAAGGTCCTGGACTATGCAGCCTCGAAGCTGGATATAGGGCCGGAGGAGACGACCCCGGACCTGGCTTTCAGCCTGAGGAAGGTGAACTGCCTGGGCTGCTGCTCCATGGGCCCGGTGATGACCGTGGACGGTGAGTACCACGGAGGCGTCACCCTGGAAGGGACGGAGAAGGTGCTGAAGGATCTTCGTTGAGGCGGAAGGATGTCCAGGTTTGCCTCGGTTGGAGACCTCGAACTCTTGAGGAAGACGTTGAGGTCTCGCAGAGATGCCAAAAGGTCAAGAGAGCCATGGATAGCGGTCTGCGCCGGGACGGGGTGCCTAGCCCTGGGGGCGAAGAAGGTGATCGACGCCTTCAGGGGGGAGCTACGGAGGAGGGACCTCGGGACAGAGGTCGTCCTCAAGGAGACGGGATGCCCCGGATTCTGCGAAAAGGGGCCGATCGTCGTGGTGTATCCTGAGGGGGTCCACTACATAAAGGTCGATCCTGCCGACGTCCCTGAGATCGTGGAGGAGACTATAGTAAAGGGGAGGCTGATAGATCGTCTGCTGTATGTGGACCCGGTTACAGGGTCGAGGGACGTCCACGAGGAGGAGATCCCCTTCTACAAGCACCAGACGAGGGTTTTAATAAATAAAAACATTAAAATAGATCCTAAGAATATAGACGATTACATATCTGAAGGAGGGTACAGCGCCCTCTCCAGGGCCCTCTCCAGCATGACCCCCCAGGAAGTCGTCGATGAGGTTAAGAGCTCCGGCCTTCGGGGCCGGGGGGGGGGAGGCTTTCCCACCGGCCTGAAGTGGGAGTCGGCGAGGAAGGCGGAAGGAAGCGCCAAATACGTGATAGTCAACTGCGACGAGGGGGATCCGGGAGCTTTTATGGACAGGGCGCTGATGGAAGGCAATCCCCACAGCGTCCTCGAGGGTTTAATCATCGGGGCTTACGCCATCGGATCGGTGGAGGGGTTCATCTATGTCCGGGCGGAATACCCTCTGGCGGTGGAGAACGCCCGGATCTCCATATCTCAGGCGAGGGAGTACGGCCTTCTGGGAGAGGATATACTGGGGTCGGGGTTCAACTTCGACGTCAGGCTCCATAGAGGGGCAGGAGCCTTCGTATCAGGAGAGTCGACCGCCCTGATGAACGCCATCGAGGGGAAGGTGGGCGAGCCGAAGCCAAAATACGTCCATACCTCCGAGAGGGGGTTATGGAGCCGCCCAAGCCTCCTGAACAACGTCGAGACCTGGGCGAACATACCCCTGATAATCAACATGGGGGCAGACTGGTTCAGCTCCATCGGTACGGAGCGGAGCAAGGGAACCAAGATCTTCTCTCTGGTGGGGAAGGTGAACAACACCGGCCTTGTAGAAGTTCCCATGGGGATGACCCTCCGAGAGATAATATTCGATATAGGCGGCGGGATACCGGGAGGGAAGAGGGTGAAGGGGGTCCAGACAGGGGGCCCCTCCGGAGGGATAATACCCGAAGGGCATCTGGACACCCCGGTGGACTTCGAAGAGCTGTCCAGGCTCGGCTCCATGATGGGGTCGGGGAGCATCATAGTCTTGGATGAGGATACCTGTGCCGTCGACCTAGCCCGGTACTTTGTCGACTTTCTATGCGATGAATCTTGTGGAAAGTGCGTCCCCTGCCGGGAGGGGCTCCGACAGATGAGGGATATCCTCAGCGATATCGTGGCGGGGCGGGGAAAGGCCGAGGCCCTCGAGACCCTCATGGAGATCGCCCATCTCATGAAGGCCGCCTCGTTATGTGCTCTGGGTCGGACGGCGGCCAATCCGGTTTTAAGCACCATCCGCTACTTCAAGGATGAGTACTTCTCCCATATCGAAGACCAGCGATGTCCTGCCCTGGTATGTGAAGGTCTCATATCCTATTTCATCCGGCCGGACCTCTGCATAGCCTGCGGCATCTGCGAGAGGAACTGCCCTGAAGGAGCGATATCTGAACCGGAGGGAGGGAAGGGCGAGGATACCTTCATGGTCATCGATCAATCGAGATGCTCTCGTTGCGGTATATGCTTTCATGTATGTCCGTCGAAGGTGATGGCTGTGGCCAGGACCTCAGGCAGATCGGCCCCCCAACAGGTCCCATGAGATGGCGGCCATTTTGCCGAGAAAGATGAGGATAGGTATGGGATAGGAGGCGATTCAGGAGTGGCGAAGGTGATGTTGAGGATAGATGGTCGGGATTTAGAGGCCGATGACGATAAGACCCTTCTGGAGGCTGCTAAGGATGCGGGAATTATTATACCTACCCTCTGTCATCACCCAGCCCTGACCCCCATCGGCGCCTGCAGGCTCTGTTCTGTGGAGATAGAAAGGAATAGCAGAATAAAAGTGGTCACCTCTTGCAATTACCCTGTAGAAGCGGGTCTTGTCGTCAAAACCTCTTCTCCTGAGATCTTCAGTCTACGGTCCATGATCCTCGAGCTTCTCCTCGCCAGGTCCCCGGGAGAGGCGAGGATCGCGGCCCTGGCGAAGGAATACGGCGTCTCAACTCCGAGGTTCAAACTCGCCGATGAGAGCTGCATCCTCTGCGGGCTTTGCACCCGGGTCTGCCAGGAGCTGGTGGGCGTCTCGGCGATGAGCCCCATCTTGCGGGGCGTCGAGCGGGCCGTCGACGCGGCGTACCGGGACTTTTCAGAGGATTGCATGGCCTGCGGCGCCTGCGCCCTCGTCTGTCCGACGGCCGCGATCCGAGAGATGGAGCATATCTATCCCCTCACGCCTGAGGAGACAGAAGAGATCGAGAGCCGTCTTTTGAGTGGAGAGATAGACGAAGATATGGGCGTCTGCGCCGATGTCTTCGGATGCAGGGGCCATGGTGAGGGGCAGGACGGCGGGGCGGTCACCACGATATTGGCCTCGGCGATCGAGATGGGCTCCATAGATGCCGCCGTCGTCGTCATGCCGGGGGATGACTATAGGGCGTATGCAGCCATAGTCGATGACCATGACGGCGTCATGGCATCAGCGGGCACCAAATATGTCCGGGTACCCCTCATCCCGAAGCTTCTCTTGGCCCTCGGGAGCGGCAAGAGGAGGATCGCCGTGGTGGGAACCCCCTGCCAGATCAGATCGGTGAGGAGGCTTCAGGCGGGAGGGTATCTGGGGGGGACTTTTCCGGATGCAGAGATAGTACTGGTGGGGCTATTCTGTTTTGAGAGCTTCGATCCCGCCAGGCTGAAGAGGCACATCCGCGACGCATTCTCCATCGATCTCGACGAGGCGGAACGTGTACAGATAGCCAAAGGGAGGTTCTCGATCTTCATAGGCGATGAGGTGCGGTCCTGCAAGGTCTCGGACCTGGATGGCGATATCAGTGAGGGCTGTCTATTTTGCGCCGATTTCGTCTCCAGGCTCGCCGATATATCCGTCGGATCGGTGGGAAGTCCCGAGGGATACTCCACGGTGATCGTCAGATCCGATCGGGGCCGGAGGCTTCTGGAGGGGATGGACTGCTCCAGGGAGAGGGTCGATGAGGGAGAGATAAGAAAGCTCTCCGCCATCAAGAGGAGAAGGGCTGAGAAGCGGTTCAAAGAGATCATCGATGGGCTGGAAGGATAGGAGCTGGATCCATCCCTGAATATCGTTGGGCTCCGCCCTTCAGGTCTCAAGGAAGGCCGACGTTCAAGACGAAATCAGGCCGGATTCCCGCGACTTTAGTCGTGGGAGGAGGCCGTACTTATTCCCCTGCTCCTTAGGATCAAAAAATACTTATGGCTGAAAAATTAAAGTTGACATGATGGTAGATCAGGTATTAACCGTTAGGTGTAAGCTTGCTCCCACTGATACTCAGGCGAAGTCTATCGAGGAGACATTGGTATTTTTTGCCGACGCTTGCACCTGGATCAATCAGAACGTCGATCCGAAGGTTAAGGGCGGGATTAAAATGCAGTACTTGATCTACCAAGATGCAAGGGAGACGTTCGGACTATCTGCGAACTTAACTATTCAGGCTATAAGACGAGTAGCGTCGAACCGTAAAACTGCAGGCAAGAACAAAATCGAAGAGTTTCAGCCAACAAGTATCAGCTACGATCAGAGGATATTCCAGTACAGAGAAGCCGATGAGCAGGTTGGATTGACTCTTCTACACGGTAGGGAACGAATTCCCCTTGATATTGGGAATTACCAGCGGAACCTATTGAAAGGTCAGAAACCCACGTCGGCAACACTGGTAAAGATGAGATCGGGTTACTATATTGATATCCAGGTCAAATCCGAAGCTCCCGATACCATAGAGACCGATAAGGTGATAGGAGTCGATTTGGGGATAACTGATCTTGCAGTAACTTCAGAAGGTGAGACATATTCAGGATCTGAGATTAAAACGGTAAGAGACCACTTCGCCCAACTGCGAACCGACCTCCAACGCAAAGCCTCGAAGGGCACAAGAAGTACCAGACGGAGATGTAGACAACTTCTGAAACGGCTGTCGGGTAAGGAGCAAAGGTTCCAGAGATGGGTTAACCATGGGATCAGCAAAAGCATAGTTCAGAGAGCCATCGAAACCGAGTCTGCAATTGCATTGGAAGATCTATCGGGGATCAGGCAGACGTCTAATCGTCGAATCAAGTCTTTACACAAGTGGGCGTTCTACCAGCTTAAAGAGTTCGTGAGCTATAAGGCACTAGGTGCTGGTATCCCTGTGATTCTGGTAGAGCCCGCTTACACAAGCAAGACCTGTCATCAGTGCCACCACATCGGGGACAGGAACGGGAAGGTGTTTTCCTGTCCTTCGTGTGGTTGGGGCGGGGACGCAGACTACAACGGAGCTAAAAATATTGCTGATCTTGGGGCTGCTGTAAACCAGCCCGGAGGTCCGGGGTTGTTCTGCTTAATCGAGGCAGAAAAGATTCCAGGGCTACAGAAAGCTCCCCTCTTCAGAGGGGGGTAGTTTACAGATGGCAGCTTTCGATCTTCTTTTCGGTGGGGCAGCTGAGGACAACGGCGATCCCAGGGCACTTGATGACGTTGCCGTTGACCTTGGCCAGGTTTAGAAGGAGCGGTGTAATTCCCTCAATCTGGGCTGCTACCTTCAGGTCTCCTCCGTCGAGGGGGCGTAGATCTCGTATCGCTCTGACCAGGTCGGCGACGATCCGTTTAGATTCTTGGTCGTCGCCCGCGATGATGACATCTCCCATCAATAGGTTGTCCATGTCCCTGATGGCTTTGGAGGAGACGGTATGGAAGGCAGAGACGATGCGGACCGAAGGCGGCAGGATCTTCTGTATCAGAAGGGCTGCGCTCCCCTCAGCTGGAGGTGTGTACATATACCGCTTCCCCACCCTGTTCATGGGGACTATGGGAGAGACGACGATCTGATCGTTGAACCTTCCTTTCAGCTCCTCCACCATCGTCTTTGTGGAGTTGTAAGGTATGCTCAAGACGACGAGATCGCTCTCCTCGACGGCGTCGCCGTTCTCCATGCCTCTTATATCGGCTTCAACGCCCCTATCCCTCAGAATCCTGGTGATCTCTTCTGCGGCCTTCCCGGCCCTATCGGCTCCTCGCGACCCGATGATGATCTCATGCTCCCCTGCCCACCGCATCACAAGTCCAACGCCGAAATCACCGGTGCCGCCAAGAACCGCGATCTTCATAGGAAAGGCTTGTCGTAGGTCATCCTATTTTATCATTTCGGACTCTGCATAGATTTATAGAGGATGTACGTTATGGGGCGATAAAATAGGTTGGATGTGAGCTATCGCCTGAGGGCCAGGCATACGCCTACGGTTATGGTTGACCCTACTTATCATGGTCGCGTCAATGAAGGGTTGGCACGAGGTGACGTAAGGGAGTAGCAATGAAGGGGGTAATTTTCATCATCTCGTGCCACATTACCGCTGCACTCATTGGTGCGGCAGTCAACCTCAGTTATTTCCCTTATCCCATATTAACTTTCGGGTCAAGCCGGAGATGAGGCGCCGATTTAGACAAGGAGGGCGGATGATCTGGATCTTCAAATGGTCAAGCTGAGGATATTATCTCCCCAAGGACTTCGATGGGGGCGTCGGTCTTGATCCCCACGCCGCTGAAATGGGTCCTGGATGCCTTCCAGCCGATCATTCTGAGCTCTTTGACGAGGTCGTCGGCCGTCCCCGGAGTAGCCTTGAATCTCCTGCAGAGCTTGTGATGGTCGTAGTACATCGGCTCGTCGATCTCGTCGGCGCAGAGCTGGAGAAGTCGGACTGCGCGATCGGATCTGGCCTGGGACTTCTGTAGCTCCGCCAGGGCGGTTATTATCACTTCCCGATCCTGGATCTGACCGAGCCAGAGGGGGCCGGCAACTTGCGCCTTCTCGCCGCAGAAAGAGCATACGCCCCTCGATCTGCAGCCGATCCCCGGCGTCGCGCGCCACCGTCCGCAGTGACGACAGACCTCCAGGTAGCCGACGCCGCCTAGGGTTTCGTCGGCTCTATCCGCCCCCCTCTCGATCTTAACGTATGTCCGGGCGTAATGGTCGGAGGCGTAGGTGAGGAGGGGCCCCATCCCCTTGTCGACCCTCGCCAGCTCCCTCGCGACGGTCCCAAGGAGGATCCTGGTCCCCATCTCCCGGTGGTGCTCGGCCTTTACGGGGACCGCCATGTACTTTCTTATGCCGCTCTTGAGGTGGGCTCCGCATAGGGGGGCGGTATCGGTAGCGGTGATGAAGAGGTATCCCATGGCAGACCGGGCCGCTGCCGCGAGGAACGGGGCCGGCGACCCGAAGGGGTCCAGGTCGACGGCCTCAAACCGCCTCTGGTGGAGGAGAACGTTGGCGTTGCTGGAGAAGATCTCGCAAGCCTCCAGGCCATTACGCCTCGCATTCTCCTGGATCAGGGCGGCGGCCCTGGGGCTGACGTCGTTCAATGCTACCTTGACCGCTCCCGCCTCCTTAGCCACCCGGAGCCCCCGTGCTCCGCTGGCGGCGAGGGCGTCGAGGTAATCGTTGACCCCGAGGGCCTTCGTCATCGCCACCCCGATCTCCCGGGAAAGCCTCATCTTGGGGTTGTAGAAGGCCCCCTCGATGTTCAGGGTGACGGAGCCCTCCTCCACCATCTCTCCCATATCAGCTCACTTGTACCCCTTCTCCACCAGCCCCTCGCTCCAGTAGTTGTCGCATCTTGGGCAGTAGTAGATCGCCTCGACCACCACCTTCTTCCAGTTCTCCGAGTCGAGAGCTCGCCGCAGCTCCCTCGCCTCGCACTCGATCCCGCACTTCGGGCAGAAGGGCAGGAACTGCGACTCCAAAACGACGTCGTTCTCGTCCACCTCGATGACCTCCGGTAACTGAGATGAGGCGCTGCCAAAAAAAAGTTGTCGGTGACCCCTCATAAGAGGGGCTGACCCGATATAACGAGCCCTGCGAGAAATCCGAGGATCGCTCCGCCGTTGAGGAAGGGAAGGCCAGCCTGGGGTTTATCCCTGCTGGTGAAGGAGAGGAGGGCGAAGCCTAGGTATGTCCCCACCATCGCCCCCAGGGCAGGGAGGTTTGCCCCGATCCCGAAGATCTCCATCGCAGGAAGGTCGAAGTACCAGTTGGCGGAGATCACCAGAACCGTGGGGATGATGGCGTCCCCCAGGCCTAGGAAGTAAGCTCCCCGATCGTCCCCCGACCCCATCCCCTCCCGCCGGAAGCTGTAACCCCACCTCCTCGGGACCACGAAGAGGAGGGGGGCCTTGATCTCCATAACCCCCTCGGCGAGGGTGACCATGTGCCTCGTCTTGTAGACGGATATGGCATCGTACGCCGCCAGGAGGAGGAGGAGGAGGAGGGCAGGGATGGGGGTCATGCTGAGGCCGAAGAGGGTCCCGACCCCTGCGCAGACGATGAGGCCGACGAAGTCGATGACGTACCATTCCGGGTGGAGGTGGAGGAGGGCGATGACGGCGAGGGACGAAATCAGGGCGAGAAGTGGGGAGAGGAAGGCAGAGAGGACGTAGTAGACTCCTATGGCTACGGCCAGGAGGACGACGCCGCTGACTACCCACCCTTTTTTAAGCCTCAGGGCCATCAGAATGAAGAGGGTGAACCCCAGGACGAGAAGGATGTAGCCGAAGGGGTTTGCCGCCGATTCGGGGTCGTCGAAGATCCTCACCTCCGTCGCCGAGAGGGGCTCCATCAGGGCTATGGAGAGGATCTGGACGACGGCAAGGAATAGGATCATCACAACCATGGGAGAGATCCTTTCCCGGACCGTTTCAGCGGCCATCTCTCCCCTCCGCCAGAAGTTCCAGGTAGGACTCTCTTATAGATTCAGATATCCCGAGACCGGCCATGATATCGAGGGCGGTCCTCTTCTGGACCTGCCAGTCGGCGCCTCCGGAGAGCTCCACCTCCAGGAAGGCCCCGAGCCCCTCCACATCGTCTACGCAGAGGACCGCCTCCTCCAGGGAGTACTTCGTCCTCCTCTTCTTGACGACGGCGGCCAGGGAAAAGCCGAGAGACTCCAGGATCGTCTCCATGGCCAGGGGATCGGCGATCTTGACCCGGACCTCCCGTCTCGACTTCGTATCGGGATCGAGCTTCGGCCCCTTGTAGGTGAGATACGCACCATCCTCCTTTATCCTGATCCGGAGCGCCTCGTCGCTCTTCGCGAAGTCGTGGTATGGGGAGTTGAAGTAGAGGTCGTGGTGGGTCTCCTCTCCGATCTTTGCTCCGCCGAGGTTGATGATCTTCTCCTCGATCCCCGGCGGGGCCCGGGCCTTCACCTCCACCTCGATCATGGCCCCGTTCCGATGAGGACGGTGGCGCCATCGAGGGAGATCATATCGACAGCACGCCCGGCGGAGAGGGTCTCGGTTACTATCTCCACCGCCGCAGGGCTGACCTCCACCAGATCGCCCCCCAGATCGACCTCGATCCTTCCAGCCTCCACCATCTGGGCCACCTCCTCTGGATCCATCCCTTCCAGCTCTCCTATGATCTCACCGCTCTTATCCTTGAAGACCGGACCTATCGCCTTCATCTTAGGCCTCACCTCGATGGCCCTCGTCTCGATCTCGGGACGGCCCCTCTTCACCGAGACAGGGGAGCCGGTGGAGCCGGTGAGGTCCGCCGTCTCCAGGTCGAGGTCGCAGTAGACCTCGATCCCCGCCAGGGGGGAGTTGAGGGCCATCCCTCGGTCCGACTTGTACCTTCGGACGGCAGAGGCCACCTCTTTGATCAGAACCCCCTCGGGCTGAGCCTCCAGACCCAACGGCTCCGGCCAGGAGGCGGTGTGGACCGACTCCCCGGAGAAGTTCCTTCGGATCTCCTCGGCTATGAAGGGGGTGAAGGGGGCGAGGAGGGCGGTCAGGGCCTCCAGGGCTTTAAATATTGTGTCCTGGGCCGCCCTCTTTTCGGGGCCGTCGGGGCCGTAGAGCCGGGACTTGACGAGCTCGATGTAGTTGTCGGCGAGGACTTCCCAGGCGAAGGACCTGATCGCCCTGAAGGCCTCGTCGAAGGCGAACCGTTCCATCGATCCGGTGACCGCATCGATCATCTTCGAGAGTTCGAAGAGGAGCCACCTGTCGACCTGGTTTGGAGCGGCGTCATCGAATCTTACGGCGTGGGGTGCAGAGAACCGGTACATCGACCAGATCTTCTGGAGGAACCTTCCGCCGCTTATTACGTCCTTCCACCGGAACATGACGTCGCTTCCGGGGCTTCCGCCCACCGCCGCCCACTGCCGGAAGGCGTCGGCGCCGTACTTCGCCACCACCTCTTCGGGGGCGATGAAGTTGTTGAGGGACTTGGACATCTTCCGGCCGTCCTCCCCCAGGACCATCCCGTTGACGAGGATCGAGTCCCAGGGCCTCGTCCCCACCAGGGCCTTCGCCCTTAGGATGGTGTAGAAGGCCCAGGTCCTGATGATGTCGTGCCCCTGGGGTCGGAGCTGGGCGGGGTAGCGGGGCTCGTGGGGGCCGAGCCACCCTGTGACGTTCAAAACGGATATGGAGCTGTCCATCCAGGTGTCGAGGACGTCGGTCTCGGGCTCCAAGTCATCGGAGCCGCATTTCGGGCACGGGACCGGCGGACCCGTCAGGTTCGGATCGAGGGGGAGCCACTCCTCCTTCGCGACCAGCGGCTCGCCGCAACCCCTGCAGTACCAGACGGGTATGGGGGTCGCAAAGATCCTCTGGCGGGATATGCACCAGTCCCAGTCCATCGTCCCCGTCCAGTTCAGAAGCCTCGTCTCCATATGATCGGGGACCCAGCGGATCTCGGCGGAGGTCTCGACGATCTCGGCGGGGTCGATCTTGACGAACCACTGCCTCTCGGATAGGATCTCGATTGCGGTCTTGCACCTCCAGCAGAGGCCGACGTTCTGGTCGAGGGGCTCCTCCTTGAATATGATCCCTCCAGACCTCATCTCATCGATGATGGCGTCTTTGCACTCGGAGATCTTCATCCCGGCGAAGTTGCCGGCCGCCTCAGTCATCCTCCCCTCCCGATCTATCGCCTGGCGGAGGGGGAGGTGGTGCTCGACCCACCACCGGACGTCCTGCTTGTCGCCGAAGGTGCAGATCATGACGGCTCCGGTCCCGAAGGCAGGGTCGACGGCCTCGTCGGCTATCACAGGGACGGGGTAGTCGAAGACGGGAACCGCTACCTGGCTGCCGATATACTTCCTCCGCAGCTCGTCATTTGGGTGGACGGCGACGGCTACGCAGGCGGCGAGGAGCTCGGGGCGGGTGGTGGCGATCTCCAGGTCTCCCAGGGGGGAAGGGAACCGGAGGTGGTTCAAGGTCGTAGTCCGGGAGTCGTACTCCACCTCGGCGAAGGCTATGGCGGTGCTGCATCGGGGGCACCAGTTGACGGGGTGGTCTTCCCGGTAGATCAGCCCGTCATCGTACATCCGGACGAAGGACCTCTGGGTCTTGGAGTAGTAATCCGGGTCCATCGTCACGTACTCGTTCGACCAGTCGTTGGAGAAGCCGAGCCGCCGCATCGTCACCCTCATCTTGGCGATGTTTCCGGCGGTCATCTCCTCGCAGAGGCGGCGAAACTCCTCCCTTGGGACCATGTTCTTGGTGATGCCGTGGATCTCCTCCACCTTCACCTCGGTGGGGAGGCCGTGGCAGTCCCACCCCTGGGGGAACATGACGTTGTACCCCCTCATCCTCTTGTACCGTGCGACGAAGTCGATGTAGCACCAGTTGAGGGCGTTTCCTATGTGGAAGTTGCCCGTGGGATAAGGCGGTGGCGTGTCGATTATGTATTGGGGCGCGCTGGAGTTCCAGTCGAAATAGTAGATCGACTCGTCCCAGGCGCCGACCCACTTATCTTCAACCTTTTTAAAGTCGTACTCCTTGGAGATCTCGCTCATTGGGATGGCCTCTGGATCAATTCTTTCGGGCGAAGGTATGATGGTGGCAAGTTGCAAACAACGTTAATAGGATTATCGGTAGATCTACGTTCCATGGATCTCCTCATCTACACCGCTGACCAGTGCGACCCCAAGAGGTGCACCGGAAGAAAGCTGGAGCGGTTCCGTCTCGCCCAGACCACCAAGCGGTATAACCGGCTCCGGGGCCGCCTCGTATTGAGCCCCTTCTGCGAGAGGGCCCTCTCCCCCGCCGATAGGACGGAGGTCGGCCGGGGGCTCGCCGCCCTCGACTGCTCCTGGGCCCACGCCGAGGAGGTCTTTGGCAAGGTCCGCCTCAACGGCAGGGCCCTTCCCTTCCTCGTCGCCGCCAACCCCGTAAACTTCGGAAAACCCTTCAAATTATCGACGGTGGAGGCCTTCGCCGCCGCCCTGGTGATCCTGGGTGAGAGGGAGCAGGCGGAGGAGATCCTGGCGAAGTTCTCCTGGGGGCACGTCTTTCTCGAGCTGAACCGCGAGCCTCTGGCGGAGTACGCCGCGGCGAGGGACAGCCGGGAGGTCGTCGCCATCCAGGGGGAGTATCTATAGTAAGATATTTGAGTTTGATATGCGTAAAAACAATTGGTGATGGATCATGACAGGATTAGTTCCAAAAGACGACTTCAAGCGGCTTCAGAGCCGCATGAACAGGCTGATGGAGGAGTTCGGCATCTCCGACCCCGAGGCGAGGTACATGCCCGAGATCAGAAAGATCCAGGATAAGATGAACCAGCTGATCGACGACTTCGCGGCCGAGGCCCCGGGGGTCCCAGCGGCCATGGGAGACGTGATGAAGCCCCTCGCCGACGTCATGGAGACCGACGACGAGGTGATAGTCGCCGTCGACCTTCCGGGGATGGACAAAGGGGACGTGGAGATCTCCGTCGCCGAGGACCTCCTGGAGATAAGGGCGGAGAGGAAGGAGGAGAAGGAGGAGAAGGGCGAAGAGTTCTACCGGAAGGAGAGGTCCTTTTCGCGGTATGAGAGGTCCCTGAAGCTCCCGGCAGAGGTCAGATCCGACGACGCCAAGGCGACCCTCAAGGACGGGGTCCTGACCGTCCACCTCCCCAAGGTGGAGGTGACGACCCGAAAGAAGGTGAAGATCGAGTAGGCCGGCCGGATCGGGGATGCGGCCATCTAATCCTTCCCCGATCCAGGACCTTCCTGGAGGAGGAGGTGGTGGAGCTTGTCCCTCTTCGTCTCCAGGTACTTTCTATTTTTATCGTTCGGCGGTATCTCGATGGGGGCCCGGTCGACGATCTCCAGGCCGTACCCCTCGAGGCCGACGATCTTTCGAGGGTTGTTGGTTAGAAGCCTCATCCTCTTTATCCCCAGGTCCACCAGGATCTGGGCCCCGACGCCGTAGTCCCGCAGGTCTGCGGGATACCCCAGCCGGTGGTTCGCCTCCACGGTGTCGTATCCCCTCTCTTGTAGGGCGTAGGCCCGCAGCTTGTTGGCGATCCCTATCCCCCGCCCCTCCTGGCGCATGTAGAGGAGGACGCCGTTCCCGCTCTCGGCGATAAGCCTCATGGCGAGGTGGAGCTGGTCGCCGCAGTCGCACCGCCTCGACCCGAAGACGTCCCCGGTGAGGCACTCGGAGTGGACCCGGACGAGGGCGTCGTCGGAGGAGGGGTCGCCGGCTACGAGGGCGAGATGGCACTGGCCGTCGACGAGGCTCTCGTAGCCGATGGCCCAAAAGTCGCCGTACCCGGTGGGCATATCTACCTCGGCGATCCGTCTCACCAGCTTCTCACTCCTCATCCTCCGCCGGATCAGCCGGTCGATGGTGAGCATCTTGAGGTCGTGCTCGGCGGCGAACCGCTCCAGCTCCGGGAGGCGGGCCATCGTCCCGTCGTCGGCCATCACCTCGCAGATGACGGCGGCCGGATACAACCCCGCCATCTTGGCCAGATCGACGGAGGCCTCGGTGTGGCCCGCCCGGCGGAGGACTCCCCCCTCCTGGGCCCGCAGCGGGAAGGTGTGGCCTGGCATCACCAGGTCGTTTAAGGTCGTCGCGGGGTCGATCAGCGCTTTTACCGTCTCGGCCCTGTCGAATGCGGATATGCCCGTCGTAACGCCCCTCCCCTTAGCGTCGACGGAGACGGTGAAGGCCGTCCCCATCTTCTCGGTGTTGTTCTGAGTCATGAGGGGCAGGCCGAGCTCCTCGACCCGCTCGCCGGAGAGCGGCACGCATATCAGCCCCCGACCGTGCTTCGCCATGAAGTTGATCGCCTCGGGGGTCGCCATCTCCGCCGCCATCACTAGGTCGCCCTCGTTCTCCCGCCCCTCGTCGTCGAGGATGAGGATGAACCGGCCGGCCCTCACCTCCTCGATCGCCTCTTCTACGCTGCAGAACGGCATATTGATCCGGTGGATTGTCTCCGTCCTCTTATAAGAGTTGGGTTGGAAGGAGGATCGAAACGTTTTTTGTCTACCAAGACCTAAACCATATCAAGACGATGTCGAGAGATCTATCCTTCCACCGACCATCAAGAGTCGGAAGTGGGATCTTGACAGATACGAGAGATCGATTGAGGATCGTCTAAAATGTTTACGGGTGAGGGCGATTATGGGACGAAAGATGGCGCTTATGGTCCTGATGGTTCTGTTGATGGGGCTTTTGGTGACGGCGGCTTCGGCACGGTTCGAAGGGGTGAGGGGCCCCGGGATGTATTACGGCGGCTTTGTCGGTGGCGAGAGGTTCGAAGGCGTCCACGGTCCTACGATGAGGTACGACGGCTATCATGCAAGCCACGCTTATTTTTTCGGCCTCGACAAATGGATCTCTATAGCAGGGGAGTCTAGCCCTTATCCAGACCTCAGCGAGATGGTGAGGGTCCATCAGGAGCGGTTCACCCTGGCGGGAGCAGTCTTCGGAATATACGTTTAGATATCCTGGGTTCTGGGGCTGATATGGTCTCCTGACTATGGACGGCCGCTCCCCAGAAGATGTCAATCCAGAGCCGGTAGAGACGGGGCCGATCGGCGGAGGCCCGAGTCCTTCGTCGATGTCACTGCGATCCTTATAGGTCCATCTCAGAGGACGCATTCGGAGCAGTCGATGCAGCCGCACTCGATGTTAGAGATCTTCCACTTAAGCGCCCATCGCTTCATATCCTTGACGATCTCCACGATCTCAAGGCCGCTCTCGGTCAGGGAGTATTCGCTCTTGGCCGGAAAGGACCTGCCTTCGACCCTCCTCTCCACCAGCCCCTCCATCTCCAGCTCCTTAAGCCGCGCCGAGAGGACCTTCGAGGTGATCCCGGCCAGGCAGCTCTTCAGCTCCGAGAACCGCCTCCTGTGCCCCTCGCCCTTGTAGAGCTCCAGGAGGACGAGGAGGGTCCACTTCCGGGCGATGTACTTGACCGTCCTGTTGACGGTGCACCCTTCCTGCATGGTATCCTGGTGGAAACCTCCAAGCCTATATACGTTGGTATCCTAAGTATACTATGGCGGGGGAGGACGCCCCACCAGGAGAATAGATTATGAAGGTCGTGGTATTCTACAGCGGCGAGTTTGGAAGGACCCTCATCGAAAATCTGGTCAACGCCTCGGGGTTCTGCGTATCCTGTGGCGATGCCTGCACCCTCTGCAAATCCGGCAAGTACAGCCTCGCCGAGGATCTCGTCTCCGTCATCGAGATGCCCGACCCCGACACCCTGGACGACTTCCTCGACGACGTAGACCCCCACATACCGCCGGGGATTCCGCAGGCCGATATCGCCATCGTCTCCAACGTCCACCCCGACATAATCTTCGGCCTCCTCCCCATACTGAAGGATAAGGGGTATAAGGGGATCATAGGAGGTTCGGAGAGGCCCAAAGAGCTCCCCCTGGGCCTTCGGACCCAGCTCGCCGAGGAGGCGGGAAAGCTCGGCCTGGAGGCTGCCTTCGCCAAGCCCTTCTGCGGCCTGCGCCCCGACCCGGCGACGCCGGCAATAAACGCCTTCATGGAGAAGGCCCACTTCGGGGAGCCGAAGATTGAAATCATCACCCAGAAGAGCCGGGCCGGGAAGGAGACTATCCTCGCCGCCAACGTCGTCAGGTCGGCACCCTGCGGGTCCACCTGGTACGTCGCCAAGAGGATGACGGGCCTTGAGCCAGACCAGCCGGACCTGCGGGAGAGGATATCGGAGGCCCATCACGCCTACCCCTGCACCGCCAGCATGGACCAGGACCCGGAGCTGAAGGACACCATCCTCCACAAGGCAGGCTACATCATCAGAGACGCCGTCGAGGATTCGATAAAAAGGGCCGATAGGGCGGACCCGAGGGATTCAGGGACCTTCTCAGGATCAGGGAGGGCTAAGGTCGGTGGGTGAGGGCCCGGGGACGAGGGTCCGGAGAGACACCCCTTGGGGCCAGATACGGTCCTATCGGAGTCGGAACTCAGATAGCTTTGATAGAAAATTTCAGGGCGCAAACTCCGGTCTTTAGGCCGGAGTAAGCCCGTACTACACCTATAAATAGTATTCATACCTAAAAGCTGTTGTGAAGATGCGTTCTTCTCGTCATAGCAGGTATAACATCAATTACCATCTGGTCTGGATACCAAAATATCCGAGACCGGTACTAACTGCGAAGGTAGCGACGGATTTGAAAGAGATTCTGGAAGAGATCGCACAGTCCAAGGGGATTGAAATCTTGGGGTTAGAAATCATGCCAGATCATATACATCTCTTCATTTCATCGCCTCCAGCACATGCTCCCTCGCTGCTTGTTAATTGGTTCAAAGGCATCAGTGCCAGGATCTACAACCACAGATGGGGTGCACCATACCTCCGGTGGACAAATTCGTATTTCGTTGGGACGGCTGGAACTGTAACCGCTGAAACAATAAAGCAGTACATCGAGGAGCAGAAATCAAAATGAGATCTGCCTACAAGTTCCGAATATATCCTAATCAAAAGCAGGTAGCAGAGTTAGAGGATACTCTTGAAATCTGCCGGAACTTGTGGAATACAGCACTTGCAGATCGGAAGGCTTCCTGGGAGAAACGCGGTGAGACCCGATCTTATGAAGATCAGGCATATATCCTTGTTCGCGAAAAACAGAGAGATCCCGATCTTAGAAAGGTCCATTCTCATGTTCTTCAAGATGTACTTCGTAGGCAAAAGAAGGCAATGGACAATTTCTTCCGACGGGTGCGAGAAGGCGCTAAGAAGAAAGGGTATCCGAGATTCAAGAAACGGTACAACTCGTTCACGTTTCCGGAATCGGGGTTCAAGCTTGAAGGCAACAGGTTGAAGTTGTCGAAGATATCAGGAACTATTCGGACCTTCGTCCACCGACCTATCGAAGGGAATATCAAGACGTGTACCATCAAGAGGGATGGAACGGGTGCTTGGTTCGTCATATTCGTTACCGAGCGAGAAACACCTGCACCCACGCCAGTTGAATCTGGAAAAGTCATAGGTGTCGATCTCGGAATTGAGCACGCCGTAACCACATCCGATGGAGAAGTGTACGATTATCCTCGATATTACGTCCAAGCTGAAAAGAAGCTGAGGGCTGCTCAGAAATCGTTGCACAGGAAGAAGCTGGGATCCAGGAACCGGAAGAAGGCTCGGCGACAACTGTCTAGGATAGGGAAAAGAGTTACCAGCTTGCGAGACGAGTTTCTGCATCAGACATCAAGAAAGCTGGTGGATTCGGCGGATGTCATTGTCTTCGAGGATCTAAATATCGGTGGTATGCTTAAGAATCATCATCTAGCAAAGCACATTCAGGACGTTTCCTGGGGCAAGCTAATACAGTTCACGCAGAGCAAGGCTGAGAGAGCTGGCAAAAGCGTAGTGTTGGTGGACCCAAGAAACACGTCACAAACTTGTTCAAGTTGCGGGACGCTGGTCCCAAAAGAGCTGGCCGATCGCGTCCATATATGCCCAAGATGTGGGCTTGAGATGGACCGAGACCTCAATGCCAGCTTGAACATTCGCACCCTCGGACTGAGGGGTAGAGCCTGTGGAGAATCGACCTCCGGCTTGGGGTCAATCCCAAGTAAGCGTCGGCTCAGTGAAGCAGGAAGCTCCGCTCTTTAGGGCGGAGAGGAAGTCACAGAGAAAAGCAGGATAAACTAGAGTGTAGAGACATCTAAGGAGTCTGAATTATATGCCAAAAGACCTGATGGAAAAAGGAGCGATCCTCCAGAGAGACAAAGAGACGTACGCCATCGCCCCCCACATCGCCGGAGGGATCATCGACCCGGCCGGGCTGAAGAAGATCGCCGAGGTGGCGGAGAAGTACAAGGCAGCGGCCCTGAAGATCACCTCGGCTCAGAGGATAGCCATCGTCGGCCTAAAGGCTGAGGATCTGGACTCTGCCTGGGCGGACCTGGAGATGAAGCCCGGGGCTGCGATAGGCCTCTGCGTCAGGTCCGTCAAGATCTGTCCTGGGACGACCTTCTGCAAGAGGGGGCTACAGGACTCCGTCGGCGTCGGCCTCAAGCTCGATGAGCTTTATCACGGGATGGAGTTGCCCTCCAAGTTCAAGATGGGGGTCTCGGGCTGTCCCAACTCCTGCGCCGAGCCCGCCGTCAAGGACCTGGGGCTCATGGGGACGGCCAAGGGATGGACGGTCCTGGTGGGAGGAAACGCGGCCCGTAAGCCCCGGCTCGGGGTCGTCCTGGCGGAGGCGCTCTCCGACGAAGAGGCCCTAGCTCTGGCGGATAAGGTCATAAAATACTACAAGGCCAACGCCGAGAAAAAGAGGCTCGGTGAGTTCATCGAAGAGATAGGGTTTGAGAAGTTCAAGGGAGCTGTCCTTTGAAATAGTTATTGTGAGGGGGTTCTTTGCTGGAGGCTGAGAGGTCCAGAGGGAGCAGGATCCGATCGCCGAAGATCACCGGAGATGCTGTTCCATGACGGCGATGGCGCAGTACTTCCCGCACATGGAGCAGCCGTCCGTTCCCCTGCGAGAACGGATCTCCATTGCCCGGTCACCATCTATGGCGAGGCTGAACTGACCCTCCCAGTCCCTCTCCCTCCTTTTCCTTGCCAGCATCTCGTCCTCGAGCCTTGGCCCGTACTTCATGGTGTCGCCTATATGGGCTGCGATCTTGAAGGCCACCACCCCCTCCCTCACCTGGTCGACGTCGGGGAGGGCCAGATGCTCAGAGGGGGTTATGTAGCATAGGTAGTCGGCCCCGGAGCCGGCTGCCATGGCGCCGCCGACAGATCCGGCGATGTGGTCGTATCCGATGCCGATATCGATGGGAAGGGGGCCGGCGACGAATAGGGGCCTGAAGTTCGTTCTTCTCTTGTAGAGGGCGACGTACTCGGGTATCCTGTCAGGCCTGACGTGGCCTCCCATCCCCTCCACTATGACCTGGACCCCGAGATCGTTCGCCCTCTTCGCCAGATCCGCGTTCATCTCCATCTCCGCAATCTGGACCGCGTCCATGGGGTCGGATATGCACCCGCTCCGCATGGTGTTTCCCAGAGATAGGACCGCGTCCCTTTCGGCGAGGACCCCGCATATCTCGTCGAAGTGGGTGGAGAAGGGGTTCTCCTCCCCCTTCTCCAGCATCCATGCCGAGGTGAAGGAGCCGCCCTTGGAGACGACGCCCATGATCCTCTTCGACCTCTTCAGCCCCTCCAGCATATCGAGGGTTATGGCCGCATGGACGACGACGGACGACGCCCCCGCCCCGACCTGTTTTCTGATGGTTTGGAGGATCTCGCCCTCGGTTATGGAGTCGAAGGAGCCCTTCTCGGCGACGGCCTGATAGATGGGGACCGTCGTCAGGGGGGAGCTGGTCGCCTCTTTTATCCTCTTGAATATATCGTCTATGGGACCCCCCATGGAGAGGTCGGTGACGGTGTCGGCGCCGTACCTCTCGGCGGCGATCGCTTTCTCCACCTCCCCATCGGGATCAACGAGATCGGCGGAGGTCCCAACGTTGGCGTTGACCTTGGTCCTCAGCCCCTCCCCTATCCCCAGGGGCGGTCTGCCCTCTCGCTCCATTATGACGACCCGTCCGGCGGCCACCAGCTTAAGAAGAACGGCTGGGCTTATTCCTTCAGCCCTGGCCACCATCCTGACGGCTGGAGGCTCTCTTCCGCCGATGGCGGCCTGAAGAAAGTTCTCCCTCGACGACATATTCGGACCTCTCCCATATGGACTATCCGGATTGTGGAATGCCACGACAGCTCTTCTGTCTTTCGATCCGAATCCGCCTGAACCTGCCCGGCCTGGAAGATCACCATACACCAGGAACCCCTTCGCCACAGGCGGGGCATCTGCCGTCGACGACCCCGTTTCGCGCCACCCGAAAGCCGAAACGCTCCACCAGCGCCTCGCCACAGGCCGAGCAGGTCGTCTTCTCTTCTTCGCCGGGGACGTTTCCGTCGTAGACGAAATGTAGCCCCGCCCTCCTTCCGATCTCCGCCGCCCTCCGGATCGTCTTGGCGGGTGTGGGCGGGGCGTCCTTCAGCTTGTAGGTCGGATAGAAGGCCGAGACGTGCCAGGGGATATCTGGGCTGATCCCGGAGAGAAACTCGGCGATATCCCGCAGGGTGGCGTCGGAATCGTTGTATCCTGGGATGATGAGGGTCGTCACCTCCACCCATATCCCCAGGCGCCACAAAAGCTCGATCGTCCTCTTGACCGGCTCCAATCTCGCGCCGCAGACCTTCCTGTAGAACCCGTCGTCCCCCTTCAGGTCGACGTTTATGGCGTCGAGGTAGGGCTCGATAGTCCTCGCCGCCTCCTCGCTCAGATAGCCGTTGCTGACGAAGACGTTCTTTAATCCTTTATCAGCGGCGATCCTGGAGACGTCGAGGGCGTACTCGAAGAATATCGTCGGCTCGGTGTAGGTGTAGGCGATCGAGATGCAGCCGGCTGCCAAGGCCTCGGCCACCACCCTCTCCGGTTCCACGAACTCTCCTGGAATCAATCCCTTCCCGGCCGGGATCTGGGATATCTCGGCGTTCTGGCAGTGGAGGCACCTGAAGTTGCACCCTGCCGTGGCTATGGAGTAGCTGAGGTGGCCTGGCATGAAGTGGTATAGGGGCTTCTTCTCTATCGGGTCGGCGTGCATGGCTATGAGCTTGCCGTAGACGAGGGTCTTGAGGGCTCCCCCATCGTTCTCCCTCACGCCGCATATCCCCCTCTTCTCAGGCCTAATCCGGCAGAAGTGGCAGCATAGTCCGCAGCGGACGTCTCCTCCATCGATCTTCTCGAAGAACATCGCGTCAGTCATCTCAGACACCGCCTCTTATGAGAGAAGAGATCTCATCTAATAGATGTATATCATCCCTTATAGTTATTTTTGTCGGATGCCCTCGGCGGCCTCGAACAAGGCGCTCATCAGATCTCTCCTCTCAGCCGTAGGGATGGAGAAAAACTCGACGATGAGGTATGTTATGGAAGGGAGAACAAGAGAATCGTCAGAGAAGACGGAACCGCAGATGAGGGGTTGAAACAGATAAAAGAAAAGAAGGAAGAGCTTCGGGCTCTTCCTGGGATCTCATTACTCTCTCTTCCTCAGGACGAGGTAGGATACCGCCAGAAGTCCGGTGATGGCGAAGACCGCCTCGAATCCGGGGATTCCGTTCTCGGGCTCGGGCTCGGGCACGGGCTCGACCACGGGCTCGGGCTCGACTACGGGCTCAACCACGGGCTCAGGAGTGACAACGGGCTCGGGGACGGGCTCGACTACGTCATCCTCGATCGTCACTTCCTTGTAGATGTAGAACCTGGTCGGATCGAGGGAGTCAGAGGTTCTGATCCAGACATCTTCCATCAAGCGGATGTTCCTGTCTCTGCTGAGAGTGATCCTCTCGCCGTCGTTGATCATCGTTATCTGATTATCGATGACCTCGTCGACAGTCATCCTGCCGTACTTGGTGTCCTTTGTAACTTCGCTGTGCTGGTCTGATATCTGCCAGATGCCGTTGATGGTTGCGAGGTCAACTGTGGCACCACGGAAGGCGTTCTTGAAGTTAACGGCGATTATCACTATGTCCTTGGTGTCTCCTATGTCCTTCTTGTAGACGTACGTCTGGTCTGCGATGGTAGCGCCGGGTTTGGACGGTTCAACGATCGCAGAGTCAACAACCATGCCGTTCTTCATAAGCTGGACGTAGACCTTGTTGCCGTCGAGATCGATCGCCTGAATTGCAAGCTCGTAGTTCTCATGTAGCCTAAGAGGCGAGCCTGTAGTAATGGTTATCTCGTCGTCTTCGTCCATGAGGATCTTGCTGAGATGCTCATCACGTAGCAGGTTGATGTCGTCGGACTGCCGGGCGAGATACCCGCCGCGAACGTAGCCTGCGAAGTACTCATCAGCAAGGAATCCTATAACCTCAAACTGGCCCCAGTCTTCGAAATCGAATGCCTTTTCCTGGGTTGTTGTCGTGTATATGACACCATCGTCTTCATCCAGGATGTTCCCTCTGGTGATGGTCATCTGGATTGTCTCAGTTCCGATGTTGTCGTCGATATCGTAGAAGAACCCAGCGAAGTTAGTCGCATCCCAGGATATTACTGCACCATCAGCGACCTCAGCGACAGTTGCTCTTACCTCATAAGTTCCTGGCTCGGTTATCTCCTTGTAGAGGTAGAACCTGGTCGGATCGAGGGAGTCAGAGGTTCTGATCCAGACATCTTCCATCAAGCGGGTGTCCCTGTCTCTGGTTAGGGTGATCCTCTCACCGTCGTTGATCATAGTTATCTGATTATCGATGACCTCGTCGACAGTCATCCTGCCGTACTTGGTGTCCTTTGTAACTTCGGTGTACTGGTCTGATATCTGCCAGATGCCGTTGATGGTTGCGAGGTCAACTGTGGCACCACGGAAGGCGTTCTTGAAGTTGACGGCGATTATCACTATGTCCTTGGTGTCTCCTATGTCCTTCTTGTAGACGTACGTCTGGTCTGCGATGGTAGCGCCGGGTTTGGACGGTTCAACGATCGCAGAGTCGACAACCCTGCCGTTCTTCATAAGCTGGACGTAGACCTTGTTGCCGTCGAGGTCGATCGCCTGAATTGCAAGCTCGTAGTCCTCATGGAGCTTCAGAGGCGAACCTGTAGCAATGGTTCTCTCATCGTCTTCGTCCATGAGGATCTTGCTGAGATGCTCATCACGTAGCATGTTGATGTCGTCAGACTGCCGCGCGATATACCCGCCGCGAACGTAGCCTGCGAAGTACTCATCAGCAAGGAATCCTATAACCTCGAACTGGCCCCAGTCTTCAAAGTCGAAGTCCTTGGCCTGGGTTCTGGTGGTGTAGATTACGCCGGTGTCCTCATCGAGGATGTTCCCTCTGGTGATGGTAAGGGTGATCTCTTCAGTTCCGATGTCGTCGTCGATATCGTAGAAGAATGCCGCAAAGTCCAGCGGGCCCCAGGTGTAGGATGTCTCCTCCACCGTAGCCACAGGACCGCGGATCTCCACCTTATCGACTGCGCTTACCGCCATCGCTGATGCGAGCAGCATGACCAGAGCTGTAAGCGTAATCGCGGTCACTTTCGTCATTATCTTGTTAACCTCCTATTTTATCCCCTATGGGGTTAGGTTCATGCAGCATACAGTATGATTATCCTCAAAACTATCGCCCACACTGATCTCCCCGCCACTGTGGTGCCACCCAACTGGGGACGCCAACAGCTGCTGTTTAGCATCAATATGACACTGTATAGCCGCATCACCCTCCCGATCCCTTTGGGACTATGGAGATATGATATAAGATTTCACCATATATCTTTTGTGGTCTCTCGATGAGAAGATCGTCCCCTTGCGCCTGAAATTCTGGAGGGGCGATGGACGGATCAGAGGTGCATCGAAGAAGGATCTTAGATGAGATCTCCCATCATTAGGCTCCATCCATCCGGGGAAAAATGTTTCTACATCTGCCTCGATATACGAAGTTGTATGGCGAGAACTGGCCTGATATATCACCCCATCTATCTGGAACACGAGACCGACAGCCATCCTGAAAGGAAGGAGCGGCTCATCACCACCCTCGAGAAGATAAAGTCCTCAGGGCTGGGGCTGGAGTTTATCACCCCCAGGAGTGCCACCCTGGAGGAGGTGGGGATGATCCACTCTCCAGGATACATCGACCAGGTGAGGGCCACCTCTGAGAGGGGCGGAGGATACCTCGACCTGGATACCGTCATATCGGCGAGGTCCTACGATGCGGCTCTTATGGCGGCGGGGGGGGTGATCACCGGCGTCGAGGCGGTCGTCAAAGGCGATCTGGATAACGCCTTCGCCCTGGTGAGGCCGCCGGGGCACCACGCCCTCCCCAACAGGGGGATGGGGTTTTGCGTATTCAACAACGTCGCCATAGCGGCGAGATCTGCCCAGAAGATGGGGCTAGATAAGGTCCTGATCGTCGACTGGGACGTCCACCACGGCAACGGCACCAGCGCCATATTCTACGACGACCGGTCGGTCCTGTTCTTTTCCACCCACGAGTCTCCCCACTATCCGGGGACCGGGAGGGTGAGGGAGGTGGGGATGGACGGGGCCGAGGGGTTCACGGTGAACGTCCCCCTACCCCGGGGGACGGGGGACTCCGGTTATTTGGCCGCCTTCGAGGAGGTCCTCAAGCCTGTAGCCCTGGAGTTCGGGCCCGATATAGTCCTCGTCTCCGCCGGCCAGGACCCCCACGTGGGAGATCCCCTCAGTGGCATGAACCTCACCACCTACGCCTTCGGATATATGGCCGCGGCTGTCAAAGAGATCGCCGACGCCTGCTGCCGGGGAAGGGTCGTAGCCGCCCTGGAAGGAGGATACAACCTGGAGGCCCTCTCCTACTCGGTGGTGGCGATATTGAGGGCCTTCAAGGGGGAAGCTATGCCGGAGATGGAGAGGTATCAGGACCCGAGGGCAGAAGAGAAGATAGATGAGGTGAAGAGGGCTCTTGCCCCCTACTGGAGCTGCTTTGGGACGAAGGCGTAGATGCGGTCCTGAAAGGGGTCAGCCCACCTTCTGTCGCGCCGAAAAGTACCTGGCCATGAAGGCCCGAAACTCCGGGTCTACGATCCCGAGGATCTCCTCCCCCCTGTATATCTTGTAGCCACGGACCAGCTCGCGGCCCAGGTGGCGCCCCAGGGCGAGGGTGGCCACCCGGGGAGGCGAGGGCGAACCTCCTGGGGACCTCCACCACCACCCGACCTTCCCGGATGTAGGGGCCGCAGAGGGGTTCCGGGTGGCTTTCGACGAACTTCTTCGCGTGCGCCGCCTCCCAGACCGGGGGTCCGACCCTCCTCTCCACCTTGGGGAGGGTCGCCACCTCCAGCTCGAAGAGGATCCTGATGGTGCCAAAGATCCCAGATTCGCCTACGCCGTCAGAGCCGGGAGGCTCAAAGGTGATGCCCCTATGCCAGTCGGCATCTGACCGGAGGACGGAGAAGCCGCTCCTGACGAAGAGGGCCCGGACCGACTCCTCGGCCTTTCGAAGCTGCGGG
The DNA here is from genome assembly GCA_029167045.1 of Candidatus Methanocrinis natronophilus. Classification (GTDB taxonomy): domain Archaea; phylum Halobacteriota; class Methanosarcinia; order Methanotrichales; family Methanotrichaceae; genus Methanocrinis; species Methanocrinis natronophilus. Next base: position 53,763 of record JARFPK010000011.1, read on the forward strand.
AAGATCACATCCTCCACCAGGTCGGGTCCGCCGAACTCCAGGAGGATGAAGGCGCTATCTCGCCGAGCCATCTCTTCGCGAAGCTCTTCGTCGGTCAGGGGGAAAATCTCCGGCGGGAAGAAGAAATCCAGGCCCGGATCTTCCAGAAACAGGCGGGCTGCCGCCACGAACTGGAGCATCCTGTCCAGGGTGAGGGCGGCGGCGACGTTCCTCCCCGGATCGACGGGGTCGACGACTACGAGGGGGTCGGGGTGGTTCCGGGAAGAATGGCCCGAAAGGTCCATCGTCTCCCCCGGCCGCCAGGAGGATGCTCCCTCCAGGACGCTGATGAAGGATCCGTACCTGATGACCAGAAGCTCCGCCAGGTAGCCGGAGAAGCCGCCTACCTTCAGTTCCGAGCCGTAGACCCCGATCCCCTTCATGAACTGTTTTATGAGGAGGACCTCGTCCTCGAGCCCTCTGATCTCAGCCGAGACGTACCGGCAGTGGAAGGGGGTTCTGTCGACGGCGGAGATGATCTTCGAGGCGTCCTCCACCAGATAGCAGGGGACTAGGTCGATCCGGAACCCCTCGAAGTTGGCGTGGACGTAAGCATGCTCTGCGTACCTCTCCTCGTGCTCTGGTGCCACGAGCCTTGCGACCTCCAGGGCCGGGAGGAGGGACGAACCCTCAGGGACGCCGATGAAGACGTCCAGGTCGTGGTCCCCTGAGAGCCACGTACCCCTGGCGGCAGAGCCGACCAGGATCGGCTCGCATTCTATACCCTTTGCCGCCGCCAGCTCTTCTATCCGCGCGACGGTCTTCTCTGCGACTGCGGCGAGCCTCCCCCGCTCCTCCCCTGATGGCCTGACCCGGCAGAGGACCTGCTCAAGGACGGGATAGAGGGAAGGCAGCGACGTCCTCGTAGATGGGGCCTCCGGGGGTGAGGGTGCTCTTCTTGAGGATGAACTCCTCTGCATCGAACTCGCCCAGGTCGATCTCTTTGAAGGGTTCGAGTTTTGAGGCGAGGATGGCTGTAGTTTCGGGGCTGGAGCTTTTGACCCTGGCGATGGTGGCGTGGGAGGTGAACCTCCGCCCCTCCATCTCGAAGCCCAGGGGGACTAGCGCCTCTTCGACGGCGGAGAAGAGCTGCTCAAAATCCCCTTCTACTCCCATCCAGACGACCCGGATGGACCTCCCCGGAAAGGCCCCGATCCCCGCCACCCTGGCGGTGAAGGCCGGCCGCTCGACGGTCCGGAGGGCTTCGACGACCCGGTCCACCTTCGAGAGAGGGACGTCCCCGAGGAACTTGACGGTGACGTGGATGAGGTCGGGGTTTACTAGCCTCACCCCCGGAAGGTCGATCTCCCTTTGGACAACAGCGATCTCATCGCGGATAAAGGCGGGGATCTCCACGGCTACAAAAGACCTGATCCCCTTCTTGCCCCCTCTCTCCATCTGAGACCTTCTCCTCTTATCGGCCATCTCCAACCTACCTGAGAACCCCGCCCCGGCTCGCGGAGGTGACGGACCTGCTGTACCTCGCCAGCATCCCCTTCGCGACCTTGGGCTCGGGGGGCTTCCAGCCGCTCCTCCGTCTCTCCAAGGTCTCCGGGTCCAGGAGAAGGTCGATCCTCCGCCCTTCTATGTCTATGCTGATCTCGTCGCCGTCCTCCACTAGGGCGATGGGCCCGCCGACGGCCGCCTCGGGGCATATGTGCCCGATGCAGGGGCCTCTCGTCCCGCCGGAGAACCGGCCATCGGTGACGAGGGCGACGGAGTCTCCGAGACCCGCTCCCTGAATCGCCGATGTGGGAGAAAGCGTCTCCCTCATCCCCGGGCCCCCTTTAGGCCCCTCGTACCTGATGACGACGACGTCTCCGGCGACGACTTCGCCTCCCACTATCCCCGCCAGGGCTTCTTCCTCGGAGTTGTATACCTTGGCTGGGCCGGTGTGCCTCCTCATCGACCCGGTGACCGCCGTCTGCTTGACGACGGACCCTTCGGGGGCGAGGGACCCCATGAGGATCGCGATCCCGCCCTCGGGGTGGACGGGGTCGTCCAGGGTTCTTATGACCTTCGCGAAGGTCTCGGGGTTGGCTGGCCTGAACTTCCCGATCTCCTCGCCGAGGGTCCTGCCCGTCACCGTGAGGACGTCGAGGTGGAGCTTCGACTCCAGCCGCTTCATCACCCCGGGGATCCCTCCGGCCCTCTCCAGATCGAGGATGTGGTGGGGTCCGCCGGGCCTGAGGTTGACGAGGTGAGGTGTCTCCCGGCTCAACCGATCAAACTCTGCGAGGTCGAGGTCGATCTCGAACTCCGAGGCTACCGCCGGTATGTGGAGGGCGGTGTTGGTGGACCCGCCGATGGCCATGTCCATCATGATGGCGTTCTCGATCGATTTTGAGGTGACTATATCTCTCGCGGTGATCCCCTTCTCGATCAGCTCGACGATCTTCGCCCCCGACATCTTGGCGATCCTAATCTTCTTCGCGTCGGCGGCGTGGGCGGTGGCGCAGCCGGGAAGGCTCATCCCGATGGTCTCGGTGATGCAGGCCATGGTGTTGGCGGTGAAGAGGCCAGCGCAGGAGCCGGCTCCCGGGCATGCGAGGCTCTCCAGGACCTCCAGGACCTCGCCGCCCTTCTGCCACCCCTCGAAGACATCGATGAGGTCGAGCTCCTTGTCGCAGGCGAAGCCGGGGTACATGGGGCCGCCGGTGACGGCTATCGCCGGAAGGTCGAGCCTTCCGGCCGCCATCAGGTGGCCTGGAACGATCTTGTCGCAGGACGAGATGAGGACCATCCCGTCGAGCTGGTGGGACTCCATCATCACCTCGATGGTATCTTCGATGATCTCCCTGCTGGGGAGGGAGTATCTCATCCCCCGGTGGCCCATGGCGATCCCGTCGCATATCCCTATGGTGTGAAACTCGAAGGGTACGCCCCCCGCCATCCTGATCCCGGCCTTAACAGCCTGGGATATCTTGTCGAGGTGGATGTGGCCTGGTATGAACTCGTTCCAGGAGTTTGCGACCCCGACGAAGGGGCGGCCGATCTCCTCGTCTATGAGGCCGGTGGCCTTGAGGAGGGCCCGGTGGGGAGCCCTCTCCGGCCCGACCTTGGTGATATCGCTTCTCATGAGAAGAACCTCAAAACCAGGCTAAGATTTCATATCTAATTAAGTAGTTGGTGATTATCACCAGGCATGGTTCTCAGCGCTGATAGACAAATCCGGACTCGATCATCCGCCAGCTTTCTCCGACCTTTCCCAACATCAGGCTGATCACCCAGCCCTCTTTACATATCGAGCTTATCTCTTCGGATACGATCACCGGGCCTATCAATCCGGTTTGTCCGATATAACCTTCAACCCACAACTCGCCCGGCTTGATCGCCACCACTGAGAAGTATCCGTCTTCGATCTCTTCAAAATCCACGTCAGGGCTTTCACGTATGTAGTCGAATATCAGAGCGCTCAGTTCGGTCACCTTCGCAAGGTCGCCTTTCAACTCATCGACCGCCATGGCGGCCCCCTCGTAACATTCAGAGTCCATGTACCCCTTCTCACCCATCCATCTCACAAATTTTCGAATTACTCTGCCGACGGTCTCCATAAGTGTATTGCTGGCAGCCACCTTTCGGATCATGAAATAATCAAGGAACTCCCCAATCTCAGAAGACGTGATCTTGTCTGGCCCGAATATCTCACAGAACTCCTTTCCTTCATCATAGAGTTCGTCGTAGAGATCCGCTTCCTCCTGATTCAGAGAATTCCAGCCGTAGCCATCCAAGCAATCTTCGAAGAGAGATATCGCCTCTTCGTACCCTCGATATGTTCGAGGCTTCAACTGGGCTTGCTGTTCATTCAAAAATTCCTGAAATACCAATTTGATCGTCTTCATCTTATCATCACCTAAAAATTATTATTAATTAAATGGGCAGTAACATGCTGCATTTTTACTGCTGGAATAATGACAATCCAAAGTATATTCATACTTCGTCCTTTACCTTCGCCCCCGGATAAATCCCTATAATCCCTTAAAAAACCACATCTCTCATCCCTTAATATATTCGCGATCCCTCTGGACGAAAGGTGACCGAATGGATTCCTATCATCTCTTCCTCTTGCTTCTGAGGCTTTACCAAGAGGCAGAGGGACGAGATCTGCATAATCCTTCAAGGAGATATCGAGGAGACGCTCCTGGAGATGGGATTTTCGGCCACCCCCGGAACAGCGAGCCAAAATATCGGAGGCTAGGATAGATGAGAAGATACGAGGAAGATGTGGAGGTCGCCGTGGTTGGGGCGGGGCCGGCGGGCTCCGTCG
>JARFPK010000075.1 GCA_029167045.1 Candidatus Methanocrinis natronophilus
CCGGCGTCGCCCTCCGCCCCACCGTCCCCGCCCTTCTTCCTCCCCCCGCCTCCTCTTGCCCCCGCCGACAGCGCCTCCGACCGGGAGAGGAGGTCGATCGCCTCGGCGAGATAGGAGTCGCCGACCGTCCACTCCGCCAGGTCGGGGTGCCTCTCGGGGTCGAAGAGCCCCCCGTTGTAGGCGGGAACCTCGATAAGCCCCCCGATCCCAAGCCTCTCGCTTCCCAGGTCGATCAGCCGAAAGAGGTCGGATAGGTCCGACCACAGCGACCTTCTGATGGGAAGAAAGCCCTGGGGGGCGGGGCCGTCCAGGCGGGAAGCCACCTCCTTCTTGATATGATCGAAGCTGTAGGAGGAGGCGTACCTCTCGTCTTTTAGGTCGAGAAGCTCCTTACCCTCGGCGTAGAGGAGGAATAGAAAGCGGTAGAGGAGGATCATTGTGCTCCTCTGGACCCGGACCCTCGTCTGCGAGTCTGCCGGATCGAGGCGGTTCTCGGGCCAGCGGATGAACCCGTCGGCGAGGACCTTCATCGCCCGGTATACGTTCTCCTTCAGGTTCTCCCCGATCTCTCTAGCATAATTGGCCGACCCCTGGAGGACCTCCTCGAGGAAGACCTCCCCCCTCTCGTTCGGGAGGAAGGCCTCTTTACTAAAGAAGTAGTAGAAGTACCGGAAGGCATCGGTGTCGCCTGCAGCCAAGAGGGCCGACAGGTCCACCTCGTAGTAGACGTCCAGGGGCCTCTCCTGCCGATAGAGCCGCCACCTCTCGCCGTTGGTGAGGACCCCCCAGCCAGGCTCCGTCTCCTGGAGGTAGAGCCAGATCTGAAAGGAGGGGTTACGCCTCTTGTCCTGCCGGTCCTTTCCGAACCTGTCCAGGGAGGCGTCCCACCTCTTCACCTCGCCGATGGCAAAAGCGCCCTTGAAGAACGACTCGGAGTCTTTATTCCCCTGGGCTCGGTCCCGGGCCTCCCGGTCGGGGAAGAAGGCGTAGTCGGGAAACTCCCGGGACCTCGTCGCCCCCTGGACCTCAAACTGCGGGAGGATGACGGCGAAGACCCGTCGCAGTAGCCGCTCCTCCAGCTGCGCCTCGCTCATCCCCCCGACGAAAGCCGCCTCACCCTCGTAGATCCGCTTCAAATCCCCGAAGGCGGCGAGGTGGTCATTCTTCCCCCATTCCGGGGCTGACCGGATCTGGTTATCTAGATAGTGGTTTGAGAAGAGGTTTCTGTTGCTGAAGGGTCGCTTCGCCATCGGGATCAGAATCTCCTTCCGTACACAAAGCCGATAAATCTGTCGAGAGAGCCGCTCCTCCTGAACCGGGCCGGATGGGCGGGAAGGCCGTGAAGGCCATGTGGGCTCGGCAGGAAGGGAAGGCCGGCGGCCCTGAGGCCGGATCGATGGGCCGGATAAAAAGAGGGGATCAGATCCGTCGATATCAGCCTCATAGCGTATCCCTGGAGCCGTTCGCCCGCCGCTTGGGGGGGGCCTGGGGGCCGCCGTCTCTCGGCAGATCCTCTCCTGGCTACTTCTGAGCCCAGCAGTAGAGGTGGCCTAGGATCCCCAGGGCGGCCCCCAGGCCGATCCAGATCCCCTGATGAGTCCAGAGGCCGTAGCCGATGGCCGCCAGGGCCAGGATCGATGCTCCGAAGTTGACGGGGTGGCCGTGCTCCAGGGCTATCTTCTCCAGGACCGTCGGCTCCTCGCCGTCTCGGTACTCCCGAATTCGTTTATCTGCCCAGGTCATGGATATCGTTATCAGTCTCCGATCTCTAATAGTTTTCGTCAGTTGGACGGCAGAACCACTCGAAGGCGTAGGCCTCGGCCCTCGCCGCCCGCATCAGCCGTCGCCCCCATCTCGGATGTAGAGGTATGGTGGGGGCGCACTAAGCCACTCTCCAACCCCCCCACCGCCTCGAACCTGAACGGTCCGGGAGGGGAAACCGTCCCTCCACCTCCCCTGTGGAGCATACCATTAGGAGGGAAAAAGGAGGGAAGAGGGCCGGAGGAGGGCCGGAGTGGAGGGGGCTTCTTGGACCCCTCCAGATCCCCGGATCATGAGTATGAGGGGGGCAGAGGATGGGGGTTAGGGCTTCATCGACCTTTAAAAGACAGCCCTGAGCCTGGAGTGCGCCCGGCGGCAGGGTAAAAAATGGACGATGAGAAGATGGGCCCGACGCGATTCGAACGCGTGATCCCCGCCGTGTAAGGGCGATGTCATAACCACCTAGACCACGGGCCCGCTGGCCTTCCCGTTATCCCTTGTAATATTAGACCCTATCGCTCCCGGCCGCCCCCGGAGGCCGAAAGCTCTGGGTCTTTCTCTTTCAGTCCTATCTACTCCCTCTTCCGGATGTAAAGGCCGGTCATCGTCTCGTCGAGGACCTTATCGGAGGGCTTCGTCGTCGCCAGGCTGACGACGACGATGGCGACGATGGAGAGGACGAATCCGAAGAGGCTGAAGTGGACCGGCAGCGGCTGGACGAACTGATGCCAGTAGCCCGCAACCCCGGCGGCGAGGAGCCCCAGTACCATGGCGGAGATCGCCCCCTCCCTAGTCGCCCGCCTCCAGTAGAGCCCCGCCAGGAGGGGCGCCACGTAGCAGGCGAGCATGAGGCCGATCCCCATCCATATCAGCCACGCCAGAAGCTCCGGCGGCTTGCTCCAGGCGAGGATCAGGGTCAGGGCTCCGGCGATCGCCACCGTGATCCTGCTGACGAGGGTGATCATCCTGTCGGGGGCGTCGGGGCGGATGAACCTCCTGAAGATGTCCCAGCCGAAGTAAGTCCCTATCGTGAGCATCAGCCGGTCGGTGGTGGACATCACCGCCGCGAGGACGATCACCCCGATGAAGACGCTGATGATGCTGGGGAAGGCGTACTCCGCCCCCATGATGAAGACGTAATCCGAGGGGTTTGCCACCCCTGTTGGGAGGGAGATCTCCCCTTCTGCCACCAGCACCCTTCCCGCAAACCCCGTGATCTTGATCAGGTACATCACGACGACGTATATACCGAAGGCGGCGAGGGGAGCCCACTTGAAGTACCGGGCGTCCCGGGCCGCAAATACGTTGTTGATGACGTGAGGGGCGCTGGCGAGGCCGAAGGAGAGGAGGAAGAAGAAGGATACCAGGAACAGGGGTGTGGCGAAGGCGTACCCGGCGTAGGGGCCCGCCTCTCCTGGGTACCAGTTGGGGAACCACGGCTCGACGAAGTTGGGATCGATCCCGGCGAGGACGGTATTGATGTGGGTCAGCCCCCCCGCCGAGCTTATCACCATGGGAGCGACGATGACTACGCCGATGATCAGCATAAGACCCTGGAAGAGGTTCGACCAGGCGACGGCGTAAAGCCCCCCCATGATGACGTAGGCGGTGACGATGAGGGCCGAGATCAGTAGCGCCGAATGGTAAGATATCCCGAAGAGCCAGCTCAAGACCATGCTGATGGCGACGAACTGCCCCACCATGTATATGAGGGAGACGAGGATCCCCGTCACCGCCGAGAGCCCCCGGATCCCGTTCTGGCTGTAGAACCGGTCGGAGAAGTAGTCCTGGACCGTCAGGTACCCCCGCTCTGACCCTATGGCGTGGAGCTTCGCCCCGAAGAGGAGGATGCAGACGGCGGCGCTCAGGGGGACGAAGACCTGCTCCCATATCGTCGGCCAGCCTGTGACGTACCCCAGGCCGCTCGTACCGAGGATCGTCATCCCGCTGCAGATGGAGGCGACGATCAGTATCGTGAAGACCCAGAAGCCGAGGGACCGTCCCGCCAGGATGAAGTCCTCGGAGGTCTTGACCTTCCTCGAGGCCCAGGCCCCAAGGACGATCAGCCCGAGGAAGTAGATGGCTACGATCGCCACCATCTCTAAGTTCAAATTCAAATCCTTCACCACCTCAGCGCCCAAAATAGGAGCACCAGGATGATCAGCGCAGGCGTGGCGATGACCAAAAACAGGGTATCAAAGGGCAATCCGAACAATATCTCTCCTCCACCAAATGCCTGTCATTATTGATCAATCTTGTACGTGTGTGCATGTCCGCCCGATGATCTGCGCGATATGATAACGCGCCCCACCTGCGGCGTGATAGCGTGTTGCATTATATCACGTTTATATTTAACGCCGGGGAGATCTCAGAACCGTCGGCCTTGAGGGGGGCTTTTATAAGAGATCTAGTCGTGGTATATCCAGATGGATCAAGGAGCGGATGCGGGCCTCTCCGCCGAGGGGGAGAGGCTGAAGGGGATCTGCGATTCGGCCGCCGGGGCGGTCCGTAAATCGATCGGAGAGCTCGTCGGTGACCCCGCCAGCGGCCTGGTGATGCACATGGGAGCCGACGGCACCCCCACCAAGAAGATCGACGAGCTCGCCGAAGAGGCTGTCGTCGCCGTCCTCGAGAGCTCCGGGCAGGGGTTTTACCTCCTCTCCGAGGAGCTGGGGAGAAAGGAGATCGGCGAGGACCCCGTCTACCTCCTCCACCTCGACCCCCTCGACGGGACCTTCAACGCCATCGCCGGGATCCCCTTCTACTCGGTATCGATCTACATAAGCGGCCCAGCCTACGGCTTCGGCTACGTCTGCGACCTCGCCCACGCCGTCAACTTCTACGCTGAGCGGGGTTGGGGCGCCTGGAGGGAGACGGGAGGCGAGAGGCGGAGGCTCGCGGTCTCCGCCACACCCGCCCTCCACAACTACTCCGTCTCAGCCTACACCCTCCGACCAAATACCGGAAGGATAGTCGCCCTGGGAGACGCCATCCGGCGGATCAGGACCCTGGGTTCTACGTCTCTAGAGCTCTGCCTCGTCGCCGCGGGGAAGCTCGACGGCTTCGTCGACC
>JARFPK010000076.1 GCA_029167045.1 Candidatus Methanocrinis natronophilus
TATAGGTCCATCTGCACAGCTCCAAGGTCTCTTCCATCTTAGACCGCTGTGCTTTTGTCGGATAGATCCTATATCTGAAGGCTTTAACCATTATACTCACTTATGCTGCTATAGTATTTAAAGATTCGCGGCTTAAGGCGGGGTACGATTCATCCCCGGCCCGAAGACCGGAGTTTTCTCTACCCCTGCACCCCGTCTCTATAACGACGCCAGCAACAACTACGTCGGGATACGCCTCGTCGGGTCGAATAACTCCACCGTCAGGGGGAACGTCGCCAGCGGAAACCTCGAATACGGCATCATGCTGGAGGGGTCTCCATGGGTAACATAGTCGTCGATAACCTCATGACGAAGAACTTCGTCGGGAACGCCTTAGACGACGGGGTCAACAGTTGGGACGACGGCCTGGTGGGAAACAGGTATGGCGACTTCGACGAACCCGGGGAGGGGTGAGCCGACGCAGACCTCGACGGGATCTGTGACGCAGGCCGACCGATCCCGGGGGGGTCGAACTTCGACAGCTTCCCCCTGGCGGGCTGAGGCCCCGCATCAAGGGCGGGACCTCTCACCACCTTTCCGACCAACCGCCGGGTCGCCGTCGCCAGACTGGGGCTTCAAGGGGACGGATGGGGAGAAGGGAAGGGAGGAGATAAGATCGAGATGAGGATGGACTGAGATGGAAGGGGATGGTCCAGCCCCTCAACTCCCGACGTCGATCTCCACCCGACCCCCAGCTATCTCCTCCAGCCTTCTCTTCAGGTCGGCGAGATCCCCGGAGAGCTTCTCCTCCATGGCGGCGAGGTTCCTCCTCCTCACCTCGATGGAGGACTCCAGAGCCGGTATCTTCTGGCGGATCAGGTCGCGTTTATCCTTGATCCTGGCCGTCTCCCGCCCGCGTTTGGAGAGCTCCCGCCTCAGGTCTTCGATCTCTCCTGTAACCGCAGAATGACGGGCCTTGAGGACCTCCAGGGGCCGCTCTTCCAGGAGGTGATCGATCTGCTCCACGATCCTCTCCCTCTTCTTGTCCCGCAGCCCCAGGACGTCGACCATAGAACGCAGCTCAAAGAGCGCCCCCGAGATCTCACCATCCAGGGCTCTTTCGGGGGAGGTGGAGAGGACCTCGAAGACCCCCCGGTGCTGGAGGGTGATCCGGTCGCTTGCGTCCTGCTTCACCACCCTGGATATCGCCTTGGTGAGGGGGGAGACGAGGTCTGCCATAGACATCTCGATCTGATCCTTTTCCCGGAGCTTCTCTTCCAGGGACCTTCTCTCTTCGAGGGTCCTCCTCCCCTCCTCGCTCCGGTTCCAGGACTCGATCTCTCTCTGATGGACGGTCTCTTCTTCCCTCATGGCGGCCAGGACCCTCTCATCTTCGGATAGCTCAGCCCGGACCGCCCCGATCTTCTCGTTCCTCTCCCGGGCCGCCTTCGCGAGCTCGGTGGCCTCGGCGAACTCTCCAAGCCTCGCCTCCCGCTCCGAGACGGCATCGCCTAGATCCTGGAGGTGGCGGTTGACGATAGCCAGATCAGATTTGACAGCCTCCACCTCCTCGGGGAAGAGGGCGGCGGTGTACTTCTGGGCCCTTCCGAACTTCTGGACGGTGTTCTGAAGCTGCTTCAAAATGGCGGAGTGGTACTCCTTTGCAGATTCCAGGTCGGCTCCCTCAGGCGGCGCAAACTTCGAAGAGAGGATCCTCATCTGGCGCGAGACGTTCTCTCTCGCCGCCGTCCCTGCCTTGAGGAGCCTCGGCGGGACCTCCTCCCCGGGCTCTGCCTCCTCCAGGGCTTTCAGGTCCCGATCCAGGTCTATCGCCACCCTTTCGATGGATGAGTAGAAGGATCTGACCCTCTTCTCAAACTCCGGCTCTCGGGACCGGTCGGCGAGCCACTCCTCGACGTAAGAGAGGGCCAGGGTTGACGGCAGCTCTCTCTCGTCCCTTGCTTCATCGGACCTGTCCCGCTGAAAGATCTTCTTCAACCACTTCAAGGCCATCTCCACCTCTATTCATATCAAAATGGGATCGGGACTTATAAATCATCCGACCTATCCTCCCCCAAAAGTCTTAAAGAGGGGCGGGCCAATCCCGATCACCATGAAGTTCGATCCAGCCCGCATTAGGGAGGCTGCCGGCGAGGACTTCGACGGAGCCTGGCAGCGCGGAAGGGAGTACGTTGAGGTGCCGCCCCTCAACCGTCGCTATCCAAGGCGGGTCAGTTCCTATGGGAGGCCCCACCCCGTCTTCGAAGTGATCGGCAGGCTCCGGGAGGCCTACCTCCGCCTCGGCTTCGACGAGGCGGCAAACCCCGTCATCGTCGATGAAGCCGAAGTGAAGAAGCAGTTCGGAAGCGAGGCCCTGGCGGTTCTGGATCGATGTTTCTACTTGGCAGGCCTCCCCCGCCCCGACATAGGGATCTCCGATGAGCGGGTAGGAGATATGAAACGTCTTCTGGGCCGGGACCTCTCGGCAGAGGAGGTCGACGACGTCAGGAAGATCCTCCACGGCTACAAGAAGGGGGCGGTGGAGGGCGACGACCTCGTCCACGAGATCTCCGCCGCCCTCGGCGCCTCCGACGCCCTCGTCTCGACCCTCCTGGAGGATGTCTTCCCCGAGTTTGAGGCCCTCGCCCCCCTGGCGACGACGAAGACCCTCCGCAGCCACATGACCTCCGGCTGGTTCATCACCCTGAGCGGCCTCGCCAGGAGGGCGGCCCTCCCATTGAGACTATTTTCCATCGACCGCTGCTTCCGGCGGGAGCAGTCCGAGGACGCGGCTCGATTGATGACATACCACTCGGCGAGCTGCGTCGTCATGGACGAGAACCTCTCCGTCGAGGATGGGAAGATAGTCGCTGACGGCCTCCTCGCCCAGTTCGGATTTCAGAAGTTCAGGTTCCTGCCCGACGACAAACGGAGCAAGTACTACGTCCCCGATACCCAGATCGAGGTCTACGCCTATCACCCCGGCCTCGTCGGATCGTCGACCAAATACAGCACCGGCTGGGTCGAGGTCGCCACCTTCGGGATCTACTCTCCGACGGCGCTATCGATGTACGACGTCCCCTATCCGGTGATGAACCTGGGCCTGGGGGTCGAGAGGCTGGCGATGATCCTCTACGGCGCCACGGACCTGCGGGCTATGACATATCCGCAGTTCGTCCAGGACCCCGACCTCTCAGGCAGGAAGATGTCGATGATGATAATGGTCGAGGAGGAGCCGCAGACCCTCGCGGGGATCGAGATCGCTAGATCAATAGTCCGGACCTGCGAGGACCACGGGGACGAGCCCAGCCCTTGCGAGTTTGAAGCGTGGAAGGGGACGGTCTCTGGCCGCAGCGTCGTCGTAAAGGTGGTGGAGCCGGAGGAGAATACGAAGCTATGCGGCCCCGCGGCCAAAAACGAAGTCGTCGTCTACAAGGATAACATCCTGGGGGTCCCCAGGACCGCCAAGTGGGAGGAGGCCTTCGAGGACGGGGTGACCACCGGCATCAGGTTCATCGACTCCTTCGCCGAGCTCGCCGCCCGGAAGACCGAAGAGGCGGCCCTGAAGGGAGAGGGGTCGCAGACGAGGGTCCGGATCGTGAGAGCCCCCGGTGACGTAAACCTCCGCTTGCAGCCGGCTCTGGAGAGGTACATAACGAGCCGAAAGAAGAAGATCGATCTGCGGGGGCCGGTCTTCACGACGGTGAGAAGCGAAGTTATAGAGTAGTGCCGATGGAACCGCGATCTATGGAGGAGGATAGCCTTGGTGAGGACGCCGGAATCTAACGCAGAGGAGAAGCGGGCCGCCGGAGAGGCGGCGGCGGGTATGGTGAGAGACGGGATGGTCCTGGGCCTCGGGACGGGGTCGACGGTCGCCTGGACGATCAAGAGGATAGGAGAGAAGGTGGAGGAGGGGCTGGAGGTCCTGGGGGTCCCCACATCCTACCAGGCTCAGGAGCTGGCGATAGCCGCGGGGATACCCCTCACGAGCCTCGACCAGGACCCGGTCCTCGACCTCGCCATCGACGGAGCCGATCAGGTATCCAGGGACCTCATCGCCATCAAGGGAGGCGGCGCCGCCCACGCCCGGGAGAAGGTCGTCGCCGCATCAGCCCAGTGGTTTGTCGTCGTCGCCGACTCCACCAAGCTCGTCGGTTCCCTCAGCCACCCCGTCCCCGTGGAGGTCCTCCCCTTCGCCGCCAAGCTCGCTATGAGCCGGATCGAGGAGCTGGGGGGATCCCCCCAGATCCGGCAGGCGAAGATGAAGGACGGGCCGGTGATCACCGACAACGGCAACTTCGTCATCGATGCCGACTTCGGCGAGATCGAGGACCCGGGGCTCCTGGGGACCCAGCTCTCGGAGATCCCCGGGGTCGTGGAGCACGGGATCTTCGAGAACGTCGACGAGCTGGTCGTCGTCATCGATGGCAAAGTGAAGACCTTCCGCCGCGAGTGATATCTTGAGGACGATCTGGTGGGACGCCGAGAGGCGGGCCGTCGGGATGATCGACCAGACCCTCCTCCCTGAGAGGCTTGAAGATATTCTGGTCGGCTCCGTCGGGGAGCTCTGCGAGGCGATCCAGTCCTTGCGGGTCCGGGGGGCTCCCGCCCTCGGCGCAGCGGGGGCC
>JARFPK010000077.1 GCA_029167045.1 Candidatus Methanocrinis natronophilus
GGATTTGATCCGGTCGAGCTCCCGCTCGATCGTCTCCACCTCCCTCCTCCGGGCGGCGCCGCCGTCGGAGAGGAGCCTCCTGGCCGCCTTCAGCTCGGATAGCTCCGCCTCGATCTCCACCTCCCGCCGGGCGAGACCGGCGAGGGATTCCTCGGCTCCGAGGATCCTCTCGGAGGCGGCGGCCTTCTTCTCCGCCGCCAACCTCTTCCTCTCCTCCCGGGCCGCCCTCCTCTTCGAGATCTCTTCCCTGCGGGCCGAGGCGCTCTCCTGCCTCAGTCTGGTGGCGGTGACCTCCGCCTCGATCTCGGAGGCCTTCCGCTCCAGGGTCCGGATCTCGACGGCGAGGGCGTCGGATAAGGCCGAAAGCTGCGGGATCTCCGAGCCCTCCAAGGACCTCTCCAGCTCGTCGCACCTCCCCTCGCAGACCCTCAGCTCCGCCTCATGGTCCCGGATCTCTCCTTCCAGCCCGTCGAGCCTCTCCTTCAGCACTCTGGCGTCCGCCTCCATACCGGCGAGCTGGCCCTTCCTATCCTGGACGAGCCGCTCGAGCTTCCCCTCCTGGCCACCGATCTCCTCGATCCGGATCTCGATCCTGGAGGCCTCTCGTCCTAGATCCTCGGCGTCCCTCCGGACGGAAGAGGCCTCCCCCTCGACCCGGTCGAGCCTCTCCAGGAGCGCCTCCCTCTCGGCCGCGGCCGCCGCCAGGGCCCGCCTCGCTTCCTCGAGCCTCTGCCTCTCGTCGGCGGCGAACTTCAGCCTCGACTTGAAGTGGCCCCCGGTCATGGCGCCCCCTTTCTCCACCAGGTCCCCCTCCAGGGTGACCATACGATACCGGCCGATCAGCCTCCTCGCCACCTCCAGGTCTTCTACCACCAGCGTCTCCCTGAAGACGTGCCAGAAGGCGGGGAGGAACTTCGGGTCGAAGCCGACGAGGTTCATGGCATAGTCGACGATCCCCTCCTCCCTCGGGGGGGAGGGAGGCCTGCCCGAGTCCATCTTGTTGAGGGGGAGGAAGGTAGCCCTCCCGGCCTTCGACCTCTTGAGCGCCTCGATAGCTCTTGCGGCGTCCCCGTCCGTCTCGGCGACGATGGACTGGAGCCTCGCTCCGGCGGCGACCTCCAGGGCGGTGGCGTACTCCTCGCAGACCTCCCCGAGCTCCGCCACCGTCCCGTAGAGCCCGGAGAGCTCCCCCCGGCCGATGGCGGACCTGACCGCTTCTACCGCCCTGCTGTACCCCGACCCCTCCCCCGCAGACCTGAGGGTCGCCTCCGCCCTCGCCTTCTCCATCTGGAGCCTTTGGAGCCTCTCGTCTATCCGGCCCATCTCCCGGCGGATCGAGATCCTGGCGGAGTCGAGGTCGTCCCTCTCCACTTCCAGGTCCGAGATCCGGCCCTCCAGGACCCCCCTCTCCCGAAGGATCCTCTCCCTCTCCCTCTTGAGGGCGGAGGCGGTCTCCATCGCCTCGGAGATCTCGAAGGCGGCCTCCTCCTTCTGTAGCGACCTCCTCCTGGCGGTGTCGAGGTGGCGGTCCCTCTCCCTCATCAGGTCCGCCGCCCGGGACTTCGCCTCCTCGGCCTCCTTCCTTGCGGTGGAGAGCTGATCTCTCAGGCCGGCGTAACGGGCGTCGGCCCTGGCGATCTCGGACCTGTACCCCTGGAGCTTCTCCTCCCTCTCCTGGACCTCGGCGAGGATCGACGCCCTCCTGATGGAGCCGTCCCGGATCAGTCCAGCGAGGAGATCTTCCTCTCCGGCGAGGCGGTCCGCCTCCATATAGTCGGACCTCTGCTCCCTCTCCATATCGGATATCTCGGCCTCGGAGATCTCGATGCGGCTCTTATCCGCCTCGATCTGACCCCTCACCTCCACCATCAGCCGCTTGACCTCGATCTGCTCGTCCTCCCCCTTCCTGGTGATCTCTTCGTTGAGGAGGGAGAGCTCTTCATCGATCCCGGCGAGGTCTGCCGTCTCATGGGCGAGCCTCTCGGAGAGGACGGTCTGCCTATCCCGGAGGTCTGCGGCCTCCCTCTCCAGCTCCGCCAGGTCGTCTTCCGCCTCCCGGAGCTTGGCGAGACGTAGGAAGGCCTCCATCCTCCTCTTCTCCTCCCGGTGGGTCTGGTAGGCGAGGGCCCTCTCCCTCTCCTCGGCGAGCCGTTCCAGCTGGGACTCCACCTCCTCCAGGATGACGTCCCCCCGGCCGATCCTCTCCCTCACCACCTCCAGTTCGTCGAGGGCCTTCCTCTTCTTATCGTCGAACTCGGCGACGCCGGCGATCTCGTCGACGATCCTTCTCCGTTCCAGGGAGGACATCTCGATTATCCTGGTGACGTCCCCCTGCATCACCACGTTGTACCCCTCGGGGGTGATCCCGGCCCTGGAGAGGTGGTCGTGGATCTCAGTCTGGGTGCAGGGGTTTCCGTTAAAATAGTAGATGCTCTGGTACTTGTTCTTCGTCAGCCTGACCTTCCTCGATATCTCCAGGACCTCCGCCTCCACCGGGATCTCCCTGCCGGAGTTGTCGAACTTGACGGTCACCTGGGCGAAGTCGGGGTTTTTGCCGTTGTCGCCCCGGTATATCAGGTCCGGGAGCCTCTCCGCCCTCATGGCCCGGCTGGAGGAGAGGGATAGGGCGAAGAGGAGGGCGTCGACGACGTTCGATTTGCCGCTCCCGTTGGGGCCGGTGACGGCTACGAAGTCGTTCTCGAGGGGTATGACTACCTTTCTGCCGAAGGACTTGAAGTTTCTAAGCTCTATCTCCTTGATGTGCAACCTCGACCACCCTTTGCCACTCCGATCGGGTATAGAGGGGACCAGCCCTCAAACCCGATTTTCTCGGGGCGCCTATCTCCCCGAGAACCCCCCAGTCGATATATAACCGGTAAATCCTTTGTATCTTCTCATTAATATACCTATTCGACGCCCCCCCCTCCGCCCTCCCCCCCGAACTTGCAAGCAGGAGGGTAGCCGTCCCCCGGCAGACCCGGAGATCTGCCAGAAGCCGTCTGCCGTCTCAAGGCTGACGTATCAAAGCTGGCGTATCAAGGCTGAAACATCAAAGCCGAGGTATCAAAGCCGCCATCTGCCATCCGCCATATACCCTACCCCCAGACGGGACGGATTGGTTAATTAATAAGAAGCTCCAGGGGGCTACAGAGGCTGGTTTATTGCTGGAGTTTCTCATCTTCGCCGGGAGCCTTCTCGCCCTCTACTACGGGGCGAAGGCGATCACCGAGAGCGCCGTCCACTTCGCCAAAGTCCTGGGGATATCCGAGTTCATCATCGGGGCGACGATCGTAGCCTTCGGGACAGCCCTCCCGGAGTTCTCAACCTCCCTGGCGGCGATGATCCTGGACGGGGGAAGGCCGGAGGTTGCCGCCGGTAACGTCCTGGGGTCGATCCTCGCCAATACGTGCCTCGCCCTGGGGGCGGCAGCGGCGCTATACGGGATATACATAGACAGGAAGATCCTGGATACGGACCTATCCTTCCTCCTCGCCTCGGTCATAGCCCTCTACATAGTATTCCTCGACTACAGGATAACCTGGATGGAGGGGATATTCCTGATAGGCATATACCTCGCCTTCATCCACCACGAGGTATCGGAGCACCGGAAGAACGACTCGTCGGGGACGGAGGAGCTGAGGCCGAAGATGGTCGCCCTCTTCGCCGCCGGGGTCGTCGTCCTCGTCGTAGGGGCGAGATACATGATCGCATCCATCGGGGATATCGCCGCCACCCTCGGGGTATCCGAGGCAGTGGTGGCGGTGATCCTCGTCGCCGTGGGGACATCCCTCCCGGAGGTATCGACGGCTATCGTCGCCGCCAAGAACGGCCGGGGGGATATCGCCATGGGCAATATCGTCGGCGCCAACGCCTTCAACGCCCTGATCATCCTCGGGGCCTCATCCCTGGTGGGAGACGTCGCCGTCAGGGAGCCCTTCGTCGCCGTCACCCTCCCGGTGGTCGTCCTCTCGACGGTCCTTCTGGGGTTCATGGTCATGGGAAATAAGATAACCCGGTTTGAGGGGTCGATGCTCCTCGCCTTATACGTCCTCGTCGTGATGGCGATCCTCTCGATACTCTGAATACCCCCCCTTCCCCGGATAACCGGCCGCCGCCCCCCAGCCCCCTTCCACCCTTCGAGCCCTCCGGCCCGGGAGAGGCTGCCGGAAGGGAGGCTTCGCCGGGCCAGGGGATGATCCGGGAATTCGGGGATGATATCTCGAACACGGATCGTGCGATAGCTGCCTCAAACTCATCTTCCGGAAGCTTGCCGGAATCCTGGTCGACTCGCCGGTGCTCAAACCTGCCTTCGACGGTATCGGCGTTATCCACGAGCTCGCCGCCGATCCCCTCGATCTAGCAGAGCCGGGCATGTCCCTCGTCGAGGCCGACTACTCGGCCATCGAGATGAGGATCCTCGCCGTTCTCTCCGGCGACGAAACGATGCTCTCGATCTTCAAGAAGGGGCTTTATCTCTGGGGAGCGGAGAGGGCGCAGCGGGAAGACCCCACCCTTCAGGGTGGGGATGAAAGCGGAGCCCTCCCCCATTTCAGCCGAAACCTATAAATCTAATAAACGTATTACATGCTTAATAC
>JARFPK010000078.1 GCA_029167045.1 Candidatus Methanocrinis natronophilus
GCTTGCGGGGGCGGGGGGCCGGGATGCAGGAAGGCCGGTGGGACGGGAGATCAAAGGTCGGTCGCCACCGCCCGACCCCGAAGGTATTTATGCTATGGGGGAATCCTGAGGCGGGAACCTTCCATGATGGAGAACGTCGCCACCGCCCTCATCCTCACCACCCTGGCGGGCCTCGCCACCGGGGTCGGGGGGCTCATCGCCTACTTCGTCCCGAAGCCTGACATGAGGTACCTATCGGTCAGCCTCGGCTTCGCTACGGGGGTGATGATCTTCATCGCCTTCGTCGACCTCTTCTCCGAAGCGAGGGAGGTCCTGGGGAACTGGCACGCCAACATCTTCTTCATCGCGGGGCTGCTGACGATCTTCTTCCTCGACAAGGTCGTCCCCCACTCCCATATGAACGGCCAGGCTGACCCCCACTGCGACCGGCTCTACCGGGGCGGGATCATGCTCGCCCTGGGGATCGCGATCCACAACCTCCCCGAAGGGGCGGCCGTCGCCCTCGTCTCCATGGCAGATCTGAGCCTGGGCATCCCCATCGCCATTGCCATAGCGATCCACAACATCCCCGAGGGTATGGCCGTCTCCGTCCCCCTCTACTGCGCCACCTCCGACCGGAAGAAGGCGAGCTTCTACTCCTTCCTCGCCGGGATGGCCCAGCCCCTGGGCGCGATACTGGCCATCCTCATCCTCATGCCGTTCTTAACCGACTTCGTCCTCAACGCCTCCATAGCCTTCGTCGCCGGGATCATGGTCATGATCTGCTTCGATGAGCTGATCCCCATCGCCAACTCCTACGGCGACGAACACCTGACGAACATCGGCCTCATCTCAGGTATCCTGGTGATGATGATCGCCCTCGCCCTCTTCCACTGAGAAGATGGATAGGCTAACCGCAGCCGACGGGAAAATGGATTATAAAAGTCGATGGACCGATTATAAAGGCGGAGCCTTCATGTCAAAGACCGAATCCTCGAATCCTCGTATTTGATCGCCATCCTCCAGGAGCCTGAAGGGTAAGGCGGGGAAGATGGAAGACCAAACCCCCCAGAAGAGGATACGGAGAGGATATCTACCTCCCTTTCCCCCCTTCCTCCGCCTCCTCTGCCGCCTTCTCGACGGCCCGGGACCCTTTCTTTCTTAGCTCCCCAGATAGCTTCGCATAATGTCTCATGGTATCCGGGGTGACGGAGGGGCCCACATCCTCCAGAGCGGCGAGGAAATGGCTCTTTCGGACCTCCACGGCGTCCATATCCTCCCGGAGGGCGAGCCTTCCCGCCTTCCTGCATATCGAGGCGATGTCGGCCCCCGTGTACTCGTCTGTCTTCTCGACGAGCTCGTCGAGGTCGACGTCATCGGCGAGGGGCATCTTCCCGGTATGGACGGCGAAGATCTTCTTCCTGGAGGCGGCGTCGGGGACGGGAACCATGATCAATTCGTCGAACCTTCCGGGCCTGACGAGGGCGGGATCGATGATGTCGGGGCGGTTGGTGGCTCCTATTACGACGACGCCCCGAAGCTCCTCCATTCCGTCGATCTCGGAGAGGAGCTGGTTTACTATCCTCTCGGTGACGTGGGGCTCCCCGGCACCGCCGCCCCGGACGGGGGCGAGGGAGTCGAGCTCGTCGAGGAATACTATAGCGGGGGCCACCTGCCGCGCCTTTCTGAAGATCTCGGCTACGTGCCGCTCGCTCTCGCCGTACCACTTCGATAGGATCTCGGACCCCTTCGTCGTGATGAAGTTGGCGTTGGACTCGTTGGCGACGGCCTTGGCGAGGAGGGTCTTTCCCGTCCCCGGCGGGCCGTAGAGGAGGACTCCCTTGGGGGCGTCGATCCCGAGCCTCCTGAAGTTCTCCCCGTAGACCAGGGGCCACTCGACCGCCTCGACGAGGAGCTGCTTGACCTCTTCAAGGCCGCCGACGTCGGCCCAGGTGACCATGGGCACCTCGATGAGGATCTCCCGCAGGGCGCTGGGGGAGACCTCGTGGATCGCCGACGACAGGTCCCCCCGGGTCACCACCAGCTCTTCGAGGATCTCGGCAGGGATCGTCGGCAGATCGAGATCGATTCTGGGGAGGACCCGCCGGAGGGCGTTCATCGCCGCCTCCCTGGTGAAGGCCGCGATGTCCGCCCCGACGAAGCCGTATGTCAGCTGAGCGAACTCCTCCAGGTCGACGTCCTGGGCTAGGGGCATCCCCCTGGTGTGGATCTGGAGGATCTCGCGCCTCCCCTCGAAGTCGGGGACCCCGAGCTCTATCTCCCGGTCGAACCTCCCCGGCCGCCTCAAGGCCGGGTCGACGGCGTCGGGCCTGTTCGTCGCCCCGATGACGATGACGTTCGTCCTCTCCTTCAGCCCGTCCATGAGGGAGAGGAGCTGGGCGACCATCCTCCGCTCCATCTCCCCTGCCACCTCCTCCCTCTTGGGGGCGATGGAGTCGAGCTCGTCGAGGAATATGATGGCTGGGGCGTTCCTCTCCGACTCCTCGAAGACCTCTCTTATCCTCTTCTCCGACTCGCCGTAATACTTGGATACCACCTCGGGGCCGTTGATCGAGGCGAAGTGGGCGCTGGACTCGTTGGCGACGGCCTTAGCCAGCATAGTCTTTCCCGTCCCCGGCGGGCCGTGGAGGAGGACGCCCCTGGGAGGGTCGATCCCCAGCCTCTCGAAGAGCTCCGGGTGCTTGAGGGGGAGCTCGATCATCTCCCGGACCCTCAGGATGGCGTGTCTCATCCCCCCCAGGTCCTCGTAGACGACCTCTGCCGCCTGCCGGGCGTCGACGGCCCCGCCGATCAGCTCGATCTTGGTATCGGCGGATATCCTCACCATCGTTCCTGCGGGGACGGTGGAGAGGACCCTCATCTTCACCTCGCCGAAGCCGAAGGCAGAACCCCTCTCAGGCCTCTTGAAGATCTCGTCGAACATCGAGTCCTTCCCAGCTGCTGGCGGGCTCGCCGGCCGGCGGAGGGTGGTGGTGGAGATGACATCCCCCTTGGAGACGGGCCTTCCCGAGAAGACCTTCGTCAGGGTCTCGCTGGGGATGTCGATCTGGATCCCCCGCCCAACCGGGGCGAGGGTCACCTTCTCCGCCGGGGACCAATCGGCCTTCGAGACCTCGACGAACTGGCCGATGGAGGAGCCGGAGTTGGACCTGATGAGGCCGTCCATCCTGACGACGTCCATATCTTCGTCGGTGGGGTAGGCCTTCGCCGCCAGGGCACTGGTGGGCTTTCCGCCCTTTATGGTCACCACGTCGTACTCGACGAGCCCCAGGTCGGCCATCTGCCGATCGCTGATCCTGACGATCCCCTTCCCCACGTCCCTCTGGTCAGCCTCATTGATCTTCAGCCGGATGGATTTGGCGTCGGTCATCTGTAAAACACCCTCTCGACCGATTTTTATGGACGAGTCTCTAGTTAAGTATTCTCCTCCGCAAGTCCACGGCAACGTACCCTGAAGACAGGTGGGGTATCTTCATAATATCGCCACCTGACAACCCGACGGCCCCCCGTCAGAGAAGGCGAATGGATCTCTCCGACCTCCTCGAACCGGCTTTTGGAAGAAGAGGTTTTTGCACACGATCCCGGATACCTAGATGAGGAAGAGAACCCCTCTGAGATCAATCCGACCCCCTCCCAGCGCCTCCGATCCCCGAATAAAATAGATCCTCCTCCGAACGGCCCTTCTTCTGGCGGTCTGGAGAATAGACCTTGACAGTTCAGAACCAGCCAGCTCCACCGGCTAGGCCCAGCCCCACCAGCAACGCTCCTGCTACGATCTTGGCACCCCGCTCCCATCCGTGGCGGGAGTCTCGACCGAGCCGCATCCCCGCCCAGGTGAAGAGCACCGAGAAGAAAGCGATAGCTGTCGCCACAGCCAAGGGGTTCGCCCTTCCCAGTCCCAGGCCGAAGCCCACCGCCAGATTATCTACGCTGAGGCACGCCGCCAGGAAGAGAAGACCGCGCCACTCGGTCACCCGGCGGGCCAGTTCCTCGTCGGCCTTTTGATCCCGAAGGCCGACGATCACCGCGGAGAGGCCCAGCCCCACCAAGAGAACGGCGCCCACGACGTTCGTCTGCAGGCCGATCGCCTCGGCGGTGGCTGAACCGAGCCAGATGCCGACGAGCGGCACAAAGAACTCAAAGAGGCCGAAGACCAGCATCACCCGGAGGCGGCGCTCTGCCTGCCCCAGAGCCCCCAGGGCCAGGGCCACCGCAAGGTTGTTGGAGCCGATTATCACTCCGAGGATGATAAAATCGATAGGTGTCATCATAGGATCTGGTGGGGTTGGTGAACTACCCTACCCTAAAGGGTAGGGCTTCCCACTTCATCGCCAAGACTTGCATCACAGAAACGTGATGTAGAGGTTTTGACTCTATGGGCGCTACGGGCTGTTCCATCCCTGTGGAGAGAATG
>JARFPK010000079.1 GCA_029167045.1 Candidatus Methanocrinis natronophilus
GGCCTGCGGCTCGTCGACGTCGCCGCCGGGTCGGTCATCGTCGAGGAGGCGGGAGGGGTCGTCACCGACGGCCGGGGAGAAAGGGTCTCCTTCAACGGCGACATGTGGCAGAAGGCCGAGTTCGTCGCGACCAACGGCCTCTTCCACCGAGAGATCCTCGACCTGCTGGGGGGTGGCTACCTTTAGGATGGGCTTCGTCTCCCGGGGCGACCCCGAGGCGGTGAAGATGGTCAGAGACCTGGTGGAGCGGTTCAGGTCCAGGGCCGAGATCTCCGTTGAGCCAGAGGTGGCAAAGAAGCTGGGCATCCCGGAGACGAAGATAGAGGATATGGACGTCGACTTCATAGTCTCCGTCGGAGGGGACGGTACGATCCTGAGGACGATCCGGAGGATGGAGGACCCAAGGCCGATCCTCGGGATCAACATGGGGACCCTCGGCTTCCTGGTGGACGTGGAGCCGAAGGACGCCGTCAGAACCCTGGAGCGGGTCCTCTTCGGCTTCGAGGTGATGGAGAGGAGCCGCCTGGCGACCCACTTAAACGGCGTCCCCCTCCCGCCGGCGACCAACGAGATCGCCCTCCTCTCGGCGAGCCCCGCCAAGATGCTGGAGTTTGAGATCACCGTCGACGACTCCCTCCTGGAGGACCTCCGGGCCGACGGCCTCCTCTTCGCCACCTCCACCGGCTCCACCGCCTATGCCATGTCAGCCGGAGGGCCCATCGTCGATCCGAGGGTCGACGCCATAGTCCTCGTCCCCCTCGCCCCCTTCAAGCTCTCGGCCCGCCCCTGGGTCCTCCCGGCAGAGTCGGTGATAAGGGTCGACCTGGAGCTCCCCGAAAAACAGGCCCTCGTCGTCATCGACGGCCAGAACGTCGCCACCATCTCCAAGAGAGATCACATCACCATCAGCCGCGCGGAGAAGCCCGCTCGTTTCGTCAAAGCCCGGGAGGGGGGCTTCTACGAGAAGGTGAAGAGCAAGCTAGCATGATACCTCCTCTATCGCGAAATATCCCGGCGTCGGCATCCGAGGCGGCGGGGGCCCGGAGGTGCCGCGAGATGACGTCACCCCGAGGCGATCGTCCATGCCGTCGAGATGTGACTTGCAGCAGATAAAATCGATGCAAAGAGGGCCACGGGAGATTGATGGAATATTTTTTAAGATTCGCGGCGTTTCCGATCTGAATAGAAAGCGTAATGTTTATGTATTGCAGAAAAGACATTATTATTTATTATGGACGAGGACTTGACGCCTTTCAGGGAGGAGGACATCTTCTATCAGTACACCATGCCTTCTCCTCCGGCACCAGAGGAGGTCGATCCTGCCAACGTCACCTTCGACTTCCCAGAGGAGGCGGTCAGGGATCTACCTTCCCACCTCGTCGGATACGAAGCCCAGCCGATTATGGAGTCCATAATCGACCATGTGGCCATCACCTTCGGTATCGACATCATCTCGATCGGATCGACGGTCTTGAAGATGATCTTGATTGTGATCGCCACTTATATCGTGGCCAGGATGGTGACCCGGGCCTTCAAATTCAAGATCCCTGAGATGTTGGGAGGCAAGAAGACTGGAGTCGATTCCGAGACGGAGTTGACCTTCAGGCTCCTCATCAGCAGGCTCCTCGTCGCCACGGTATACTTAATCGGGTTCATTATCTTCTTATCCCAGATACCGGGGCTCAGCAACGTAGCCGTGACCCTCCTAGCTGGAGCTGGGGTCGCAGCCATAGCGATAGGGTTCGCCGCCCAGGACTCCCTCTCGAACGTAATTTCAGGGATATTCCTCGCCCTCTTCCACCCCTTCCGCGTCGGCGACAAGATAGACTTCAAAGGAGATTACGGCTACATCGAGGATCTGACCCTGAGACATACCACTATCCAGACCTGGGACGGGAGGAGGATCTTCGTCCCCAACAGCATCATGAGCAACCAGGAGATAGTCAACTGGACGATCATCGATCCCATCATAGTCTGGACCGTCGACGTCAGGATCTCTTTCGACGCCGACATCGACAAGGCCCGGGAGATCATGTTGGAGGCGGCCATGAGGCACCCCCTCGTCCTGAAGGACCGGGAGATAGCCGTCAGGATGACGGACCTGATGGAGTTCGGGGTAAATCTCAGGCTCCTCTTCGAGATCCCGAACAGGGGCGTTGCCTTTGCAACCCACTGCGAGATCCGGGAGGCGATAAAGAAGAGGTTCGACAAGGAGGGGATCGAGATACCCTACCCGTACAGGAACCTGATATTCCACGGACCGGTGGGGTCGGATATCTGCCCCTCCTGCGGAGTTCAGAAAGAAGGAGAGAACCCCGGGAACGTCTCGTGACTTCCTCTTCCTCAGGACGATCTCATGAAAGGGAGAGCTGATTCCCAGAGCTGATCATCACCTCTTCCTAGACGTGGCACCGAAGTAGACCCAGGCCGCCAGGATGAGGATCATAAGGGCGACGAGGGCACCGTAGATGAGGGGGGTCTCGCCCCCGTCCCTCTTGCGACCCTCCTGCGACCCCTGAGGCTGGGCCGGGGAGGACCTTCCCGCCACCTCCCCGGAGACTACCTCCAGGTCCACCAGGTCCCTCTCCCCCCCGGCGTAGATCCTCAACACCTTCAGCTCCAGCCCCTCGCCCCTTTCGTCGTAGGCGAAGCTCTCCCCCGTCCTCAGGACCGACGACCGGAGGGCGACGCCCTCGTCCTGGAGCTCCAGCCAGACGACCCCAGCCTGCGGCTCCACGTCCATCACCACCAGGGTCAGATCGTCGGCGAAGGTGATCCGCTCTCGCGTCGACATGAAGAGCTCGGCTCCGCCAGCAGTCTGCATAACTATGAGGACTAATGCCAGGATATACGCTATGCGTCTCATATCGACTTATACCAATTGTTTCTTCGCACTTCTATATGTCGGGACGTTGCCACGATGACGGGATAGGTGGGGAGACCCCCATGCCATTTCAAACGGGAAAGGATTTATTAGTTATTAATCCCATCTGGTTAATACAAATATCGTAAAACGTAACATTGGTGAGATTATGGCAGAAGATGTAGGGATTCTTGTTCTCGGACACGGCAGCTCCAAGCCGTACAACAAAGAGATGGTGGAGAAGTGCGCACAGCTCATAGCAAAGACCCACGACGGCCCCGTAAGGATCGCTTTTCTGAACATGGACGAGCCGAACATCGCCGCGGGCCTCAACAGCTTCGCGGGGACGGGGATCAATAGGATCGTCGCCCTCCCCATCTTCCTCGCCCATGGCGTCCACACCCTGGAAGACATCCCCCAAGAGCTATCCGTCGACCCGACCCTCAGAAGGGGAAGCTGCAAACTGAACGGAACCGAGGTGGAGATCCGGTGCGCGGAGCCCCTGGGGGTAGACGAGTCCATCGCCGCCCTGGCATACCGGAGAGCTACGGAAGCCCTCGAATAGACGGCAAGGTGGCGGTCCTCGACACCATCCACGGTGCGGGGACGATCGCCGAGAGGATGAGGGTGATGGGGATCGACGCCTCCGCCCTGGAGGTCTACCACGCCGTCCCGGAGCTCTCGTCCTTCGACCTCGTCGTCGCCCCCGTCCACCTCCCCCCCGCCAACCCCGCCCGGAGAGAGGCTCGACGCCTGGGGAGAAGGGTCTTAACCCACCACCAGGCTGTAGGAGACCTCCTGGAAGGGGAAAGGGACTATAAAGCCTTCGAGGTGACGGGGACGGTGGGAAAGACCACCACATCCCTCATCCTATCCCGGATCCTCTCCTTCAGAGGAGTGGCCGTATCCCATACCACCCGGGGGATCGAGGTCTGGAAGGACGGAGAGAGTCGGCTTTTGAGGTCGGGGCTCAGCATAACCCCCGCCAATGTAATCCTCGCCTCCGACGCCGCGACGGAGACCTCCGCCGATTATCTGGTATCAGAGATATCCTTGGGAGGGACCGGCCTCGCCGACTTCGCCGTTCTTACGAGCTTTGCGGGAGACTATAAGGTGGCAGGGGGGACCCTCTGGGCGACGACCGCCAAGCTTCAGATGGTATCCCTCTCCAAACCAGGATCTAAGCTGATCGCCGGCGAGGGCGTGAAGGTCTCCGCCGACGTCACCTTCGGACCCGGTCCCCGGGGCCAGGTCTACGCTATGGACCGGAAGATCGAGGCCCGCGGTCATGAAGCGCCCCTCTCCCTGGACGAAGGGCTTGACCAGGAGAGCTACGCCCCCGCCATCTCCGGGGCCGCCGCAGCAGCCCTGGCGGCGGGCTTCGACCTAGACGAGATCGCCTCAGCCCTGGAGGGGTTCGCCGGCCTCGGCGGGAGGATGAAGGAGACCTGGGTGGACGGAATCCACCTCCTCGACAACTCCAACTCGGGCCTGCGGGCCTCGGGGGTCGAGGCCGCCCTCCTCCGAGCCGGAACCGGC
>JARFPK010000080.1 GCA_029167045.1 Candidatus Methanocrinis natronophilus
ATTCTCTCCACAGGGATGGAACAGCCCGTAGCGCCCATAGAGTCAAAACCTCTACATCACGTTTCTGTGATGCAAGTCTTGGCGATGAAGTGGGAAGCCCTACCCTTTAGGGTAGGGTAGTTCACTGGGCCTCCTGGAAGGCCACCCCGATGGAGAGGGGTTATGGGGCATCATTCGGCGATAGGGAAAGCTAAGGGGATCCTTCCCTCTCCAGTATCCCCCTTCAGAGGGACTCCATCCTCTTCTTCAGCCGGTCCAGCCTGGCGCTCAACTGCTCCAGCTCCTTCTCCAGAAGGTAGAGGGCCGCGTCCCGGGAGGCCGCAGCCGCCTCCTCCTCCTGACCCCCGGGACGGACCTCTCTTAGGACGTAGCTTCCGCCTTCTATCCGGATCCCCATCCCGTAGACCAGGGCTGTAGCGATCTTCTTTCGAGCGCTCCTCAGATCGTTCCAGAGGGCTTTTCTCGAGATCCCCATATAGAGGGCCGCCTCCTCCTGCTCCAGATCCAAGAGATCCACCAGGCGGACCGCCTCCAGCTCCTCCAGGTTGAGGAATGTCGCCTCGGTCTGAGGGCAGCCGTCCGGAAGAAAGCTCCTCACCGGGGGCATCTCGGAGATCCACCGTCTTCCTTTCCGTCTTCCTCGGGGGGGGCTCATGAATATCACTATGCTAATGTTGTATTTGAACCTTGGCTGACGAAAAGATTTAAGTATATAATCTCATAAGGTACTATTAAGGCGCGGGTTCCGGATAGATCCCCGCCGAGATAGAGGATGAGGTGAGAAAGAGATGCCATGGAAAGACGGAACTGGACCCTGGTGGATCGGCTCCAGAGCCCTCGGCGGTGGCGGGAGAAATCCCTGGTGCACCGGGAGAGGATGGCGGGGAAGAGGGGCCTTCGCCCCCTTCTACGGCGATATCCAGGCCCCTTCGCCCGCCGAGGAGATCATCCGCCTCGAAGAGGCGGCGAGGATCCTGGAGCTGGATCTGGCGAATATCAGAGAGAGAATCGAGGGGCTGCGATCGAAATAGCGATTCGCAATCCCCCCATTTTGAATACTCCTCCACCCTCTTCGAGGGAGAGGGCGATTACGACGCCATCAATGGTATATCCTGTAATCCCGAAATATCCGATTATCCAGGAGATGATTACCTGATCTTATCTGTAGCTAGCGGCAAAGGAGGCACTGGAAAGACCCTGGTGGCGACAAACCTCGCCGCATCCCTCCCCGAAAGGCGAGTGATCCTGGCGGACTGCGACGTCGAAGAGCCGAACGCCCATCTCTTCTTTCCTGATAGAGAGACGATCGAGGAGGCGGAGATCTCCGTTCCCATCCCCGTCGTCGACGAGGATAGATGCAGCCGTTGCGGCGAATGCTCCCAGTTCTGCGCCTTTCACGCCCTGGCCGTCTTTCCCAGCGAGGTCCTGATCTTTCCAGAGCTCTGTCATGGTTGTGGCGGCTGCGTCATAGCCTGTCCAGAGAGGGCTATATCCGAAGGGTCCCGAAATGTGGGGAGGATCTATCACGCCAGAGCAGGCCCTGCGGATCTCGTCTGGGGGGAGCTACGGATCGGGGAAGCGAGGACGACCCCCCTCATACGGGCGGTGAAGGAGATGGCCGGCGGTGGGAGGGTGATCATCGATTCGCCGCCGGGGACCTCCTGCCCCATGGTGGAGGCGGTGAGGGGATCCGACTTCTGCCTCCTGGTCACAGAACCTACGCCCTTCGGCCTCTACGATCTTAAGATCGCGGTGAAGGTCTTGGAGGATATGGAGATACCCCACGGCGTGCTGATCAATAAGAGCGGGATCGGCGACAGAGCAGTCTACCGATACCTCCAGGAGAGGAATATTCCCCTCCTCATGGAGATACCCATGAGCCGGAGGATCGCGGAGATATATTCCCGGGGAGGGATCTTCATCCGAGAGATGCCTGAATGGGCCGGGAGGCTCTCCCATCTCTGGACCGAGATGGAGGAGATGATATCGTGAAGCAGATAACCGTCGTCAGCGGCAAAGGCGGCACGGGAAAGACCTCCATCCTGGCGTCGTTGGCAGCGATCAGCAGAGGCAGGGCGGTGATAGCCGACTGCGATGTCGATGCCCCGGACCTCCACCTGATATTGAAGCCGCAGGTGAGGGAGAAGAGAGAGTTTTCCGGGATGAAGATGGCGGTGATAGATCCGTCCAGATGCAATTCCTGCGGCTCATGTGAAGAGCACTGCCGCTTCGGTGCGGCGATGAGCCAGAAGATCGACCCTCTCCTCTGCGAAGGGTGCGGCGTATGCTCCCTCGTCTGCCCGGCTGATGCCGTCTCCATGGAAGAGAGGCTCTCAGGGTACGCCTTCATCTCAGATACGAGATTCGGGCCCCTGGTTCATGCACAGCTCTTTCCCGGGGAAGAGGCCTCGGGGAAGCTGGTGACGATGGTTCGGGAGATCTCTCGGGAGGTGGCGGATTATCATGACCTGGAGTTGATACTGATCGACGGCTCTCCGGGGATAGGCTGTCCCGTCATCGCCTCCCTGACGGGGTCCGATCTGGCGTTGGTGGTCACCGAGCCGACGATCTCCGGCGCCCACGACCTGGACAGGATCCTGGGGTTGGTGAGCCACTTCGGGATCGAGCCCCTGGTCTGCATAAATAAGTTCGACCTCAACCCCGAGCTAGCCCTCTCGATAGAAGAGCGATCTATGGACTGGGGCGCCAAGATCGTTGGGAGGATCCCCTTCGACCCGTTGGTGGTGGAGGCGATGGTCGCCGGAATGGCTGTGGTGGAGATGGAGGGGCAGGTGGCGGATGCCATAGTCGATATGGCTGAGATGATCTCCTCGCAGCTCTGAGGCTTGAGGCGGCGGCCCCGGTGGTGGGGAAGTCGCGCCGGCGAGATGAGGTGGAGGATAGATGTCCAACGACGGCGATGGGGATGGGAGGGGGGAGGGGCGGTCTGGGAGGAGCCGTCCGATAATGAGGGTGGCGGTCTATTCCCTCCTCATAAACGTCGCCCTCTTCACCATCAAGCTCTTCTTATCCACCGTCTCCGGCAGCCTCGCCCTGAAGGCAGACGCCCTCCACTCCCTCGTAGACGTCTTCGACTCCGCCGCCCTGATCCTGGGGCTTTCCATATCGGAGAGGAAGAGCAAGAGCTTCCCCTACGGCCTCTACAAGGTGGAGAACGTCTTCTCGATATTCATAGCCCTCATGATCTTTCTATCCGCCTTCGAGATCGCCCGCCATGCGGTGGCGGTGGAGACCGCTCCGGTCTACGACGACTGGGTCATATTCGCCGTCGCCGCCCTGATCCCCGTCCCCCTCCTCTTCGGCCTCTACGAGGTAAGGGCTGGAGAGGCTGCCAACTCCCCCGGCCTCGTGGCGGACGGGACCCAGTTCAAGGTCGATGCCCTCACGGAGTCCCTCGTCCTCTTCGCCCTGATCGGCCAGAGGTTCGGCCTGCCCCTCGACAGGGCGGCGGCCCTCCTCATCGCCTTCTTCGTCGTCAGAGGAGGCTGGGAGATCTTGAAGAGCGGCATGAGGGTCCTTCTGGACGCGTCCGTCGACCCTGCCACCCTGGAGGGGATCCGGGAGACGATCCTCGCCGATCCGACGGTCACCTCCGTCAAGGCGGTCACCGCCCGTAACTCCGGCCGCTATATCTTCGTGGAGGCGGAGGTGGCCTTCCGGATAAGAGACCTGCGGAGGGCGCATCAGAGGAGCAAGCTGGTCGAGGGGGAGATCCGCAAGAAGTTCCCCTACGTAGCCCGGGTCCTAATCCACTACGAACCGGAGAATAAAATCCGCCTCCGCTACGCGATCCCCTTGGCCGGCCCCGCAGGAGAGGTGAGCGACCACTTCGGAGAGGCCCCCTTCTTCGCCCTGGTGGATATCGACCTGCGGCAGAGGGCGATGTTGAGGCAGGAGGTGGTGGCCAACCCCCACCTCGATCTGACGAAGGGGAGAGGTCTCAAGGTGGCGGGATTTCTCCTGGGGTATAAGCCCGACGCCGTCGTCACCAGGGAGGACCTCACCGGAAAAGGTCCTGGATACGTCTTCGCCGAGGCGGGGGTGGAGACGTTGCAGACGGATGAGGATCGACTGGAGACGGTCGTCGATGGAACCCTGAAGGGGTGGGAGGATCCGGAGAGGGTCTAGCAAAATCTATATATATATTGTCCCAATAACGCATAAATGCCGGACGGTTTGAACGAACAAGGTAGATGAGGTGTCTTATGAAATTATGCGTAACTGCAGCGGCAGAGGGGCTCGATTCCCCTATAGATCCGAGGTTTGGAAGGGCTCCCTTCTTTGTCCTGGTCGATCTGGAGAGTTC
>JARFPK010000081.1 GCA_029167045.1 Candidatus Methanocrinis natronophilus
CCCCCCGAGAGTCATGCTGTAATCTTCGAGGTAGGCGATCTTGATATCGCCCTGGAGGGCTTCTTTCGCCTGGAAGATCCTTCTTATCAGATCTTTGCCACCCGAATCCCGGGGGTGGGCCTTCCCCGCGAATATCAGCTGGACCTCCCCCGCCTCCCGGGAGATCCTCGCCAGCCGGTCGGTATCCCGGAAGATGAGGTCTCCCCTCTTGTAAGGGGTCGCCCGCCGGGCGAAGCCGATGGTGAGGACCTCCTCGTCCATATCGACGCCCGCCTCCTCCCGGACGTATCCCAGGAGCCTCCTCTTCGCCTCCATATGGGCGGACCTGACCTCTTCGTGGGGGATGGATAGGGCGTAGCGGAGGCTGAAGTTGTCCCGCCGCCACATGGGTACGTGCCGGTCGAAGAGCTCGGCGAAGGGGGGAGAGACCCACCTTCCGACGTGGACCCCGTTGGTGATGGCGTCGATGGAATAGCCCGCGAATATGAGCCTCGAGATCTCGCCGTGTTTTTTGGCTACGCCGTTGATGTACCTGCTCATCTTCAGCCCGAGGTATGTCATGTTGAGGGTCTTGCCCTGGTAGAGGATCCCTTCGAGGTCGAAGAAGTCGTCCCTTCCACCGATCACCTTTCGGGCGAGGTCGATGGGGAACTTGTCGTGGCCTGCGGGGACGGGGGTGTGGGTGGTGAAGACGCACTTATCCCGGACCGCTTTCCTATCCTCTTCGGTGATCTCTCGCCTTCCCGCCACCCTCGCGGTCTCGTCGAGGATCTCCAAGGTCAGGAGGGCTGCGTGCCCCTCGTTCATGTGGAAGCTCTTGATCTCGTCGTAGCCGAGCTCCCGGAGGGTCCTGACGCCGCCGATCCCCAGGATCACCTCCTGGGAGAGGCGGTAGTGGTCGTCCCCTCCGTAGAGGTGATGGGTGAGGGTCCGGTCCCACTCAGAGTTCTCGGGGAGGTCGGAGTCGATGAAGTAGACGGGGACGACAAAGCCGTCGATCCCCGTCACGTCTCTCTTCCAGGCCCGCAGGTGGACTTGCCTTCCCTCCACCTCGACGGAGGTCCTCGCGTCCATCTCTTCGAGATGCTCCTCCACCGGCCAGTCTCCCGCCTCCTCCCGCTGCCATCCGTCATCCCCGATCTCCTGGCGGAAGTGTCCCTTCCGGTAGAGGAGGGTGACCGCCACCATCGGCACCTTGAAGTCGGCTGCGGAGCGGATGGTGTCACCTGCCAGCACCCCCAACCCCCCGCTGTAAGTGTTGATCCCGTCCTCCAGGCCTATCTCCATGGAGAAGTAGGCCACCGACGGATTATCTTCGTTATCCCTTCCCATCTAAACCACCAGATTTCACCGGCGAAGAGCCTTCCATCTCCTCCCCGCCGGCCTTCATGCGGGAGCCCGATATCATCAGATCTTGCCCATCCTCTTCTTCCACCATCACTAATAAGATCAATTGAGATAAAAAGAGAACGCCCGGCCGAAAGTTGATCTTCCCTCCCCCGGCCGGATAAGATGATGCGATCCCCTTTACTGGCCGTCAGTCCTCGGGTTTCTGACGATCCCCCGCAGGAGCCTGCCCAGGATGTCGGCCCCGGTGATGACCCGCTTCTCCTCTTCGGCCCAGAGGAGGATGACGTCGTCGTCGATGACGTCGTCCTGGAGGTGGCGGGGGCTGACCCGGAGCCTCGATATGATGTCGCCGATCTTGGCTTCGGGCCGCCTCTCTATTATGGGGCGGTGGCAGTGGCGGTAGGGATTGAATTTGTAGGGGTTGAAGAGGAGGTCGCGGATGAACTCGTCGGAGTCCATGACGAGCCTCGGCTCCCCATCCTGGTCGACGATGACGATCCACTTCATCCCCGAGAAGTTTATCTTCCTGAGAAACTCGTCGGATACGTCCGGGGCGATCTCGGGGAAGACCGGCTTTTTCCCGTCGAAATCGAGCTTCAGAACGCTCCCCGGATCGATCGGCTCCCCCTCCCGGGAGAGGGGGAGATCGTCGAGGGAGAGGAAGTTCAGAGCCCCCTGACCTTCCACCTTCTCGATCTCCGTCTTCGAGGAGTGCATGTGGATCTTTATCAGCTCCCGGATGTCTTTCTCCCGGTAGAAGGATACCGCCTCGGGGCCGAGCCACCTGTCCAGGGCGATGGCGGTGGGCTTGGCCACCGGGAAGAGGAGGATCTGATAGAGCCGGAGGAGGGGGCTCAAGAGGGCTCCCACCCGCAGGGCGTTCCTCGAGAAGTAGGCCTGGGGTATGATCTCGCCGAAGATGGTGATTACGATCGTCGAGAAGAAGAAGGCGAGGACCCCGGCGAGGACCGATCCGGAGAGGAGGGCGAGGAGGACGTTCACCCCCACGTTCCCCCAGAGGATCGTCGCCAGGAGGAAGTTTGAGTCCTCCCGGAGGGATAGGACGCGGATCGCGTCTCTGTTGTTCTTTATAACCTCTATCTGTAGCTCCATCTTGCTGATGGTGAAGAAGGCGAGGTTTAGGCCTGAGAACGTAGCCGACTGGGTGATGCAGACGGCGATCCCCATCCAAACGATCAGATCATCCACGGTCCAAATACACCTCTCTTCACCTATATTACCGATGGCAGGTATAGGCTCCCGGAGGCTTATACCTTTCGCCGAAAGCCGCCATCTACTTATTGGCCCTCGTTTTCTCCGTCGAGTTGGCTTAGGATCAGCTCTGATCCGCTAGCAGCTTCTTGTAGAGCCTTTCGGCGTCCTCCCTCCTGCAGAGCTCCGAACCCGGGGTCATGACGGCGGCGGCCCCCGAGGCGATCCCGAAGAGGACCGCGTCCTGGGGGGCCATTGCCCTGGCGAGGCTGAGGGTGATCCCCGCCACCATGCTGTCTCCCGCCCCCACCTTGCTGACTATCCTGACCGTAGGCGGCCTCATGTGGGCGACGGCATCCCGGCTGACGAAGAGAGCTCCCGCCGACCCCAGGGAGATGACCAAAAGCTCGCATCCGCCGCCGTCCACCAACTCCCGGGCCGCAGCCTCGATCTCTGCTTCTTCCCTCAGGTCTCTATCGAGAAGCTCGCGAAACTCCCGCAGGTTCGGCTTTATCAGGTAGACCCCCTCCTCGAGGGCCTTCTTCAGGGGGTCGCCGGAGGTGTCGACGATCACCTTCGATCCCGCCTCCTTCCCCACCCTGGCGACCTGGGCGTAGAAGTCGGCCGGAACCCCCGGAGGGAGGCTTCCGCTGGCGACGATGAAGCCGGATTTAGGGGCGGTGGCGGCGACCTCCTCCAGGGCGGCCTCCCACTCCTCTCCCCTCATCTGCGGTCCCGGCATACCGAAGCGGAACTGGCGGCCCGTCGACTCCTCCAGGACGGCGAAGCTCTCCCGGGTCGTCCCCCGGATGGGGACGAGGCGGGAGGCGAGACCTTCCTCCTCCATGAGGCCCCGGAGCATACCTCCGGAGAGCCCCCCGGCGGTGTAGATGAGGGTCGACTCCCCCCCGAGCTTCTTTATCGCCCGGGAGACGTTCACCCCGCCGCCGCCCGGCTCGAAGATGGGGGCGGTGCACCGCAGCTTCCTCTCGGCCACGACCTGATCGACGGTGGAGCTCTTGTCGATCGTCGGATTGATGGAGAGAGATACGATATCTTTCATGTTGATGGAGAGATAAACGCCGGGTTATCTAAGGATGATGGTGGGGGAGGAGTAGATAGCGAGATAGGAGGAGAATAGCGGGATTAGCGAGATGGGAGGAGAATAGCGGGATTAGCGAGATGGGAGGAGAATAGAGAGGAGGGATAGGAGCGGAGAGCTCCCGAGGAGATGCCGAAGAGCCAGAGCAGATATAAGGGGCGATGATCTCCGATGCCAAGGATTAATACTTGAGTCGGCGAATAGGTATGTAGAAGTCGAATCTTCAAGGAGGTGAAAGAGACGAGAACCAGGGTTTTGACACCGCTTCTTGCGGCCTTATTCGTCCTGACGATGGCGGCGGCTGCCGGCGGGATGTACCAGGGGATATCCGGGGGGCCGTCGATGAGCTACGCCGGGGTATCGGGGTCGATCGACGGGATCTTCGCCAGCTACCCGAAGCCGCCGACCACCTTCCCCGGCCCCCTCTTCATGACGGGGGAAGAGTTCCGCCAGATGGTCGCCGCCCACCTCGCCAACCCACCGCGAGCCTGGGAGTGGTGACGGGTCCCGGGCCGCCCCGGCGTAGCGGTCGAGGAAGGCCCGG
>JARFPK010000082.1 GCA_029167045.1 Candidatus Methanocrinis natronophilus
CTCAGATGGCGGTCAGAGCCATCTCTAAGACCTGCGAAGCCTACAAGAGAGATAAATCGATCAAACCGACCTTCGATCCTGACGGATCTGTCGTCTACGATCAGAGACTCATGTCCTGGAAGGGCCTTGATCTCGTTTCTCTCTTGACTCTCGAAGGGAGGATAAAGGTCCCTGTTCTCATCTGCGAGTACCACGAACCCCGGCTCAATCGGATCCGAGGACAGGCCGACCTCATTTTCGAACGGGGGGAGTTCTATCTCTGCGTCTTCGTTGAAGTTGCCGAGTCTGCCGAGATCGAACCGATCGGTGTTATCGGCGTCGATCTCGGGATCAAGAACATTGCCGTTGATCATTGCCGTTGATTCGACCGGCGAAGAGTTCTCCGGTGACTGTATCGAGAGCGTTCGATCCAATATAGATAACCTCAAGGCCGATCTTCAAAGCTGTGGGACCGATAGCGCCTAACGTCATCTCAAGAAGCTCTCGGGTCGGGAGGCCAGGTTGCGATGTGACGTGAACCACTGCATCTCCAAAAAAATGGTTTCGAAAGCCAAAGACACCTCTTCCGTGATCGTCCTAGAAGATTTAAGGGTATCCGGGAGGGGATGACGGTTTTGAAGGCTCAGAGACGCAAAGAGCATAGCTGGGGATTCTATCAGCTCAGGCAGTTCGTCGAGTACAAGGCAGCGATCGCTGGAGTTCCAGTCGTCTACATCGACCATGACTATACGTCCCAGGAATGCCCCGTTTGTCATCATATATCCCGGTCAAACCGACCTACTCGAGATCAGTTTGATTGTGTCTGCTGTGGTTTCTCTGGCCCTGCCGATACCGTCGCAGCTCGAAACATAGCTGCAAGGGTAGCAGTCAACCTGCCCATCGTAGCCCGATTTTTTGCGGAGCTGAAAGCCCCCCATACTGGCGAGCATCATGCCCGCCAATTCATTGGCGGGTAGTTGACGTCACTTGCGTAAGAGGAAGAGGTCGATAGCATCGGTTTGCCCTTAGATGGATTTGCTTGCTAGGCATTTTATATGTTACAACTTGTTATTCGTACAAAATTTTACTACCATAAGCAACATCAAGGATCTAGTAAGAATCTAACAGGAAGATTTATTATCTATTACGATGCTATTGTAGACGAGGGTCTATTCTGACACCATGTCATGACCTCCTTGAGATGGCATCCTGACTATTGCCCTCTCCCAGCCGGGGGGCGCTGTATCTGGGGCAACATCCAGAAACGGCGCCCTTCTTCTGCCATATTCTCCAGAATCGATCATCAAAACAACTGAGTGCGATCACTCTGCTCACGCGATGGGGGGTATTCTCCGAGCAGAAGGTATGGATACCCGGATTTCATATCGGTCCCAACAGTTTAGATTAGAATAAGAAGAGGCCGCCCTGGATGAGAGGGCGGCCCTTTTATGGTGAGAAGTCAGTTCGGGGCTTTCAGATCCCAGGGAGAACGATGAAGGCGCCCTCCGGATAGGATAGTCCCCTCATCGCCAAGTACTCCTGGTAGACCCCCACCGGGTCTAGGTCGATCTCAGGGTGGATGATCTTGGCAAAGTAGGTGAGGCCGACGACGGCGCCGGTTCCGAGGGTTATGTCCCGGAAGATGACGTGGGCTCTCCCATCCGCCACGGCGGTGATGGTGGATGCCCCAGGACGACCCCGGATGTCTGCAAGTAGCGCCTCCATATCAGATGTGTCGGCCCAGCCGAGCCGGTTTATCGCCGGTGGCACCTTGATGATGACATCCGGGTTCCCGGTGAGGACCAGCTCCCACTCCACCTTCGGTAATTCCTGATCGACATCGATGATGTTATCTCCCCCGGCGAGGCTGATGAGTTCGTTCAAGGCAGACCCTCGACTTACAGTAGCTAGAGATCCGATGTCACCCGCTGGGCCGGTCTCGACGTAAACCTTGGGCCTCGTAACCCCCGATACTGAGTCTTCTACGGAGGCCATCTTCTCCCGGACCCAGGCGTTATATGCCTCTGCTTCCGACTTTCGGTCCAGGACCGTCCCCAGGATGGTCATCTCATGCTCCAGGGTCTCGGCGTTGTAGAGGTCGAGGCCGAGGACGTCGATCTTCTCGAAGGCTCCGAGGCTCTCCTCCATCTCCACGGCCTTGTTCGCGTAGCAGATAACCAGGGTGCCGATAGCTATCGCACCGCTGTCATCCTTGGCGAGTTCTGCGATCTTCTCGTAGTTGAACTCCCTCCAGGTACCCACTATCTCCCAGCCATCTATAAATTCGGCGAAGTAGTGGGCCTTATATGGGATGTCCACCGATCCAGCGATCTTTTCAACGTCGCCTAGAATGCTGACAGCATCTGCGGCGTCGGAGTTCATGACAACGATCTTCTCGACCGGGCCTGCTATCGTCACGCTCCTCCCGGCCGAGTCGGTGACGGTCAGGGGATAATCGACGGCCATTGCCGATCCTATGCTCAATAACGCCCAGAGAGATAAGATCAGGACAAAATGCTTTTTATTCAATTCCTTGGCCTCCTTATGGATTTATAATGTGTATATCAGATGTCCTTATTAATTAATAAGAGTTTCGGTCTTAAATTTAAAACTAGCGGTTGATGCTATCGAAATCTCAATTTTGGGGTCAGACTGGGTCTATATGGGTCTGGTTTCGATGGTGGTATACCGGTCTTGGTTGTCCGCTCTGACCTGAACTGTGTTGATTTTAATTATGTTTTGAGACGCTTCTTGTATACAGATCCTCTAAACAATTTTGGCTCATCGCTGTTTTCTGTGGGTAAACCTTAGGGGCCGCAGATCCAGTAGTCCGGTCTTCACGACTTCATGATCGCCTAAAGTCAGAACCCTCAATAGATGTATCACTGCCTACCTATCGGCAGGATTCATGGCAGGCATTTGTATGATTGAGATCGGTAATCGCTTTCCTGAAGCTACCACACAGAATAGCGAAGAGCCTACAATATCTATATATTTTCGTTGCTTAAATAGGTGTGATAGGACCAGTGATGTGGATTTATATTCCCTACTAATTGAGAGTTAAGGTTTCGCTGAAACTCCAGGAACAAATCGCTGAGATGATCGCTAAGTGTAAACTACCCCCCTCTGAAGAGGGGGGTAGTTTTTGCCAAAGTTCTGTATCGCTCTAGCCCTGATCCTCACCCCTGTCCTTGGCCAGTTCTCGCCAGTCTAATGATCGAGTCGAACCTCGCGGGCTCATAACTTCGACCCAGACCCTTCCTCTCCCTTAGATCTCTATAATCAGCCACGTATTGCTGCGAAAGCGTAAATGGTGATAAAATTGTCCGAAGCTGATAATCTCGAAGCCTACCGTCAGAAGCGAGACTTCTCCAAGACCAGCGAGCACCCAGGCTCGGCTGCCGCTAATTCGAAAGGAAGTCCCAGGTTCTCGATCCAGAAGCATCGGTCGAAACGGCTCCACTACGACCTCCGCCTCGAGGTCGGAGGCGTCCTCCGGTCCTGGGCCGTCCCCAAGGGCCCATCCCTCGATACGAGAGAAAAGCGGCTCGCCATCCCCACCGAGGACCACCCTATCGAGTACATCGACTTCGAGGGGACGATCCCCGAAGGAGAGTACGGGGCCGGGACCGTCATCGTCTGGGATATCGGGACCTACGAGAACACCACCCGGGCCGATGGAAAGGAGGTCCGGATCGCCGAGGCCCTGGAGCGGGGGCACGCCACCTTCATCCTCTCCGGAGAGAAGCTTCGGGGCGGCTACGCCCTCACCCGGACCGGCAGGGGCAAGGACGAGCGATGGATCCTGGTTAAGATGAAGGACGAGTTCGCGAAAGCCGGCGAGGACGTCCTGGAGGGCAAGCCCAACTCCGCCCTTACGGGGAGGTCCCTGGCGGAGGTGGAAGAAGAAGGTCGGGCTGCATAAGACGCAGAAGCGATGACCTGAGAGGGGAAGATTCGATCTTGGACGATCTACCTCGCCCCGTCTTCAGACCCCGGGCCTCTCCGCCACCGCCTCCAACCTCACCATCCCGACGTGGACCCTCCCCTCGCCATCGGGGGGGTGGAGGAGGAGGTACCTCCCGACGACCTCGGATACGAACTCCCGCCGGCGGCCCTCAGGGACCCTCTCCACGTAGGCAAGCCACGTAGAATCGATCCAGCCGGCGAAGGCC
>JARFPK010000012.1 GCA_029167045.1 Candidatus Methanocrinis natronophilus
CCTCGGGCGCGCCGCCCGGCCCTTCCTGCCGTCGGGAGGAGGAGGATGCCCTTCATATCGGGGCCGAGGTCGGCCCCTATCAGGCTGTTTCCGCACTTGAGGTGGTGGTCGAGGAAGCTCAAGGGCTTGTTCGAGGCGACGG
Organism: Candidatus Methanocrinis natronophilus; assembly: GCA_029167045.1. Lineage (GTDB taxonomy): Archaea > Halobacteriota > Methanosarcinia > Methanotrichales > Methanotrichaceae > Methanocrinis > Methanocrinis natronophilus. Next base: position 143 of record JARFPK010000012.1, read on the forward strand.
TGTTGAGCCAGAGGGAGAGCTTCGCCAGCTCCACGGCCATGGGGTTTAGGTCCACGCCGTAGATGCAGTTTCGGACCACCTCGCGCCTCGCCCACTGGATGTCGTGCTCCGCCACCTCCTCCTCGTCTTCCTCCTCGGGGGCCGCCGTCATCTTCGCCTGGATGAGATAACGAGCGAGGTGGTCTGTCGCCTCCACCAGGAAGTGGCCGCTCCCCATCGACGGGTCGATCACCTTCAGCGAGAGGATGTAATCGACGAACTCCTCGCCGGAGTTCATCATGCACTCTTCGATCTTCGGCCTGATCAGGGGGTCGATGGCGCTCTCCACCAGATGCTTCACAAGGCTGTCGGGGGTGTAGTAGGAGCCCGTCGCCTTCCTCTCGCCCTTGTCGGTCACAAGGTAAACCCCGCCCGGAGGGACTTGGTCACTCGCCTTCTTAGCATCGTTTCCGGCCTCCTTGGCGGGGAGCCACCTCTCGGCCCCCTTCTCGGAGATCACCACCATCTCCTCCTCCGCGACCCTCAGCCGATATTCGAGGAGCCCCTCGTAGATGGAGCCCAGGTGGCGGATCTCAAGGGAGGAATAGTCTACGAAGACCTTCTTCCGGCCGTCGTCAGAGCGGGCGAGAAGGTCGACGGCCTCCGCCACGAACCGGTCTCCAATCCCGTTTTCAGTGAAGAACGGGTTTTTATCTGGGTCGAAGAGGCCGCCGTTGTAAGGAGGGATGTAAAACTCTTCCCTTGGAATCCCGAGCTTCTCGCTCCCATCGTTGATCAGCCTGAAAAGGTTTGAGAGCCTGTCCCAGAAGGTTGTGCTGATCGGAAGGAGCAGTTCTCGCCCATCCAGCTTCTCCGCCACCTCCATCTTCAGCTTCTGGAGGCTGAGCTGCCTGTAGTGGTCGTTTTTAACATTGAGAAGATCCCTGCTTTCGGCATAGAAAATGAAGAGGAGACGGTATAGGAGCCGCAGGGCGTTCTCCCTGATCTCCTCAACGAGCAGACCGGACTCTGCAGGATCGAGCTTTTTCGATAGGCTCTGCAAAAATCCTTCGGCTAGGACCTTCATCGCCCTGTAGACGTTCTCCTGGAGATCGTCTCCCACCTTTCTGGTATAGGCTACGCTTCCCTCTTTCACCCGGTCCAGAAAGGACCTGCCATCTCTTCCAGGCAAGAAAGCATTGCGCCTAAAAAACAGATAGAAATACTTGAACTCTTCCAGAGAACCCTCCTCGACGAGGTTTAAGAGATCTATCTCATAGTAGCTGTCAAGCCTATAGCTGGAATCCTGGTGATAGAGCCTCCATCGGTTTCCGTTCGTTAAAATTGCCCACTGTGGTGGCGTGTTCCGAAGGTAGATGTCTATCTGATAGCTCGGGTTCTGGATGTTGAAACCGCCAACCCTCTTCTGGGTTTTATCAAGAGAGACGTTCCAGGCTTTTGCGTCGCCTATTGCCACAGCCTTAAGATAAAAATCGTCGCTATCCCGGTAATTATAAGCCTCTGCCAGGTTGTCCAGGTCTGGAAAGAAGCTATAATCGGGCCTGTATGCCCCCTTGAATACCGATTCCTGAATTCCAAAATGGTGATCAAGAATTCTGAATATCGGCCTTATAAGGGAGTCTTCCAGCATCGCCTCGCTGCAGTTCTGGAATATCTTTATCTTTTTTGTAAAGACCTTCTTTATGCCCTTGAAAGCCTCGCTGAGCTCCTCTTCCTCACGCCACTCGTCGTTTTGCTTGACCCTTTCATCCAGATAGTAGTTGGAGAATAGGTTGTGATTGTTCCTGAAGGTGAAGCTGGGAGACATCGTGATCAGATCTCAAGATATCGGACTGAGCGATAAACGTATCGCTACCGGCCAAAATGGAAAGAGGCATAGGATGGAGATGTAGTCGTCGTCGGGGTCTACGTCCACCGCCCCGGGTACGTAGGCCTTCGCGCCCAGGACCGCTCCCTCCACGTTCTATCCACCCAGGTCCCAGTAGATCGAAGCTGCCCTCCCCTCTCCCGGCGGGACGCTCCCGACCGGTACGGGGTCGCCGAGCTTCGATCGCTCCCCTTCGCCGGGCATCTGGAGGTAGAACTGGATGTAGACGTCCTCAGCCTCCTCGTTTCCGGCGTTGAAGACCTGGGCCTGGACCGCCTGCTGATCGGCGGATTTCTCCAGAAGAGGCCTGAAGTTTTCGGTGCCGATGAAGGATCCGTGATATACATGGCCCATGATGAGGCTGAGGTCCTCCCTCATCTTCAGGTTCACCTGGACCGGAGGCTTCATTCCCGAGACCTTGTCCAGCCAGTGGGAGGTGATAATCCTGTCGTTCTCGTCTCCGTTCCCGAAGATGGTACAGGCGAGGTTTCTGTACCGGATGTAGGGGCCTGCGCAAGCCCCATCGCCGCCGAACCTGCTGTCAAGGGGATCGATGACGTTCGAGACGTATTCGAACCCCTGCGGAGGAGGCACCCCGCCGTAGACCTCCTACATGGTCTTCTCCCAGGCCGACCTCGCCAGATCTGCCGTCTCGTAGATGTAGACGGAGAGGAGGTAGTTGCCGCCTATACAGTCGAATTTCCCCTCCGGGTACGGCCTGCAGATAATCTCGGGGCCCTCGACCAAGGCGACCGTCTCCACATCGGCCTTCCCGTCTTTCATCACCGCCATCTCGGAGGCTCTGGCCGCGGCTCCTATATCGCCAGCCATGTGGAGGTCGGCGGGAAGGTCGGAGTCGAGAAGGACGTAGTCCGCCGGATTTATCTCATCGATCCAATTCAGGGATCTTCGGCCCTTCCTCAGCCATCCCAGGAATCGAGGCATGGACTAAGAGACCCGCGGCCAAAGAAAAATAGCAGTGCTGCTCTGAGATTCTTCCATCCTCTGCCGACATCTTCGAACATATCTATCCCTCGGTCAGGAACCTATTCTCTAAATCTCCACCGCCATAAGTTATGGATATCCCATGGCTTTATTTCTTTTCAAGCTTCTTCTCAAAAAGTCGGAGATCGCCCGCCGATGTGAATGACGGCGCAGCGTAGGAGGAAGATTATGAGAGATAGACCAGCGTGGCTCTACGACGAGACTAAACAGATAGGAACCGACTACGAGGACCTCTCCCAGATCCGGGGGTATGATCAGAGGATGGCTAAGATCAGGGACGTCGATAGGGAGGTAGCAGAGGTCCTGGACCTTATCGAGCTATCGCCGGAGGCGACGGTCCTGGAGCTCGGGTGCGGGACCGGGGAGTTTCCCATCGCCGCTGCGGGGAGATGCAGGAAGGTCATCGCCGCCGACGTCTCCCTCCCGATGCTAGCCTTCGCCCGCGATAAGGCTTCTCTCCGGCTGCGGGAAGCGGGCCGGGCCACCGACCTCCAAAGGATCGAGTTTGTCGAGGGCGGCTTTCTCACCTATCGGCATGAAGGCGAGCCCCTCGACGCCGTCGTAACCGCGTTCGCCCTCCACCACCTCCCCGATTTCTGGAAGCAGGTGGCGTTGATCCGGATCGCAGGGATGATGAAGGAGGGGGGACGGCTCTTCATAAGAGACGTCGTCTACTCCTTCGACCCCGCAGAATACGAGATCTTCTTCGACCGGTACCTCTTGCGGATGGCGGAGATCGGAGGGGAGGGTACGCCCCAGGATATGGTGATCCACATTAGAGACGAGCACTCCACCATCGGCTGGATAATGGAGAGGATGATCGAGAGGGCGGGCTTCTCCATCGAGGCAGCCGATTATAGGGCGGGGTTTATCGCAACCTACCTCTGCCTAAAAAGGGGGTGATTGTGGGTGGGGGTGACCTGAAGCCGGGGTGACGTGGAGGCTGGTCAGTACTGGTAGGCGGCGGAAGAGCCCGCCAGGCCGGATGCCACCTTCCCGGAAGCTCCGCAAATTCTTAGTATCCCGAAGGTCCAATAGGAGATGGAGGATTCTATCATGATCGAAGATGACCGGCACGCTCGGACCTGGGCTGTCCTCTGCCACCTCTCCGCCCTCGTGATGCTCCTGGGCGTCCCCCTGGGCAACGTCCTGGGGCCCCTCGTCGTCTGGCTCGTCAAGAGGAACGACCATCCCTTTATCGACGACCAGGGGAGAGAGGCGCTCAACTTCCAGCTCTCCATCACCCTCTACTTTATCCTGGCCGGGATATTGATCTTCTTCTCGGTGGGGTCGATCGCCTTCTTATGGCCCGCCTTCGGCTACGGCGTGATGGACCATTGGAATCCGGTCGCCATGCCGATCACCATGATCTTCGGCCTCTTCTTGCTCTTCGGGCTGTTGATTCTGGACGTGATCCTCACCATCGTCGCCGCCGTCAGGGCGAGCGACGGCATCTCTTACCGGTATCCGTTGACGATAAGGGCGATAAGATGAGTTAGCCTCTCCTGCTGGAAAGGTGGGCTGGGGCCTCCCAGGCCCCGGCCCAAGAGATTTCTTAACCCCTCTTCTTCGGAGGGGATCTGCCGATCCCCTGGAAGCACTTCTCGACGTGCTCGGCCGCCGGAGGCTTCGTCATCAGGCTCACCGCCACCGTCACCACGAAGGCGAGGGGGAGGGCCACCACGATCGGGTCGACGACGGGCCAGGGCATCGATGTTATGAGGACGTCTCTTCCCAGGACCATCCTGGCGATACCGAGGGCCGCTGCCTCCTTCTGGTGGACGAAGACGAGCATGAAGAGGCTGACGAAGGTGCCGGTGACGAGCCCCGCGATCGCCCCCGCCCTCGTCGCCCTCTTCCAGAAGAGGGCGCACGAGTACATCGGGAGGAAGGCGGCGGCGCAGAGGCCGAAGAAGATCGCCGTACCGGGGGCTATGATGCTGGGGGGGAGGAAGTATCCCAGGACGACGGCCACCACCACGGCGATGATGATACCGATCCTGGTTATCTGGATCGACCTGCCTCCCCTCTTCCCTAGAACGGTCTCGTAGACGTCTCTACCTATGGCCGTCCCCTGGGCGTGGAACTGGGAGCTCAAAGTCGACATCGCCGCCGCAAGGAGGGTGAGCATGAAGATGTAGACGAACCACCCGGGCATCGCGGCGTTGATGTATAGGGGGATGATGCTGTCGGAGTTTCCACCTGCTGCGGCTATAGCGATGACCCCGTCTCTTTCGAAGAAGTAGACGTTGGAGAGAGCCCCGACGACGAAGGCGACCCCCGTCATCATCAGGATGAAGATCCCGCCGATGAGGACCGCCCTGTTAAGCTCCCTGCCCGACTTCACCGTCATGAACCTCACCACGAGCTGGGGCATCGCCAGAACCCCGATCCCGACGCCGAGGACTAGGGTCGAGACGAGGGTCCACCACCAGGCTGACCCGGCGGCTGGCATAGCCGTCCACCCCAAATGGCCCATGGCGGCCAGGTTTGCGGGGACGAGGGCTGCGAGGCCGGTCAGCGCCTGGTGGGCCTGAGTGATCCCACCCAGATGGCTGTAGGTCATCACCAGGAGGAAGGCCATCCCGGCGAACATTATCGTAGCCTGGAAGGCGTCGGTGTACATCACGCCCTTGAGGCCTCCGATGACGACGTAGGCGGCTATGATCAGGGAGAAGAGCATCAGGGCGAGGTTGAAATCTATGGCTAGGGTCGTCTCGATGAACCTGGCGGCCCCTATGAGGACGACGGAGGCGTACATCGGCATCCCGACGAAGATCACCAGGCCGCTGAAGTACTGGATGAATCTGCTCTCAAACCTTCTGGCCAGGAGCTCCGGAAAGGTCATAGCGGAGAGGTTGTGGCCCATCTTCCTCGTCCTCTTGCCGAAGATGACGAAGGCGATGAATATCCCGACGAATATATTCAGAAAGGTCAGCCATAATAGCCCCATACCGAAGAGGCCTGCCACGCCGCCGAAGCCGACGATGGCGGAGGTGCTGATGAAGGTGGCTCCGTAGCTCATGGCCATGACATAGGGGTGGATCCCCCTTCCGCAAACCAGGTAATCTTCCGAGTCGCGGGTCTCCCTCCACCCCCTATACCCCAGGTATCCGACCGCCAGGATGTAGACGAGGACCAATATGTTGAGATAAACTATGTCTATCAAAGCCCCAGCTCCTTCTCCTCCATCTGAGCCTTCCCCTTCTCCCAGGAACATTCCTCACGAATTTCATTGGCTTCTGTCTCCTGCCCCCTGTTCCAGTTGGCGAGGCCATAGGCCACGCAGAGGAGAGCGCTCAGGAAGGAGAGGAGATAGACGCCCCAGATCCACGGATCGTTTATGCCCAGCATATTTCCACCAAATCTCGAAGGTCTGCGAAACGCTGAATTTCACGTGATAGCATGTTTCATTATATCACGTTATTAAAGATAACGATCGAACATTAAAAATTTTCATCAAAATATGCCGCTTAAACGGCGACGAAATCCGGATATCTATAAAAAAATATCAACTATCTTCATGAAGAATACTTCCTGAATATGGGGGAGATCCTTCGAGACCTCCGTTTCATCACCCGAGATCCTCAGGCCCGGATCCTCATACCGCCCCTTCTATCCGGGATATCTCAATGGCTCTATTTACCTTCCGGGTACTTTCTGGGTAGCCCCCAATGGCGAGAGAAAAATATCCATCTTGGGGAAGGTTTTTCTTCTAAAGGGACTTTCAAACCTGGCAGTCTCATCTGATATCGAGGTCTGCGAGCCTGAACCTGGGAGATGCCCTTCAATCGAGGGTTGGATCCATCCAAAGGCCGATTCCCGGAGGCAGAACTGGAGGCCTCGTCGGGGATGGAGGGAGTGTTCAAGATGATAACTGCAGAAGCCATCGACGATCTGGCAGATAGATACCTCGCCGCAGAAGCCGACAGGATAGCCCTGGAGCCCTTATCCGTCATCAGCCCCCACCTGACGGTGGAAGAGGCGTACCGGGTTCAGATGGCGATAGTGGCCAGGAAGGTCGGGGCAGGGGAACGGATCGCCGGAAGGAAGGTGGGGGCGACCAACGAGGCGATACAGAGGGCGATGAAGATCGGCGAGCCGATATACGGCCACCTCTTCTCCGGCCAGAGGATCTCCAACGGTGCGGAGGTATCCCTATCGGAGCTGATCCATCCGAGGGTCGAGGGTGAGATCGCCTTCACCCTCCGCCGGGACCTGGAAGGCCCCGGGGTCACCGCCGCCGACGCCCTGGATGCGGTGGGTACGGTGGCTGCCGCGATAGAGATCAACGACTCCCGGACCAGGGGATGGGATGTTGGGATGAGGGAGGTGGTGGCCGACAACGGCGTAGCCGCTCGTTTTCTCCTGGGAGAAGGGCGGCCTGCGGACGGCCTCGACCTGAGGGAAGTGAGGGTGGTGATGGAGAAGAACGGCGAGGAGGCGGCCCGGTCGAGCGGCGCCGCCATCCTGGGAGACCCGGCCCTCTCCCTGGCGTGGCTGGCGAACAAGATCGGCGAGGGAAACGGAGGCCTCCGGGCCGGGGAGGTCGTCCTCGCCGGGTCGATGACCCCCATGGCGCCGGTAGCTGTAGGCGACCTGGTGGAGGCGTCCTTCGAGGGCCTGGGGAGCCTCTCGGTCAGGTTCCGGTGACGGCGTCAGGTATGGTATCGAGGATGGCCAGCAGCACGCCCCATCCGCCCGGCAAGACGCCGCCGTCCCGACCCCACCACCCCTCCCGGCGGCCCATCTTCCCGGCCCCTTTCAGGATCTTCCTGGATGAGGGGGGCCTTGGCCTCTCACTCCCCGAGCTCAGAGGTGCATCGGGGACATCGGGTCGCGGCGATGGGGATCTCCTCCTTGCAGTAGGGGCACCCCTTGGTGTTGGGGGCTGCAGCCTCCTCCTTCTTCTTCATCTTGTTGACCTGTCTTATCATCAGGAATATGACGAAGGCGACGATCAGAAAGTCGATGATGGTGTTGAAGAAGATCCCGTAGTTGATGGTGGGGGCTCCTGCCGCCTGGGCATCGGCGAGGGTGGCGTAAGATACCCCCGAGAGGGATATGAAGAGGTTTGTGAAGTCGACCCCGCCGAGGAGCATCCCCACCGGCGGCATGATTATGTCGTTGACAAGAGACGTGATGATCTTCCCGAAGGCCAGGCCCAGGATGATCCCTATGGCCATATCCAGGACGTTGCCTCTCATGGCGAACTCCTTGAACTCATTGATCATTCCCATCGTATATCACCTTCTCAAAATCGGTTCAATTTATTGATGAAGCTACTATGTGAACTGTATCGATATAAATGTATTCTCAAGGAACATGGCACCGCCTCGCCCTCCTTTGCCGCTGGGAACGGCCGCCTGGACCATCCAAGCCCTTAGAAATGACCGGGTATTGAGATCGACGATAAGCCGTTTGATCCGAGGGGCTGGGGATAATTTTTGGGGCGAGGTCAGCCGTTCTCGAGCCGGAGGAAGTGGACCCTCCCTGACGACTCTCCGGCGACGATGGTGACGCCATCGAGGCCGACGGCGCAGCAAAGGATTGAACCATCGCCGGTGAAGGTGGCGACGACCTCCCCCCGCTCCAGGTCCCAGACCTTGATGGTCTGATCACTGGATGCTGACACTGCTCTTTGACCGTTTGGGGTAATCGCCACAGCGTTGACCGAATTGGAATGGCCTTTCAGGGTCCGCGTCTCTTCGCCCCTCTCCAGATCCCAGACCTTAAGGGTCTGATCCCAGGATGCTGACACTGCTCTTTGACCGTCTGGGGTGATCGCCACAGCGTTGACCGAACTGGAATGGCCTTTCAGGGTCCGTATCTCTTCGCCCCTCTCCAGATCCCATACCTTGAGGGTCTGATCACGGGATGCCGATACCGCTCTTCGACCATCCGAGGTCACCGCCACAGCGTTGACCGAACCTGAGTGGGCTTTCAGGGTCCGTATTTCTTTCCCCCTCACCAGATCCCATACCTTGATGGTATGATCATTGGATGCAGACACCACTTTTCGACCGTTCGGGGTCACCGCCACAGCGTTGACCGAACCTGAATGGCCTTTCAGGGTCCGTATTTCTTCGCCCCTCTCCAGATCCCATACCTTGAGGGTCTGATCACGGGACGCCGATACCGCTCTTCGACCATCCGAGGTCACCGCCACAGCGTTGACCGAACTGGAATGGCCTTTCAGGGTCCGTATTTCTTCGCCCCTCACCAGATCCCATACCTTGAGGGTCTGATCCCAGGATGCTGAAACCGCTCTTCGACCATTTGGGATCATCTCCACCGCGTTGACCCAACCTGAATGACTTTTCAGGGTCAGTATCTCTTCGCCCCTCACTAGATCCCATAGCTTGATGGTCCGATCACGGGATGCTGATACCGCTCTTCGACCGTCGGGGGTCACCGCCACCGCATTGACCGAACCTGAATGGCCTTTCAGGGTCCGTGTCTCTTCGCCCCTCTCCAGATCCCATACTTTGAGGATCCGATCACGGGATGCTGATACCGCTCTTCGACCGTCCGGGGTCACCGACGCCGCATTGACCGAACCTGAATGGCCTTTCAGGGTCCGTATTTCTTCGCCCCTCTCCAGGTCCCATACCTTGAGGGTCGAATCACTGGATGCTGATACCGCTCTTCGACCTTCAGGGGTGACCGCCACCGCATTGACCGAACCTGAATGGCCTTTCAGGGTCCGTATTTCTTCGCCCCTCTCCAGATCCCATAACCTGAGGGTCTTATCATGGGAGGCTGATACCGCTCTTCGACCTTCAGGGGTGACCGCCACCGCATTGACCGAACTGGAATGGCCTTTCAGAGTCCATATTTCTTCGCCCCTCTCCAGATCCCATACCTTGAGGGTCTGATCCCGGGATGCAGATACCGCTCTTCGACCGTCGGGGGTCACCGACACCGCATTGACCGAACCTGAATGGCCTTTCAGGGTCCGTATCTCTTCGCCACTTTCCAGATCCCATACCTTAAGGGTCTTATCACGGGATGCTGACACTGCTATTCGACCGTCGGGGGTCATCGCCACCGCATTGACCCATTCGGAATGGCCTTTCAGGGTCCGTATTTCTTCGCCCGTCTCCAGATCCCATACCTTAAGCGTCTGATCCCAGGATGCAGATACCGCTCTTCGACCGTTGGAGGTCACCGACGCCGCACTGACCGAACCTGAATGACCTTTCAGAGTTCGGAGGAGGGGTCCGCCCGGCGGCGCCAGGCTGGGGGTGATAGGGCGTATCCAGCATTTGTATCCATCTTGCCTGATCTGATCTAGCATCGCCTGTATCATGGAAGATGGCAGGGCCATCAGGCGGCCGAGCATCTGGCTTGCGATCTGGGCCTTGTCGACGGCTATGACGTGGGACGAGAGACGGAGGGCATCTCGCACCAAACCCGTGTCGGAATTTTCTGGGAGAAGATCGTAATCCGCAATCAAGGATGGGAGGTCTGTGGCCTCAAGCTTCGCCCTGATCCAATCGAAGTCGAGCAGGAGGTTTCGCAGTTCATCTTCACGCCCAGCTTCGATCAGATGGCGGGCTAAATGCTGGAAGAAGTAGCCGTCGTTGGGGCCTTCAGCCCATTCAAGATTTAAATCATTAAATTTCTCTCTATATGAATCTAACAGACGATCGTGCCTAATTGCCAGATCTCCAGCTTGCTTTTTCACGTAATCTAACAGAAGGTTATGAAGGCTCAAGTTTTCATATTCATCACGCCGGACCAACGAGCGATCTACAAGCAAATCCAATAGATCTTGGACTTCATATTCATCAAGACCTTCAGGTCTCCAGAAGGTCTGAAGCACCGCTTCGGGGATAAGCGCATCTTCCGGAAATATGGCAAAATCGAAATAACGAGCTAATGTTTCTGGTGAAAGGGCATCAACGCTGACCTGAAAGGCTTTTACCAGGTCTGAATAGGGGTAATCTGGAAATTGTTGCCTAATCTTTTCTAGATCTGCATTTCGGAGCCTATGCAATACATGATTCAAACGATCGGACTTACCTCTCACCATAGCTCCTACCATGGATAGCGCCAAAGGAAGGTTGCCGCACTCTCGAGCCACATAAAGAGCCTCGGCGGGGAGATCCTCAACATCGATGGCAGCCCAATCCGCCAGAAGCTTTAGTGCTTCATTATCTTCCAAAATATCCAAATGAATCTCAATAGCTCCCAACGCGGTGACAATATCGGCGTTTCGGGTGGTGATAATCATCCTGCAGTCCGGACCCAGTGCGTCAAAGGCTTGGACGTGTTCAGTTCTCCATACGTCATCCAAGATTATTAAGCAAGATTTGTCCGCCAATAGCTTGCTCAAGATGGACCTGCCCTGTTGCACATCAACAAAGGTTCTTCTTTCATCGCTCAAAGCTTCTGTAAGATCCGATTGCCTTAAAGTGAGATTCGGATCGAGACCTAAATTGATCCAAATTATACCGTCCGGGAACGCGCCAATTACTTCCTTATCGCGGGAAAACGCAGTTGCTAGAACTGACTTGCCAATCCCACCCATTCCCAATATGCCTACTTTAGGCCTTAAACCTGTTATGCCTCTTGCTTTCTCATCTTCGGAAAGAACCGCGTTCTTGATAACCTTGAGGTCTGGGAAACGCGGCAGGAAGTTGGGTGGCAAATCTGGAACATTAAATAATAAATGTCGGATTTTGTAGCTCCATGGAGCATTTAGATTCGTGATAATTTTAGTAAAATTTTCATAGCTTTTTGTTAGTGAAAATCGATCTTTGGTGGGTTCATCCAGGACTGCTATTTCTTCTCCATATGAATAATATGGGACGTGTTGTATTTGAATATCATTAAAATAATCTTCGAGATTACAATCATCAATTTCATAAATTTCTTCAAAAATATTTTCAAATTCAGGTTGATAACCCTGAATGTCTCTTTCTGAATATCCATAGCGCCATTTTTTGCGCAGATCTGGCTCGGAGGCTTCTATGCGTGATGGAAGCGGAAAAACCACAATCGGGCGCAAATCATTTGATTGCTTGCGATAATTTAATGCCTCCCGTGTTAGGTCTATTACTCCTCTTAAGCTTTGTCGATTTGGCGTAAATACTACAACTAACTTATCGGGCATTAGCATTGTAGTAATCCCACTGATATCGCTTAAGCCGGTCCGAGAATCTATAAGTGTAAATTTATAATATCTTTTCAGATACTCGGCAAAATAATTAAATAATAATGGCTCCATTTCATACAATTTAAACCAGTTAAATTCGCTAACGCGTTGAGAATAATTTTTATCAAATAGTCCAGCTTTTAGAAGGAATAGCGATGGAATATCCGTCTTAATAATATATTTATCTATATTTATTATATCAAAAATAGAACTCAAATTAGCATCATTGACATCAAAACTATTTTGGATTATATCGAATATTTCAAGAAATAAATCTATGAGCCCCTGTGCTCCACCAGTATTATTTACTTGATCGTTATACTTATCTCTAAAAAATCGGTGAAGCCCAGGTGCTTCGAGATCCCAATCTATCATGAGGACTTTTTCACCACTTACTTGGCTCTTGGCAAGCAAACATGCTACATTGGATAGGGCCATTGTGCGTCCAGTCCCACCTTTATAAGAGTAGAATGTAATTATTTCTCCTGATATATTTTCCTTCATGATTTCCCCTCCCGATGTCCTGGAAAAGGAGCCCTAAATTCAACTAATAATGGTGAAACATCTTCTTCAGAAGGCAATCTAAAATCGTTACATTCTCTAGAACTATCCCAAACATCACTTAGTTCATTATAACGTTCAAATATATACTCGGCAATCTCTCTAATCGTTTTAGAAAATTTTCGATGCGTTGCCAAGATATTCTCACTCCCTCTTGATAGATAATAATTATCGAAAAAGTAACAATGTCTTTCATTGCTGATAAATTGTGGTATATATTCTCTACCTCTAAAGATTATTGGTATTATTAATCCATGATTGCCACATCTTCCGGCTATTTCAAGACGCTTTCTCTCAATTTCTTGCATTGCCTTAAATTCTCTTGTACAAAATGTATGGTTTTTATCGAAATAAGTTGGTGTGTATACCATGATCATACAAACACTATGACAAAGTGCTTTTGCCAGGGCTTCATTGTAGAAATCCCCCCCCCTTAAGCGTTCCCAATCGATATATACATCTTTATCACGCATTAATGTATTAATCTCATTAGATAATGCTTCATGTAAATCGCGAATTAGCCTTTTATTCAATTCACCTGGATTATGGCTGTAGCTGATAAAGCATGAATGCTTAAATGACATGAAATATCCTGTTTCTCGTTAAGAAACAACCTATTTAGATTTTATCCATAGGTCAACGGTTAGATGCGATTCGAGTGCCCGATGATCTGGATACGAGGTCCACCCTTCTCGCAGTCGAGATCCTCTGCATCGAAGGCTTTGACCCCGGATCTCTCTTGCCGACGGTTTGCGCCTACCTCCACTCCCGCGGGAAGGCGACGAAGGAGACGCCGTTCTCCTCGCACTCCTCGCGGAAGATCTCGACCGCCTCCCTCGCAGGAAAGCCCTCCGCCTCCAGCTCGGTGACCCACTCCCGCGTGACGTTCGAGAAGGCCGCGTGCCAGCGGGCCTCCTCCTCGGGCGGGAGGGTGGTTAAGACGACCCCGCTCTCCTTCAGGTCGGCCATTACCTCCCGATACGTCTCTCTCGTCATAGCCCCCGTCGTCCGGTAGGGGTTGGCGCAGACCTCCTCGATGACCTCCCGCAGGTCCTGGGGGGTCTTCTCCCAGAAGTCGAGGTTCATGAAGAGCCCCTCCCCGACGCAGCCGAAGGAGATGAGGGTGCAGTGGCGGGCGACCCCCGCGAGGCCGAAGGACGAGACCATGGAGGGGCAGGTGACGATCCCGTCGATCTTCCCTTCCTCCATCGCCTCCCGGACGGCATCGAGGGGGATGAAGACCGGCTCTGCCCCGATCGCCTCGATGGACCTGGTCTGGAGCCCCCCGGGGCTTCTTATCCTCATGCCCCTGACCTCTTCGATCGTCCCGACCGGCTCCTTTGTCCAGAGGTGGGAGTTGACGCAGGGGTTCACCTCCAGGACCAGAACATCGGGAAACTCCCCCTGGAGGGCGCGCTCGTAGACGGCTCTTCCTATCTCCGTCGCCGTCTCCTTATCCTCGATGGCGGCCGGGAGGGAGAGGACGTCGGATAGGGGAAACCTCCCCGGAGTCCAGGTGAGGGTGGCGTACCCCATATCGGACCTGCCGGAGGCGACCAGGTCGTAGTGATCAGGCCCCGACCCGAGGGTCGCGCCGTCGAATAAGCTGTAGGAGATCCGGCCTTCGCTCCTCTCCTCCAGGGCCTGGAGCATAGGCTTCCAGACCGTCTCGACCTCGAGGCTTTCGGGAGGGTGCCAGGTGCTGAAGTTGATGTGGAGCGCCTCTCCCGGGAACGGGGAGATCGATGGCGTAGAGATCTGCGGTATCGTCTCATCGATGGAGGTGGCGACAAATAGGCTGGCCAGAAGGATCGACGAGGCCAGGGTTAAGGCGAATCTTCTCTTCATATTATCAGTCTTGGGAAGGGTTCTGCGATTTCTTGAACTCCTTGGTCACAAGTTCCTTCAGGCAGGGTCCCATCCCTTCTTCGGGTCTAGGAATGATCCATCCTCCTTTGCATGAGAGGTCCGACGCATCTCTTCTCCAATTCCGGCCGCAAACCTCCGAGAGCTCTTCTCCAAAGGAAGGTCGCCGGAAAAGGATAAGACGGATCTCGACCATCTCCCCGGTCGGAGTATTCTGGACCGGTGAGCTTCCATGAAGATAGAAGAGCTGATCGCCGCCGCCCGCGGCGAGGTGGAGGTCGACCTCCTGTTGGAGGGGGCTGATCTGGTGAACACCCTCTCCGGGGAGGTGTATCGATCGGATGTGGCGATCTACGACGGGACCGTCGTCGGGTTCGACTCCCCCAGCGCCAAAGAGACCCTGGACCTATCGGGTAAGGTCCTGGCCCCGGGGTTCATCGACGGCCACGTCCACCTGGAGTCCTCCATGGTGACCGTCCCCGAGTATGCCAGGGCGGTCGTCCCGAGGGGCACCACCGCCGTCGTCGCCGACCCCCACGAGATCGCCAACGTCCTGGGAGCCGAGGGTATCAGGTACGTCCTCGACTCAGCGAAGCTGTCGCCGTTGTCGGTCTACCTGATGCTCCCCTCCTGCGTCCCGGCGACCCACCTTGAAACCTCCGGCGCCAGCCTCGACGCTGATGCCCTCTCGGATCTCATGGGGGCGGAGGGGGTTCTGGGGATCGGGGAGGTGATGAACTATCCCGGGGTTCTCTTCCGGGACCCCGCCGTAATTGCGAAGATCGGCCTGGCGGGAAGGAGGAGGTTCGACGGCTCCCGGCCCCGGATCGACGGCCACTGCCCGCTCCTCTCCGGCCGGGACCTGGCGGCCTACGTCTCCGCGGGGATCGAATCCGACCACGAGTCCACCACCGTTGAGGAGGGGGTGGAGAAGCTCCGCCTAGGGATGAGGATCATGATCCGGGAGGGGACGGCCGCAAGGAACCTCGACGACCTCCTCCCCCTGGTGACGCAGGCCAACTCCAGGCGGTTCCTCTTCGTCTCCGACGACCGCCACCCTTCTGACATACTCCGGGAGGGGCATATCGACTCCATGGTGAGGAGAGCGGTCGGGGCGGGGCTCGATCCGATCGTAGCGATACAGATCGCAAGCCTCAACGCCGCCGAGTACTTCGACCTGCGGGAGCTCGGGGCGATAGCTCCGGGCCGGAGGGCGGATATCGTCGTCCTCGACGGACTGGAGGAGCTTTCCGTCCAGCAGGTCCTGAAGGGCGGGGTCGTCGTAGCAGAGGGCGGCCGTCTCCTCGTCCCCATCGAAAGGGCACCCAGGCCGCGATCGTCATCGATGAAGGTCGGCAAGATCGGTCCCGGATCGTTCGATATAAAGGCTGAGGGCGATCTGGCGAGGGCGATCGGGGTTATCCCGGACCAGATAATCACGAGATCGTTCATTGCGCGGCCGAAGGTCGAGGGGGGCAGAGTGGTCGCCGACCCCGACCGCGACCTCCTCGTGATGGCCGTCGTCGAGAGGCACAGGGGGATGGGGAACGTCGGCCTCGGCCTCGTCAACGGCTTCGGCCTCCTCCGGGGGGCGATCGCCTCATCCGTCTCCCACGACTCCCACAACATCGCCGCCGTCGGCGTCAGCTCCGCAGATATATTCCGGGCGATCTCAGCTGTGAAGGAGATGGAGGGCGGCCTCGTCGTCGTCGACGAAGGGGATGTCGTCGCATCCCTGCCGCTTCCCATAGCCGGCCTCCTCTCCGACCGGTCGATGGAGGAGGTGGTGGCGAGGATCGACGCTGTGACGGAGGCGGCGAAGGCCCTGGGCTCGACCCTTCAAGACCCCTTCATGACCCTCTCCTTCCTATGCCTGCCCGTCATCCCGGAGCTGAAGCTGACGGATCGGGGGCTTGTGGACGTGAACAGGTTCGAGTTCCTCCCCCTCTTCGTCGGCGATGGGGAGGAGGCCTGAGGGGTCGGATATCGTGGCGGAGAGATCTTTGGTGGGACGGGCCGGCGGCGGAGTTCCTGGGAGGGGAATATGACCTTTAAGAAGAGAGCCCTCGAAGCCAGCCCCACCGGGATCTGGTTTCGCTGGAACAAAAAGAACGGCTACAGCATCGCCGCTCTTTTGCCCCTCGTGGAGGGAGCGGGGCTCGCCGACCGACCCCGGGAGGGGATCATGCTCTACAGCTTCGCCTCCCCCCAGGCTGAGGAGGTCTACCGGGAGGTCGATAGCTCCAGAGGCTCCGTTGAGGCGGTCTTTGTCGCCGGAGGCCCCCACCCCTCAGCCCGGCCGGAGGAGGCGCTCCGCCGCTTCGACTTCGTCGTAATCGGGGAGGGGGAGGAGACCCTCCCGGAGCTGATATCAGTCATCAAGGGCGGCGACGACCCCGCCGGGGTAAAGGGCATCGGATACAGGCAGGATGGGATCGCGAGGTTGACTCTCCCCAGAGAGGACGTAGACCTGGATCTATATCCACCCTTCCAGCCGCCTATATTCTCTCCCATAGAGATCACCCGCGGCTGTCCCTGGGGGTGTGCATACTGCCAGACGCCGCGGCTCTTCGGAAGGAGGATCCGCCACCGTTCGATATCGAAGATCCTGGAGTACGCCCGCTTCTACTCTGACCTGAGGTTCACATCGCCCAACGCCCTCGCCTACGGCTCCGACGGCCTCCACCCCCGGATCGATAAGGTGGAGCAGCTCCTTTCCTCCCTATCAGAGCTCGACAAGCCGATCTACTTCGGGACCTTTCCCTCGGAGGTTAGGCCCGACTTCGTGACGGAGGAGGCCATCGACCTCATCGTCAGGCACTGCAGAAACCGCCACCTGAGCATCGGCGGCCAGTCGGGGAGCGACCGGATTTTGAAGATGATAGGAAGGGGCCACGACGTCGAGGCGATAAGAAGGGCCTGCGACCTCTCCCTCGACGGGGGGCTCGTACCCAACCTCGACCTCATCGTCGGCCTTCCCGGGGAGACGGCGGAGGACCAGAGGATGACCCTCGACCTGGCCCGGGAGGTCGTCGGGGGAGGGGGGAGGATCAGGGCCCACCACTTCATACCCCTGCCGGGGACGCCCCTGGAGGATGAAGAGCCCGCAGACCTGGCCGCCGAAGTCGCAAAAGAGATGGGAGAGCTCGCCCTGAGGGGGAAGGCGACGGGAAGGTGGGGCTCATCGGATCAGATGTAGAACCGTTTGAAGGGGAGCTTGTAGTCGTCCATCGGCTCGTACTTCACCACTATCCTGCTGCTCTCCACGTGGATCTCCCTCACCGACTGGGAGAACATGTACCAGGCGTAGCCCCGGTCCGGGACCTTCAGCCCGTCGGGGAGGCTTGAGATGAACTCCGTCTCGTGGAGTATGTAAGAGCGGAGCAGTTCGCTCCCCGAGGCGAAGAGGAAGGGAAAGCCGACCCGCTCCACCTCCTCCGCCACGGCGGGGTTTGTGAGCCTCAGCCTCTCCTTCAGATGTCGCCGGTATTCTTCTTCAGTGATGATGATCTCTTTTAGTTCGCTCAAACCGGTTCACCGCCCATCACTTCAACGAGGGGCGAGATAAAAATTGCGGGGGGAGAGACGGGCCCTCTCCGGGTTCAAGACGAAATCAGGCCGGATTCCCGCGACTTTAGTCGTGGGAGGAGGCCGTACTTATTCCCCTGCTCCTTCGGATCAAAACATATTTATGGCTGAAAATTAAAGTTGACTTGATGGTAGATCAGGTATTAACCGTTAGGTGTAAGCTTGCTCCCACAGATACTCAGGCGAAGTCTATCGAGGAAACATTGGTAGTTTTTGCCGACGCTTGCACCTGGATCAATCAGAACGTCGATCCGAAGGTTAAGGGCGGGATTAAAATGCAGTACTTGATCTACCAAGATGCAAGGGAGACGTTCGGACTATCTGCGAACTTAACTATTCAGGCTATAAGACGAGTAGCGTCGAACCGTAAAACTGCAGGCAAGAACAAAATCGAAGAGTTTCAGCCAACAAGTATCAGCTACGATCAGAGGATATTCCAGTACAGAGAAGCCGATGAGCAGGTTGGATTGACTCTTCTACACGGTAGGGAACGAATTCCCCTTGATATTGGGAATTACCAGCGGAACCTATTGAAAGGTCAGAAACCCACGTCGGCAACACTGGTAAAGATGAGATCGGGTTACTATATTGATATCCAGGTCAAATCCGAAGCTCCCGATACCATAGAGACCGATAAGGTGATAGGAGTCGATTTGGGGATAACTGATCTTGCAGTAACTTCAGAAGGTGAGACATATTCAGGATCTGAGATTAAAACGGTAAGAGACCACTTCGCCCAACTGCGAACCGACCTCCAACGCAAAGCCTCGAAGGGCACAAGAAGTACCAGACGGAGATGTAGACAACTTCTGAAACGGCTGTCGGGTAAGGAGCAAAGGTTCCAGAGATGGGTTAACCATGGGATCAGCAAAAGCATAGTTCAGAGAGCCATCGAAACCGAGTCTGCAATTGCATTGGAAGATCTATCGGGGATCAGGCAGACGTCTAATCGTCGAATCAAGTCTTTACACAAGTGGGCGTTCTACCAGCTGAAAGAATTCGTGAGCTATAAGGCAGTAGGTGCTGGTATCCCTGTAATTCTGGTAGAACCCGCTTACACAAGCAAGACCTGTCATCAGTGCCACCACATCGGGGACAGGACCAGGAAGGTGTTTTCCTGTCCTTCGTGTGGTTGGGGCGGGGACGCAGACTACAACGGGGCTAAAAATATTGCTGATCTTGGGGCTGCTGTAAACCAGCCCGGAGGTCCGGGGTTGTTCTGCTTAATCGAGGCAGAAAAGATTCCAGGGCTACAGAAAGCCCCCCTCTTCAGAGAGGGGTAGTTTACAATTGGAGATTTCATCCTGTAATCCCGGGCGGGCGGCCTTACGGACCAAAAAGGAGGGAGGGCCCCGGGGCCGCCTCGCCTTTCGGGGCAGGGCTTCAGGAAGGATAGATGATCCGACGGGCCCCTCGGATCTCGAGCCTTTGAGGGGGAGTCACTTTACCGTCACCTCCACCTCCAGCCCCGAGAAGACGCCGGCCACGTCCTCGGCCATCGTCGCCCTCGCCTCGGGGTCGAGCTCTTTCGAGAGGAGGACCCTCACCCTCCTTCCCTCTACATCGACCCCTTCGACCCTCTTTGCCGGGATGATGTTGAGCCCCTTCTCGGGATCCAAGGCCCCGGCCAAGAGCCTCCTGACGAAATCCGCGTCGATATCCCTCTCTCCCCTCTTCGCCTCGTACTTCATTATCGCAGCTTTTAGGCCGGAGGTGGCGAGGTGAGCGCAGTGGACCTTGTTCTTTGGAAGCCCGCCGAGCTCCTCCACCACCTCCTTTAAGGAGACCGACTTAGCCTCCTCCAGGGTCTTGCCCTTGGTGAGCTGTGTCGTGACGCTGGTGCTGGCGATCTTCGCGGCGCATCTTAAGATCTCAAACTTTTATCCTCGATCACCTCGGTATCGGGATCGACCTTCATGTAGAGCTGGACCATGTCGCCGCAGGCGGAGCTGCCCACCTCTGCCGTCACGTCCGCATCCTCGATCCGGCCCGGGCTTCGGGGGTTTTTGAAGTGATCCAGCACTTTTCAGAATATCCAAGGCTTCCCACGATCAAGCCTCCACTTTTTCTCCGGCCTTCGAGCCGGCGGAGGGGACAGCGTCTACGGGAGATGCGGCGATCTTCTCGACGAGCTTCGCCAGGACCTCTTTTCTCATCCCTCCTACGAACTTGATGGATCCGACGACGAGGTGGCCACCGCCGTTGACGCCCCCTGCCGCTATCTCCTCCCGGAGCTCCCGGACCATCCTCGGTATGTTCATCCTCACCCCCCTGCTCCTCAGTACTGCGAAGTCGGGGCCGTAGCCTATGGTCACCACAGCCTTGCCGTCGTACTTCTTGCAGAGCCGGTCGTGGACCTCTCCCGAGGTCTTCCCCGGGGGCGGAAATGTGAACTTGTGAGCGTAGTTCTCGACGTCCAGGACGTTCATGACGGCGCCGTTGGGGAGGGTCTGGGTCTTGACGTGGGCGAGGGAGGCCCGGAGCTGCTCCTCGATCGCCTCCTTCGCCTGCTGGCAGAGGAGCTGGACGATCTTTCGGTGCCGGTCGAGCCTGCCGAGGCATAATATGTCGTTGATGAGCCCCCTCCCATCGTTGAACCGAAGCCAGAACGCCTCGTAATCGAGGGCCAGGGCTATATCCCTCAGGTCTTCGATCGAGAACCTCTCCTCTACGAGGCCGATGTACCTTGCCGCCTCGGGAGCTTCGCTCCTATCGCCGACGGCTGAGACGGCGGGAAAGTGCTTGATCTTCTCCTCGACGGTGGGGTTTATCATCCTCGCGATCTCTGTGGCTATCATCCCGGTGGTTACGCCGAAGTCGCCCCCCTGGTGGGCGGGGTTGACGTGGGCAATGAGGTACTCGTCGACGGCCTCGTCGGGGTGGTGGTGGTCGACGACGAGCATCTCCAGGCCGTAGATCTGGGCCTGTTTCATGGCGGGGACGTCCTCTTCAGTGGAGCCGTTGTCCAGAAGGACGATCAGCGGCATCTTCTGGTCGTGGCGGGACTGGTCCTCCAGGGCGTAGGTGAGATCTTTTGTGACGTCCTCCAGCTCGTAGAACGGGGCCTTAGACGGAGCGCGCCTGTAGTTGTGGTACTCGGCGTCGGTCCCTCCCACCTCCCGGATGAGAGGGAGGATCGCCGTCTCGATCGCGACAGCGGCGCTCATCCCGTCGGCGTCGGCGTGGTGCCTCACCACTATAGGCTTCGACTTCAGTATCGCTCTTCTGATCTCCTTTGCCACCTGCCTCATCTTCGGTTGAAGCCGCGATATTATCTCGCTCTCCACCAGGAGGGGGAGGTGGGCGGGATTTGCCCTCTCGTCTATAGACCTCTCGATCCTCTCCTTGACGGAGGAGGCCTCCCCGCCCCAGAGCTGCTTCATCGACCTGATCTCTATCTGGATCTGGCCGTTCCTGACAGAGACGTCTCCGATGGCCCTCACCATCATCTCGGTGTCGATCTCGGGCCAGGCCCTGACCCCAGCCCGCTCGAAGGCGGCGCAGAATACCAGGCCGCTATCGTCGGCGATGGTGAATATGGTCGGCCCCCCGGTCTGCTTCACCTGGATCACCTCCCCTTCGATGGAGACCATCTTTCCGACGCTCTTATCGAGCTCGTCGATCCTCGTCGCCGGCAGCTCCTTCTTCACCTCCAGGGTGTGGTGCTCTCCCACCTCCACCGGCTCCAGCTCGATGTTGCCGTTGGGGGCGACGTTCCTCACCCGGACGTATATCTCCTCGCCGACCTCCGGCGTCCTTTTTAGAAACTTGTTGTGGGCGAGCCCCCGGACGTGGTCGTTCAGGTCGACGAAGGCGCCGAAGTTCGCTATCCCTGAGACCTTCCCCCTGTAGGTGTCGCCGATTACCAGGTCGCCGGTGTCGCAGGCCTTCTCCAGGACGCGGACTATCGGCTTCTTGGAGCAGCTAGGGCAGACTTCCGCCTTGACGTTGAGCTTGGCGCAGCAGATGGCGCAGAGGTAATCCCTCCCCAGGCCACCGCAATCCCCACAGTCCTCGGTGACGGGGATCTTCCCCTCGCCCTTGCAGACGGGGCATCTCGTCGACCCCTTGCTCACCAGGTCGTTGATCTCGGTCGCTGAGGCCTCGCCGAGGCTGACGGACTCGATCTTCCCGGTCCCTTTGCAGTTGGGACATCCCTTATCTCCCACCGTCCGATAGCCTTTGCCTCCGCATCTCTCGCACAGGTTCATCCTTCAGATGAAGGATGCCAAGGGATTTATCGGTTTTGGAGGGGACGGTGGGGTTAATTAGCATCCGAGGTCTCTGCGCAAGCATGCGAGTTGTGGTCTTGCGGCTCGGTCACCGGCCGGAGCGGGACAAGAGGGTCACCACCCACGTGGGGCTGGTGGCGAGGGCCTTCGGCGCCGATGAGATGATCCTCGCCGGGAGGGACGACAAACTGGTGGAGGGGCTTCAGGACGTCTCAAAGAGGTGGGGCGGCGACTTTAGGGTGAGATCGGCGGATGGCTGGAAGGGCGAGGCGAGGCGTTGGAAGGGTTCAGGTGGGAGGATCGTCCACCTCACCATGTACGGGACCCCCCTCTCGGAGTCGATAGATGAGATCCGCTCCGCCGGGTCGGTGATGGTGATAGTGGGGGCGGAGAAGGTCCCCCCCGAGATCTATGATATCGCCGACTGGAACGTCGGGGTTGGAAACCAGCCCCATTCGGAGGTGGCGGCCCTGGCTATCTTCCTCGACAGGCTCTTTATGGGCCAGGAGCTGGGGAGGAATTTTCAGGGTAGGATCGAGGTCTTCCCAAGTCCGCGATATAAGACCGTCATCGAGAGGCGAGATGAAGACGAAGGAGATGGCTGATCTACCCCAGAGGATCCTCATCGTCGGCCAGAACGTCCGGCATATCGCCGCTTCCGCGTCGAGGGCCGGCCATCAAGTCTTCGCCGCCGACTGCTACAACGACCTCGACCTCGTCGAGACGGCTACCCGATCCCTCCTCCTCGACGCCGACCCTTCGATCCCCGGGGACCTGGAGAGGTCGGCGAGACTTCTGATCCGGGAGGTCGTCGAGATGGATCAGATCGACGGGCTGGTCCTGGGTCCCGGGATCGAGGATATGAGGTCGGAGGGTTTGAGGGTCCTCAACAACCCTCCTGATAAGACCTCCACCGTATCCGACAAGCTCTGGCTTGCCAGCTGGCTCGACGAAGAGGGGTTCGCCACCGTCCCTACCCGGACTCTCGCCGAGGCGGGGGATCTTCAGGGGTTTCCTCTCATGGTCAAGCCCCGGCGGGGGGCGGGGGGCTTCGAGAACAGGCAGATCTTCACCGGAGAGGAGCTCGCCGGGGTCGGAGGTGATCTGATCGTCCAGGAGATGGTGGAGGGGACGCCGGCGAGCGTCTCCGTCGTCGCCGACGGGGAGGAGGCGGTAGCGGTATCTGCAAACGAGCAGCTCATCGGGACCGACTGGCTCGGAGGTACGGGGTTTCGCTACTGCGGCAACCTAACTCCCCTGGATCGTCCTCTATACGACCCCGTCATCGAAGAGATGATGGATATCGGCGAGGAGATCGCAGAGAGGCTCCGCCTCGTCGGCTCCAACGGGATCGACTTCATCCTCGCCGAATCCGGCCCCCTCGTTCTGGAGGTCAACCCCCGGTTCCAGGGTAGCCTCGACTCCGTTGAGATCTCCACGGGGATGAACTTATTCCAGGCCCACCTCCTATCCTTCGAGGGGGTGCTTCCCGAAAGGCCGAAGCCTAGGAGATTTGGCGCAAGAGGTATCCTCTTCGCCGATGGCGACCTGGGGATTTGCGCCGATCTGAGGTCCGTCACCCCCTGGATCGCTGACGTCCCCAGGCCTGGATCGATGGCGAAGGAGGGAGAACCGGTGGTTTCGATATTGAGCTATGGAAAAGAGAAAAGGACGGCGGTCGATCTCCTCAAAGGGAGGAGCTGGAGGATACTGCGAGCCTGTCGCCGCATTCGACCCGCCTCACCAGGAGACTACCCGATATAGCCAGTTGCTGACCATGGTGACCAGCTTTTCAAACCCGCTACCCCTCTCCAGCTTCTCTCGATCTTTCTCGGCATATCTCTTCTCTTTGATCCAGGACATGATTTTTCGGTTGTTCGTCGAGAGATATAACGATATCGGTCTCCTCCGGTCTACCGGGGTCGGATATCCGGCAAAATTCCAAGACCGTTTAAGGGGAAGGGCCCGGGCAGGTCAGGATATCCGGTTCACCTGGAAAAACCAAAATCTTTATGATACATGAGGGAGGCTCTCATCCAAGTGATATACATGGATATCGTATCGATCATAGCATACCTCCAGGCTCTCGTCGTGCTGGTGTTGTTCTTCGGGATTCTCGCCGTCGGTTTCAAGGTCTGGCGCTGGAATTACGCCTGACCCGGCCGATCGGTTTTAGCTCTTCTTTTTCTCTTGTAGCTGGCGGATAAAGCTGCGCCCATCAGCTGTACCTGCCCAGGGCGATCACCTTTGTACCCTGGAAGTCCAGCTTCGACCCGACTCCCGGTCGTATGATGACCGAGGTGGAGCTGAACTTGTATCCGCTGGCATCAACGCTTACCGAGTGCCATCCTGGAACGAGGGCTATCCTGTAGCCGCCGTCAGCGTCGGTGGTGACTGAGAAGATCCCGTCGATCCTGACCCTGGCACCGGGTATCGCGGCCCCGCTCCTCTCGGCGACCCTCCCCTCGAGCCAGCCGTACTCTTCCTGGCCGGGTCCGAAGGGATAAGCCAACGTCCCGGCAGGATACCCAACCAGGGTCGGCGCCGCGGAGACGGTGCCGGTCCAGATCCTGGCCTGGGAGGTGGTGAAACTATAGCCGTCGAGGTCTGCGGTGACGGAGTAGGTCCCGGAGGATAGGTCCATCCCGTAGTAGCCCCGGCCGTCGGTGATGGTGCTGAAGACGCCTCCGCCTGGACCGGATATTCTCACCCTGGCTCCCGGGAGGCCGTTCCCCCAGGCGTCGACGACCCTGCCCACCAGGCCGTAGGAGATCGGATATCCTGCGGAGCTGACGGATATGGTGACGTTGTTGCTTCTGGTGCTGGTGTCGAAGTTATAGCGGTGGGCCTCCAGGGTCTCAGCATAAAGGTCGAGCCTGTACCACCCAGGGCGGACGAATCCCGGACTCATGATCCTCATCCCCCGGTCGTAGAGGATGAAGGGACCCGAGTCGGCGACGTAAAGCCACAGGGTATAAGGGGCGCCGAGGTTCACCTCTCCTCTGGTCACCAGGAGCCCTCCCGACTGGAGATATAGCCGGTTTCTGGTCCTCACCTCGTCTCCGATGAGAAGGCCCTGGTCAGGTCCGAAGGGGTTTGCAGATACGAGCTGAGCCATATCGCGACCGGAGGGAGAGAGGGGGTCCCACCCCGGCCTTTGGGCGGCGTAGAACGACTGGTCCCTCGGGCCGAAGGGGTCCCATGTAGGCCTATCGGCGGCGAAGGGGTTTGGGAGAAAATCGAGCCTCGGGCCGTCATCGACCTCAGCTCCTGTTGCGGAGGAGGCGGCCGCCAACACCGCTCCAAATAGCATACAGATCTTCCACAGGATCGCGAATCTCAAAGCATAACCACTCCAATAAGTAAAAACGCTCGTTCGCGACTTAAAGGTTGCGGAGAATTCGAAGTTTCGTGCCATAGGGGTCGATTCCCGGACGAAAGATATGGGTCGATTCCCAGGCGCGGTCTTCGAGGTCTATCCTCGGGCGTGAGAATGAGAGATTCCCAGGATCGAAGGGCTCTCTGGTCGGCATTGTAAATGGGCCACGAAAACCCTTAACTTAGAAGAGGAACCTTCGGGGATGGGCAGATCATAACCCCCTCCGATGAAGGGGATTTTGGCTCTGCGGCCGAGTCCCTGGCGGACGGAGAACTGCGCGTAGAACATTATATATAGATGACAGAAGGCCATTATAATAAAATCAATATAGGTTGGTGGAGAGTCATGAATTACCTTAGGGCTGGAGGACTGCTATGCCTGCTCCTGGTCTCCATGGCAGCAGTTCTGCCAATGGGGGCGTCGGCACAGCCTGATGCTCCAGATGAATCGGTCCTGCTGGGGGAGATAGATCAGATCGGTCACGGCGCTGGAGATTCTATCGGCGAAACGGGCTCATCAGGAGATCTGATATCCTCAGAGACCGTCGATGAGGCGCCATCAGAAGATCAGATCCCGCCCGAGATCGTCGATGATGCGTCGTCGGAAGGGCTGACACCTTCGGAGGCGGTTGAAGAGATGCCGATGGAGGACGCCCCAATGGAGGACGCTCCCATGGACGGCGTTCCTCAGGTGGAGACGCCTCCTACGCCCGATGTCTCTCCAGGGCTCGAGTCCATCGAGTCGGAGATGATGACCCCGGCTTTCGATAACGATACCCTCGAGGAGCCAGAAGAGACGAACTTAACCGAAGTGGTGCGAGAAGAGGAACTATCCACCACCGACAGGATATGGCGCGAGGGGGTGAACCCCGACACTTTTACCTGGACCCCCCAGACTTTCTCAGGCTTCTTCTATGACCTGGACGACGATGTGGGGACAGAGACCCTCACCGTCAACCTGAGGAGGTCGGGGAGCGGCTACGATCGAACCATCAGGGAAGGGGAGCTGAAGTACGAGACCAAAGCCGCCTCTATCAACTTCGAGTTCGACCGGTGGGGCGAATATAAGGTCATAGGCTTCATGGCCCAGAAGTACTTCGCCGGATACGTCGGGACCGTCCGGGAGGTCGTCAGCAGAGATATAAGTCTCCTGGACGAAGAGGAGCTGCGCCAGGTTCTCATCGACGACGACAATGAATACACCGTCGATACCGGCTCCGTCCTCCCTCTGAAAGAGGGATATGAGATCAGGATCAAGGAGATCGACCTCGACGGCAACAAGGTCTGGCTCGCCCTGGCGAAGGACGGCCAGGAGTTGGATAGCAGGGTTATAGATCCCAGGACCCTCGGGTCGTCGACCTTCAAGTACGAGGTGGATCTGAGGGGAGAGAAACTGCCCCTGGTGATGGCCCACGTATCGTCGATCTTCAGAGGGGTTGAGACGAGCCTCGTCACCATCGACGGCATATTCCAGATATCCGACAGGTATACCACCGTCGCCTCCGGCGACACCTACGGGAGCATGGAGGTCACCTCGATATCCGGCGACGTCATAGAGATGACCAACGACAGATCTATCACCCTCAGGGCGGGCAGAACCGTTCCGGTGATGGGGGACGTCAGCTTCCTGGTCGCCGATGCCCCCGAGCTGAGGTTTGGGCCTATCGTGAAGAGGACGGGGGACTACGAGATCAGGGGGACCATCGTAGATCCGGTGGTCGGTGAGTTTACATGGGACTCGTACAACTTTGAGGGCTTCTACTACGACATCGATGAAGACGTGGGAACTGAGACCCTGACCGCCAGGTTCTCCGGGGACAGGATCAACGAAGGAGATCTCAGGTACAGGACCGAGCCCCAGTCGGTGGAGTTCGACTACGCCCCCTGGGGGAGCTACAACGTCATAGGATTCTTGGCGGAGAAGTACTTCGCCGGATACAACGATGATACCGTCTTCACCAACCGGTTCAGCATCCTGAACGAGGAGCAGCTCCGGCGGGTCCTGATAGACGACGACAACTCCTACACCGTCCGCAGCGGTGCTACATTCCCGTTGGAGGAGGGGTACGAGCTACGGATCAGAGAGGTGGACCTCGACGGCAACAAGGTATTTCTCTCCATAGCCAAGGACGGAGACGTCCTCGACAGCAGGGTCGTTGACCCCGGGAGGGACGTGCGAACCTCCACCTTCACCTATGATGAGAGGATCGGCGGCGATAGGGTGCCGATCATCGCTATAAACGTCGTGAGCGTCTTCCGGGGCAGGGAGGAGGATCTGGCCACCATCGAGGGGATCTTCCAGGTATCCGATAGGCCTCGATCCGTCGAGAGTCGCGAGACCTACGGCAGG
Source organism: Candidatus Methanocrinis natronophilus (assembly GCA_029167045.1). Taxonomy (GTDB): domain Archaea; phylum Halobacteriota; class Methanosarcinia; order Methanotrichales; family Methanotrichaceae; genus Methanocrinis; species Methanocrinis natronophilus. The sequence continues at coordinate 28,153 of JARFPK010000012.1, forward strand.
ATGGAGATCGATAGCGTATCCGACGCCGGAATAGAGATGTCCAACGACGGTTCCATCTCCCTCGTCAGGGGTAGGACGATCCCCATCATGGAGAACCTGAAGTTCAGGGTCTCCGACAGTGATAAAAGGCTCGTCGTTCCCATCGTCGAGGTGAGGGTGGTGACCAAGCCCATGAGGATCGATATCCCTGAGGCGGTGGTGGGAACTCCAGCAAGGTTCAGGGTCACCTCCGACGGAAATCCCGTCATCGGGGCTGTCGTCACCATCAACGGAGATGAGGTCGGGACCACCGACGTCGATGGCATATACGTATATTCGCCAACGGTAGCCGGCAACTTCGAGATCGAGGCGAAGAAGGTTGAGTACAGAGATGTAAAGGGGGTCCTCGTCGTCAGCGACATCAGAGAGGAGAGGTTCCTCGCCATCACGTCGCCTCAGGAGGCTCTGAAGGGAGAGAGCTTCGTCATCAAGGCGACGATAGGCGTCGATATGAGGCCGGTAGAGGGTGCTGATATATCCTTCGGCGACGCCACCATAGGGACCACCGACGCCCTAGGGACCGTCTCCTACGCCTCGGATGCTGTCGGCGCTCATACCATCACAGCCTCCAAGGCAGGGTACGAGAGCGGATCGCGAAAGATCGTGATATTGACGCCGATTACGGTAACAGGCCTCGATATGCCCGATACGTCGAGGGTCGGCAAGAAGGTCGAGATCAGAGCCACCGCCGAGAACAGAGGGCCGGCGAGCGACGAGATAGGGGTGGAGATGAGGATCAACGGAACCCCCGAGGCTACGGCGACGATCGCCTTAGAGCCAGGGGAGACGGGGTCATTGACCTTCGAGTACAAGCCCCAGGAGCCGGGTCTTTACACTGTAGAGGTGAGGGGCGTCCAGAGGACCCTGGTGGTGGAGGAGAAGAGCAGTACGGGGTTGATCCTGGGGATATTCATCCTCCTCTTTGCCATCGGCGGAGGAGCTTACCTCTATTCGACCGGGAGGCTGAACGAGGTTCTGGAGCGGGTCAAAAACCGGTGACTACGCTCCAGACCCATTCATTTATTTTTAGATTTTTATTTAATAAATCTTCCCTTTTCTGTTTGATCTCAACTCCGTCTTGATCGACGAAAGTCATCAAAAAATCGAGATCCAAAGCATCGATGGTATCGTTTCTTGCGGGATTTCAGGGAATGATTGATATACCGCGACCTACCCTCTCACGACACCGTGTAGCATATCGGTCTATCGCCGACTAAAATATCAGGATCGTATTTCCATGAACTTCTGGCAACCAAAGCTCGAGACGATGAAGAGGTCAGATCTCCAGGATCTGCAGATGAGGCGACTGAAGGATACGGTGAAGAGGGCCTACGAGAGGGTGCCCTTCTACCACCAGAAGATGAAGGACCTCGGTCTGACGCCCGGGGACCTGGCAGGCATTAAGGACGCCAGGCCCCTTCCGGAGACGAGGAAGGGGGACCTGCGGGATAACTACCCCTTCGACCTCTTCGCCGTCCCCAGGGACGAGGTGGTCCGGGTCCACGCCTCCTCCGGGACGACCGGCAAGCCGACGGTCGTCGGCTACACCGCCCGGGATATTGATGCCTGGTCTGATATGGTGGCAAGAGACCTGGTGATGGTCGGCTGCAGTAGGGAGGACGTATTCCAGAACGCCGTAAACTACGGTTTCTTCACCGGAGGCCTTGGGATCCACTATGGGATCGAGAGGATGGGTGCCATGGCGGTCCCCAGCGGCACCGGGGATACAAAACGTCAGATCGAGATCATGATCGACTTCGGCGTAACTGCCCTCCACTGCACCCCCTCTTACGCCCTCTACCTCGCCGAGACGGTCACAGAGATGGGGGTCGCCGGTGACCTCTCCTTGAAGATAGGATGTTTCGGTGCCGAGCCCTGGTCCGACGGGGCGAGGATGGAGCTGGAGGAGATGCTGAATATAAAGGCCTACGACTCCTACGGCCTCTCGGAGATGTTCGGCCCCGGCGTCGCTTTCGAGTGCCAGGAGCAGGATGGCCTCCACATCTGGGAGGACCACTTCCTCGTGGAGATCCTCGACCCCGAGGGGGAGCCTTGCGCCCCCGGAGAGCGAGGCGAGCTCGTCCTCACCTCCCTCACCAAGGAGGCGATGCCCCTCATCAGGTACCATACGGGAGACGTCACCTACATGATGGAAGACGACTGCCCCTGCGGGAGGAGTAGCGTCAGGCTCCACCGGTTCCTGGGAAGGGCCGACGACATGCTCGTCGTCAGGGGGATCAACGTCTTCCCGTCCCAGATCGAGGACGTCCTCCTCAAGATCCCGGAGATAGGAGACTACTTCCAGGTCGTCGTCGACAGGAAGAGGCACGCCCTCGACGATATCTCCATCAAGGTGGAGGTGAGAGACATAGCCTTCACCGGAGAGCTCGCCGACCTCGCCCGCCTCCAGAAGAAGGTGGAAGGGGAGCTTAAGTCGGTGATGAAGATCAGATCTAAGGTGGAATTGGTGGAGAAGGGGAGCCTCCCCCGGACTCAGGGGAAGTCGAAGAAGATCGTGGACCTGCGGGAGATATAACTCAGCAAAGATATCGGGGAAGGGGGTCTGGGGCGCGGAGCCGGCTCATCTGCCTTCCCCCCCAAACCCCCTTACCGACCGACTTGGCCAGCCATCTCCTCCGTCCTCTCCTTCACCCTCTCGTTGAGCCGCTCCAGGATCCCCTTCATCCTCTCGGAGTTGTCACAGTGGGAGCCGGTCTTGGGGCTGCAGACCGCCAGGGCGTCCATCACCCGGTCGGCGAGCCGGTCCTCTCCGGCGTCCTCCAGTTTCATCAAAAGATCGGACATACGCCGGTTGAAATCCCTGCACTTTTCGGCGTCGCAGATGGCGTCGCCGTGGAGCCGCCGGAGGGCCGAGACCTCTCGATCTATCGCCTCCCAAGGCTGTTCACCGGCGCCGATGTCATCTATCGAGGGCTGAGAAGATTGTTCAGCGGTATGTTCAGCGGTATCCAAGAGACCTCGCCCTCTCGTAGGCCTTCCGGGCGGCCTCTGCCTCCCCCAGCATCTGGTGGGCCCAGCTCTTGCTGTTCCAGGCGGCGGCGTATCCCGGCTCGAGGGCGAGGGCCTTCTCGAAGGACTCGAGGGCCTCCTGGTATCGGCCGAGCCGGTTGTGGACCACCCCCTTTCTGTTCCAGGCCTCGGCGAAGGAGGGGTCGATCCTTAGAGCTTCTTCGTAACAGGCGAGAGCTTCTTCAAGCCGGAGGAGCATCCCAAGGGCGTTTCCTTTCTGATACCAGGTTCGGGCAGAGAAGGGGTCGATGGATAGGGCCCTGTCGTAGCTCCTGGCCGCCTTATCGTAGCTACCCGTCATCGTCAGGGCGTCTCCCCTCCCGTCCCAGGCTCCGGCTATGGTGGGATCCATCTCCAGGGCCCTCTCGTAGGAGGCGAGGGCCTCCGGGTAACGGCCGGCGGCGGCGAGGGAGTCGCCCAGGGCGACCCAATCTCCGGGGGTGTACTCTTCCCTGGGGATGGCCGCCGTCTCCTCGACCGTCTCGACGGCCACCACATCCTCATCTCCCACCTCGCCGGATTCGTCACCGCTGACCTCCCCTGCCTCGGAGTCTATGACGGCGTCCCCGCAATAGGGACCCGAAGCCTCCTCCTCCTCCTCCTCCTCGTCGCCCCTCTCAGTATCCGTGGCCCCTCCGGATAGAGGCCGATGGAGGGAGAGGCCCAGGTCGGCGAGGCTCCAAGCTCGCCAGCCCGCAGGATCGGTTCGGATCGATTCCTCGGCGGCGAGATCTTCGGGCAGCACCCGAGAGGGAAGGGCTTCGTCCCGAGCTGCGACCTCTCCTGCCTCCTCCAACCCCTCATGATTCAACCCTTCCGCCACGGTCACCGTCTCGCCAGCCTCCTCTTCCTCCTCCCTCTCGGGGCCCGATGGTGAGAGGTCGACGCCGGATATCCCGGGGATGGAGTAGGTGGGGGCCGACCCGTCGTAGTCGCCGTAGAAGTTTCCTTCCCAGAGGTTTCTGCCCAGGTCGAAGGCGTTGCTATTATCGTTCGCCTCGAAGACGTTTCTTTCTATCCTGTTTTCGTCGCTTCCTGCATTGATCCAGATACCATACTTGTTATTCCAGACTACGTTCTCCTCGATGACCGTCCCCCGAGAGCCGTCGAGGTAAATTCCGTACCATCGGTTGTCGGTGACGAGGTTCTTTCTGATCTGGTTATCCTTCGACCTCACCTCGATCCCGGCCAAGCCGAAGCCCCCGTTCTCCAGGATGAACCCCTCAAGGACGACGCCGTCGGCGGTGAGGACGGCGGCGCTCCCGCGCCCACCGGCGTCGATGATCGGCTTATCTCCCCCTCCGTCCGCGGCCCGGAGGACGATGGGGATATTCACCACCACGTTCTCCCGGTACGTTCCCCCTCCCACCTCCACCACGTCGCCGGGGCTGGCGGCATCTATGGCTCCCTGGATGGTGGCATAATCGGCCTCTTGAGGGCCGACGGTGATGGTCGCCGCCTCCGCTCCTGCCGTTGAGAGAGCGAAGGCTGTCAAAATGAGGAGGGATATCGTCTTAATAATCATCAGGCCTCCCGCCTGGATCTAACTTCGACTCCCATCTAAGAAAATCTTTTGGTGAAATGGCGGAGACGACGGAGCTTGGAAAAGAATAAGGGCTATCCATCCCATCGGTCGGCGATCATCAGGTCTCAGACTCCGACGGAATCTCAGATTCTGCCGCCGGCTCTGGGCCGACTTTTCCCTTCCTTCCCTTCTCCGGGCGGCGGGGCCCGTAAGCCTCCTCCAGAGCGTCTGCCAGCCGCCTGGCCTTACCGTATCTGATGCACCATCTGCACACGGGTTTGCCTCGCTCCTCGATAACTCCTTCCTTATGACGGCTACTGCTGGCCGACAACTACATGGGCTTTGAGCCCCAGAGGAGGAGCATGATCTCCGTCGAAGTCACAGACGAGGACGTAAGAGACCTATCCGCCGAGATCAAGAACCTCCCGGGAGCGCTCTTTGGGGCGAGTAGCCCCCTCCTGCGCCCCTTCCTCTCCCGTCTCGAAGAGCTCCTCCCGCCGGAGAAGAGGGGTCGCGGGGACAACTACATCTCTTCGACCCTGAAGGCCCACGTCGAGGTCGTCGTCGCCGACGAGGGATATATCAGGGTCGAGAGCGAAGGAAGGGCCGTCGAGATCACCCGGGGGGAGTTGGCTGCGGTCCTCGAAGAGAAGTTTGCGGCCCTCGACCATCAGAGCCTCAACCTCCCGGGCCTCCTCTTCCTCCAGTCCGGCCCCGTCCTTCAGGCCTGCACCCTCAGGAAGCTCGACAAAGATCACGGGGTTAAGGTCCCCGGAGGCCGGAGGACCCATAGATACGTCTTTCACACCACCGTCGTATCCGTGAAGGCCGACCGGGACGCCGTCCGGGTCGGCTTCGACCTCGACCGTCTCCCTAACCTAACAGGTGACGGAGCTTCAGAAGGTGCTTCGGGTTCTGCCGGACCAGGACCTTGAGCAGCCCCCTCAGGTTCATCTCGGCGACGTCGATCCCGTCGAGGGAGTGGATGAGGTGGTTGAGGTCGTCGTCGGTGAGGTCGACGAAGAACTCCTTGACGGCGAAGTTCCTAGAGATGTGCTTTCCTATCGTCTCTCTCCATCTCTTCTCGTAGATTTGGAGGGAACCGCTGTCCATCTCCCCCTTCGGGACCAGGTCTGCGGCGATCTCGCCGGCCATCATCCCGGCGTTCATGGCGTTGATGATCCCGCCGCCGGTGATGGGGTCGGACTGTCGCGCGGCGTCCCCCACGAGGATTATCCCGTCGGCGACGGTCCTCTCGATGGGCCCTGAGACGGGAACGCCCCCCACCACCACCTCCAGGACCTTTCCGTCGGGGAACCTCTCCTTCACAAACTCTCGCAGGAGCCTCATCGGCATCCCCGGATCCGCTTTCGATCCCAGGACCCCGATACCGACGTTGGCTATTCCCCGCCCCTTGGGGAAGGACCAGACGTACCCTCCCGGAGCGATCTGGTTTCCAAGGCAGAACTCGCAGTAATCCTCGTCGACCTTCTCGTCCTGGACGAGGAACTGGGCGCAGGTCTCGATGTCCTCGGGCTTGAGGGCGGTATCGATCCCCGCCCACCTGCCGACCTTAGACTCGACGCCGTCGGCGCCTATGACCAGGGGAGCCTCGATCTTGAACTTCTCCCCAACGAACTGGGCGTAGACCCCTGCGGGGACCCCCCCCTCCCAGAGGAGGCGAAGGGCCCTCGTCTTGACCATCACCTCCGCCCCCGCCTCCGCCGCCTTCTGGGCGAGGGCGCGGTCGAAGACCTTCCTCTCCAGGACGTAGCCTACCTCAGCCCCGGCCCTGTCCTCGGAGATGACGATCTCCGTCCCGTCAGGGGCCCGGATCCTCGCCCCCTTCACCTCGGCGGAGATCCACGCCGGGTCTGGATCGACCAGCTTCTTGAGGGGTGCCTTGCTGACCCCCTCGGCACATCGGACGGGGTCGCCGATCTCCTGCCTCTTCTCCAGCATCACCACCTTCAGCCCCGCCTCGGCGGCGGCCTTGGCGGTCATGGATCCGGCGGGTCCTGCCCCCACCACCACCAGGTCGCACCTCATGCCTTCGCCTCTCTAATCAGCTCCAGGGCTCCCAGGGGGCAGATCGAGGTGCACCGGCCGCATCGAGTGCAGTCGTCGTTCACCTCGATCCAGGTCTCCACCAGCTCGAGGGCTCCGGTGGGGCATACCCCGACGCAGGCCCCACAGTAACCGCATTTGTATCTGTTGACCGTAAGCAATGGATCATCTCTCCTCAATAGACCACCTTGAACTCAGCGATCTCTTGGCAATCTACCTCGGATATATCCATGCCGGAGACTAGGGAGCCGGCAGGTCCCGTCTTCATATGGTTGAGGAGCTCTCCCACTTTCTTCTTCTCTCCCTGGAGGAGAGCCTCGACGCCGCCTCCGGGGAGGTTTCGAACCCATCCAGAGACCTGCAGCTCCTTCGCATGGACGGTGACAAAGCGCCTGTATCCGACCCCCTGGACCCTCCCGGAGGCCCGGACCCTGAGACATATCATCAGAATCACCCCCTGATGCCGGAGAGGAGATCCTCCAGCGCCCTCCTCTGGTCCTTCGCTCTGATGATCCCCGAGGCGAGGAGAACGCCCACCGACCCCAACTCCAGGGCGGCTTTGAGGTCCTCGCCCCGGCTGATCCCGGCGCCGCAGAGGACCCCGACTTCTGGCTCCACCATCTTTACCGCCTCCACCGACCCGGTCACTATCCCCGGGTCGGCCTTCGATACTGGGATCCCGGACCCTATCAGCTCCGGAGGCTCCACCGCCACATAATCCGGCTTTAGGGCGGCGGCGGCCCTGGTGGTGGCGATGTTGTTGGTGCAGACGATCGTTGCCAGACCCTCGGTTCTGCATGCCGAGATGGACGCCTCGATCTCGGCGAGCTGCAGCCTCCTCTCTGAATGGTTTATGAGGGTTCCCGCCGCCCCGGCTCCCCTGATGGAGGCGGCGGTGACGGAGCCTGTATAGCCGCCGAAGCCGACGCCGTCGACGTGCTGGGAGAATACCGGGATCGATACATTCTCGCAGATGAGGCGGATGTCTGCGGTCTGGGGGACCACCACCATCTCCACATCGTACCCCGCGGCCACCTCCTCACAGATCCTGGAGAGCTCCAGGGCCGCTAAGCCTGTTGCTTCCGTGTAAGTCTTGAAGTTGAGGACTATCTTTGTCATCTTCATCACCTGTCGTCGAGGTTCCCCCGGGGTGGCGCCCCTATTGGAATAAGGGGGTCCTCTGATCAATAGAGGGTTTCATCTCCCGCCATCCATCTCCGATCAATAGATCTGCGAGGAGGGCGGTTGGTGAGGGATCGCGCCCTCCAGGAGACGCCATCGCCGGAATACCTCGCTATAAAGATCTCGGGCATTGACTCCCCTCTTAAAGGATAAAATCGTGATGGTGACGTCCCGCCAGATCCTGGGAAAGCCGAAAGCTAGGCATATGGAGAAGGGTGCGACCAATACCTCCAGAGCGGCTCGAAAGATGATGACTCCCGTCAGATGATGACGCTAGTCTTCAGGACGTACTTAATAAGATCTTCCGAGAGCTTCGTCTCCCTCTTCACCAGAGTTACGATCTCATCGATCTTCCGGCCCTCGGAGATCAGGCCGGAGATCCTATCGATGACGCTCTCGCTGATCTCGTAGTACTCGTCGATATCTTTTCTGTGACCCCAGACGTCTCCGCGCAGAAGCTCCACCCCCTGGATCTCCAGGAACTGGCGGGCCGCCTTGGACATGGTCCTGGAGTAGGAGGGAGGAGTCTGGACCGCCCTGAGCCTGGGGCACCTCTGAATCAGGGTCATTACGTCCATATTCGACGGCCTGAAGGCGAGATGGATCATCTGCTCGTTGGGGTTCAGCTCCGGGATCTCCTCTTTAGAACTTACGACCCTCAGTCTCATGATGGATAGAATGATCTTAAAATATTTATACATAGTGGTTAAGCTGCGCAGGAGGGTCCCCCCGGAAAGTTCTTCAAAAAATCCGGCGGCATCTCCTAGATCCCCCTTCTAGACCTAAATGAGGCTATGGCTATTGAGCAGTTGGCGAGGCACCTCTTGGCCATCTTCTGGCTCGGCCATGAACCGAGGCCGCAGTCGGGACCGGCGTACCTCAACCGGTCTTCGAAGAGCCGGAAGGCCCCGGCGAGCCTCTCCTCCAGAACCTTTGCCGACTCGGAGGTGAAGACCTCCCTCTCGAGCCTTTCGGGATCTCTCCAGAGGTTGGTCCCGAGGCGGTCGTTGAGCCTCGCCACCATCCCATCGATGTCGGTCCTGGCGATCCCGGCCCTGATGAAGGCGTCGTTCTCCTCCAGGACCCGCCGGTCGACGAGCTTGAGGTAGTCGGGGTTTGCCGCCGACTCGACGCCGATGACGTTGATACCGGGAACGGCGCAGGTTAGCTCTGCCATCAGGGGGGAGTGGAGGTGGATCTCGCAGTCGATACCTCCGCAGGGGCGGGCCGCTATCTCCAGGGCCTCGGTTATCTCTTCATCGCTGAAGATGACGTTCGGGCTGATCCCCAGGGAAGGCTCGTCGATGGAGACGACAGAGACATCGAAGGAGCGGCTCTTTTTCGAAGCTTCGATGAACCGTCCGACGCTTACTGCTATCTTCTCCAGGATGTCGGCGTAATCGGTGGCGCCGAACCGCGATATGTAGAGCTCCACGGGGCCGGTGACGCAGACCCTGATGGATAGCCTCTTCCCTTCGTCCTCTTCCTCCACCATCAGTCGACCCAGGGCCTCTAGGGCCGAAAGCTCCGGGATTTGGGCGTGGTCCGGCAGAATGACGTAGGGGCTCTCCGACCTTCCGGGGTCTTCTATCGGGTCCATGAACATCCGGATCATGTCCCGGAACTGGGGGTAGGTGGGCCTCTCGACCCCTGCCTCGATCTTCTGGGCCATGGCATCCCTGACCACCGCCAGGTAGGCCTCTCCCTCCGGGAGGCTCTCCCGGCTCATCCCCGCCGGGAGGGGGTAGCTTCCTATATCGTCGAAGATGATATCAGGCCCATCATCAGCCATCCTCTCACCCCCCCTATCCCCGGAAGAGCTCCGAGAGCCTCTCCTTGAAGGATTCGTAGTTCCCGGCGACGAGGTCGAAGCTCTCCTCCATGCCGTCGAGCCGCGCCATGCTCTCTGGCACCGGCGGCTCCAGGCCCACGGCCCGGACTACCTCCTCGGGGAACTTGGCGGGGTCGGCGGTCTCCAGGGAGACGCAAGGCCTCCAGTCCTCGACCTCCCTCAGGTACCGAGAAAGGGCCGCCCAGCCGACGGCGCCGTGGGGCTCCAGGAGGGTATCAAACCGGTTGTACGCCTCGGAGATCGTCTCCCTCGTCTCGGCGTCGGTGACGGAGACGGCGTATGTATCTCGCCTCATCGCCTCGATCTCAGGGGAGCGGACGACCTGGCCGGTCTCGTCCATCTCCCCGCCGTAGAGCCAGAAGATCCGGGCGAGGTTGGAGGGGTGGCCGACGTTCATGGCGTTGGAGATGCACTTGACAGAGGGCCGTATCGGCCGGTAGTCCCCGGTGGAGAGGAAACGGGGGAACTCGTCGTTCTCGTTTGTCGCGATGACGAACCGATGGACTGGAAGGCCCATCCTCATGGCGAGGAGCCCCGCCATGACGTTTCCGAAGTTGCCGCAGGGAACGGAGAAGACGACCTCCCGGTCGGGGGCAGCCACCCTCGACCAGGCGTAGAAGTAGTAGATCGACTGGGGTATCAGCCGGCCGATGTTGATGGAGTTGGCAGACGAGAGGTTGAGTCCAGCGAAGTCGGGGTCGACGAAGGCCTCCTTCACCATCAATTGGCAGTCGTCGAACTTGCCGTCTACGGCGAAGACTGTGACGTTCCCCCCCAGGGTCGTCATCTGCTTTCGCTGCCTGCCGGTCACCTCTCCCTCCGGGAATAAGACGACGACTCTGATGTTGTCGAGGCCGTAGAAGGCGTGGGCTACGGCACTTCCAGTATCCCCGGAGGTCGCGGTCAGGATCACCATCGAGCGGCCCTCCTGTTTGAGGAAGTACTGCATCAATCTACCCATCAGCCGGGCGGCGAAGTCCTTGAAGGAGAAGGTGGGGCCGCGGTCGAGCCTCATAATGTGCTTCTCGTCGTAGACCTTCTCGATAGGCACGGGAAAGTCGTAGGCGTCCTCCAGGATCGCGACCAGGTCATCCTCCGGGATGAGGTCACCGATGTAGCGGCGCATCACCGAAAGGGCGATCTCGGGGTACTCCATCCCCGAGAAGGAGGCGAGCTCCTCTTTTGGTATCCGAGGGATCGGGTCGGGGACGTAGAGCCCCTTGTCAGGGGCCTGGCCTCGGAGGAGCGCCTCCTTGAAGTCGAGGAGCTCGGGGTGGCCGTTGGTACTGGAATAAATTATCTTACTCATAGTCGCTGGGGGATAGGCAGGGATCGTCCTTAAACTTTGCCAGGGCCGGGGGCGAGGCCGGATAAGGCGGCGTCGATGAGGAACCATCCATCGTCATTTTCGTAAGCTTTGACAAATTCCAGGCTCATTAAGTCAAACTGCTCCTGGGCGTAGTTTATCTCAGAAGTCAGGCAATTGGCCCATGATCCCACTATCCCGAAGTTGTCGCTCTCGGTTGTGCCAAGTATCATTGCGCTCAGAGTGACCAGGCGCAGCCCCTCTTCGACGCGGCCGCGCCTGGATGCCATAATCCCAAGCTGACCAAAGGTCGATCCGATCCCATTTACATCCCCTTGGGACTTACGCACTTGGCCGATTGTTATGGGGAGCCCCCATCGCATGATCCCTCCACGCGTCTTCTACTGAGACAGCCTCCGGATACAGAGGCTCTGTGGGTGGAGGTGATTGGCATGGTAAATCCTCAAGAAGGCTTCTTGGTCTTCGACGATACAATCTTGGACAAGCTTTATTCCACGAAGATGGAACTTGTATATCGCCATTGGAGCGGAAAGCACCATCGTCCGGTGAATGGTACCAACATTATTAGATTGCTCTGGACAGATTTCTGTGCAATAATTCGTGTTTTTTCCCTAATCTACGACATAAATAATGATGGTAAGACCAAGAACGATCATCTCCGGGATACGCTGCACCGTGGAAAAGAGCGTGGTTTCCATCCGAAGTTTGTTATCTTCGACAGTTGATATACGAGCATAGATAACCTCAAAACTATTAGAATATTTGGATGGAGGTGGTTGATGAGGTTGAAGAGCAACCATCTAGTAAATCCGGACAATACAAAGAAATTCAGATTAATACTGTGTAAAATTTCCTCTTGAAGGAAGGACAGTGCATCTGAAAGCTTATGAATTAGTTAAGGTTTTCCGGATAGTATCCAAAAAAGGTGATACAGAAAACTGGGCAACTGATGGGGGGAGTAACACAGAGGGATAAAGCAGTTCCGTATCGTAGAAGGCTGTCATGCGCGAAAGGCTCAATTCCAGAGGGCTCATATAACGTTCTCACTTAGAGCATTTCTGAGGTTATAGTTACAGAGACCGAAAGCGGAAACGAGCTGGTTCGAAAGCAAGAGGGCGATCATAAGAAATGCTATAATACATTATATAAATTTCTTAAGTTATTCATTGCCTACCGATTCAACTGCGTAAGTCCTACTTCAGATGGATTAAGGATCTTTCAGCCTCTGTCTGTATGCTTTTCATCATCTCAGCACCTAAATAGATCGTGGCGGCAAAATACTTTCGCCGTGCACGGATCGTATATAAATAATATCCTCTCCATTGATATCTTAGAGATTCGAAGATTGCATGGCGCCCTACACGCTTCTGGGCAGAAGTGCGATCTTCTCAATTTTCCATTTTTATTCGCGAAGACGGGCCGAATACTTTCGCGCCACCCATCCTGTAGCCTCATCTCCACTGGAGCGATAATACCTGGTTATGGAACTTGAACTGCGATCCCCTCTCACTATCGCCCCTAACTCCCTTATCGCCCTCATCGGGCCGGACAAAATGCTAGTAGATTCGCTCAACTACAACCTGAAGGAAATTGAGCGACTCCAAGTGCTCTACGTCTCCGGGAATTATTCGCGCATCCTTGACAAGCTTGACCGCCGTTTTGCAGAGTTAGACGTACGCAGAGCCTTCACCGCCTACCAACTAATGACCATACTCAAAGAGGCATATCAGACCCTGATCATATTGGAGCATGACCCGACCTTCTTCGAAGCTGCTGCCGGGATGGCTGAGTACGTCGGTCAAGCCGTAAAGGATGTGTCGAACGGCTCATCCGTGCTCGTGTACTCGCCCTGGACCGATCGCCATCTCGATGAGATATCCAAGTTCGCGCACAGGGGTTTCGTCTTCAATGAGGTGCACAAATACGTTTACAAGCGTGCTTCCAAGAAGGCCAAACCTGGTCCGAGAGGGCAGAGAACCCTGGGGGCGTTCTGATGGGCCGGACTTTCAAGAGCGTACGGATGGGGTCACATGAGGTATCCCAAAGGTGGCTGAAGGCATCTCGGGCGCTGAAGAAAGAGGATCAGGTCTACGGTCAAAGGGTAGCCGAGATGGTCAAGATGCACTCTAGCGAGTCGTTCTACGCCATCGACGATCCTCTCGAAGCGGCGGTTTTCTCCGTCCTGATCGAACTGCTGAAAGAGATCGACCGGGAGAGGGGCGAGAAGATAGAAGATGTGGATATTTGACTCGTATCATCGAGGCGCTGTGGAACTATGGGACCGAGAAAGGGATTCGCCCAAACCGCTCACCTTCAGGTATCAACCGTCTTTCTACCTGTACCTCGAAGATCCCCACGCTCACTGGGAGATGATCGAAGGGCTGGAATGCAGGTTCAAGGTCAAGGAGTGTTCCTTCGATACCGTCTACGGCTCTCGCGACGGCTACGAGATCTGGGCTGGAAGGGACGTTGCCCTGAAGATCGAGAAGCAAACGCATATGCAAGCCCAACTCTACAACGTCGACCTCAGGATCGATCAGCGATATCTTGCAGATAAAGGTATATTCCCGTGCGGCGATGAGGGCGAGTCGCGGTTTGATACTGATTTTGAAATACCTCTCACCTCCCTGAAGATCAAGGTCAACGCAAACCCCCAGCTCGCAAGGACGATTGTCGAGATATCGGTCCAAAACGGCGGTCGGGAGAGGAGACTTAAGGGATCGGAGCGGCTGATTATGGCAGACCTCTTCGACCTGGTGAGGGTCATTGATCCTGATGTCATCCTCTTCCAGGACGGTGACCAGTGGGTTCCCAGGATCGTCGCAAAGGCTGAAAAGTTTGGACTAGACCCATCCCTCAGCAGGACCGGCTGGTTCAGGACCATGGCATCCAAGTCCTACTGGAGCTACGGGAAGGTGGAGCATAAGACTGGTGCGGTGATCCCGGAGGGGAGGATTCTCATCGATACAGAGAACAGCTTCACTTACAGGGAAAGTGGTATCGAAGGTATCATCCTGGCATCGAGGCTGACAGGTCTATCCCCTAACCTAACTTCGCGATTCACCCCAGGCACCCTCATCTCCAACTATGAGGTCTACGAGGCTTTGAGAAGGGGGATAGCCGTGCCCTTCAGGAAGCACGATGCAGAGCGACAAAGAAAGGTCAGCGAGTTGAAGGGGGCGGACAAGGGTGGCATGATCTTCCAGCCCAAGCCAGGAGTCTACGAGGGGGTCTACGAACTGGACTTCACCTCCTTTTATCCATCGATCATAGTCAACTACAACCTCTCCCCCGAGACGCTGGATGGCTCCAAGAGAAGGGGGTTCTTGAGTTCCGTCATCGAGCCGCTCCTAGATCTGAGACTCAAGACCAAGAAGCTGAAGAAGGTCGACCCCAGGTACAGGGGATTTGATTCGGTCCTCAAGTGGATGCTGGTTACATGTTTTGGCTATACCGGATACAAGAACGCCAAGTTCGGTCGGATCGAGGTCCATGAGTCCATAACCTCCATCTCAAGAGACCTGCTGCTCCAAGCCAAAGATATCGCCGAGAGCATGAACCTGGAGGTACTACATGGGATCGTGGACTGTCTCTGGGTCAAGGGCGGCGATGCGACCGAGTTCAAGGAGAGGGTGGAAGTTGCAACGGGTATAGGCACCGAACTTGAACCCTACGATTGGATCGTATTCCTGCCTCTGGCTGACGGCTTCGGGGCGTACAACCGATACTACGGTCGGATGTCGAGCGGCAAGCTGAAGGTGCGAGGTGTGGCGGCACGAAAGAGGGACACCCCGGAATACATCAGGAGGATGCAGATGGAGGTCTTCGCGAAGATGGGTGAGGCTCGGAGCATAGATGAGTTGCGTCAAATCGTGTCCCAGGCGCAGGAGATCGTGGATAGGTATCATCGAGGGATTCAGTCAGCAGATCCCTCTGAGATGGTCATCCATAGAAGGATAAGCAAGCTGCACTACGAGAGGAGGTGCGTCCAAGCTTCTGCGATCGATGCCTATCGGAAGAGGGGTGTCAAGGTCTCGCCGGGTATGACAGTGGGGTTTGTTGTGCGAGATGCTGGAGTGTGGGACGTTGATACGGAGTGGGACGCCTCAGAGTTCGATTCCGACTATTACGGGAGGCTCATCGACAAAGCGTGGGAGGAGGCTGCTTTCGTCTTCAAGTCCAATTAAAGGAAGATGCGGCTAAAGGAACTAGCAGGAATACTTCCGCTCCACGAGGTTCTCGCTTTTCTATGATGTTGTCCTTTGGGTAATGTGTGTGACGGAATATATGAGCCGCCCTCAAATTCCATCCCTTCACTATGGTATGGGCGATGGTCAGGAGAGGAGCATAAAAATGACCCATTTATTATATTCTCACGTTTTGCGACCGTCAATATGTACCAACCGGGATCTAATTAGATCTAATTAGATCAGAAGTTCTGGTAGGCAAGCTCACCATCTGATCCAACACCCCCACAGCCTTTTTCACCCATCCCCGCCAACTACCACCCATGAGAGCGCTTGCCGTGACCGGAAGGCTCGCCGAGAGGATGGTGAGGGAGGCGGTGGGGGACCGGGCCGACGTCCTGGTTATGGACGTCGACGTCGCCTCCTTCATAACCCCGAAGATGCTCCGGGAGGCGAGTCCAGAGGGCTACGACGTGATCCTCATACCGGGGGTGATCACCGCCGACTTCGCCCCCGTCGCCGCGGAGCTGGGGACGATGGTCAGGCTCGGGCCGAAGCACGCCGTCGACCTGGGAAGCGTCCTGCGCTTCTTGGACTCGGTGGAGCTCTCGACGACCGTCCCCGCCTGCCTCCTCCTGGAAGAGAGGATGAGGTCGCAGGCCCGGGCCGCCATCTCTTCCCTGGAGGCGGGATCTTATGCGCCGTTGTCGATCAAAGGCGTCAAGATCGGGGGGGGGAGCAGGATGAAGGTCCTGGCCGAGATAGTCGACGCGACCCGGTTTGATGATATCGGCCTCGCCGAGACCGTCCACAGATACCAGGGGGAGGGGGCGGATATGATCGATCTGGGGATCCCCCTCGACGCCGACCCCGCCGACGTGGCATGGGTCGTCTCCGTGGCGTTGGGGGCGACCCGCCTGCCCATAAGCGTCGACACCCTCCGTCCCGACCTCCTCAGAGCTGGGATCGAGGCGGGCTGCGACCTGATCCTCAGCCTCGACGGCTCCAATCTTGACAAGGTGGGGCCGATGGCTGCCGAGGCCGGGGTGCCGGCGGTCGTCCTGCCGGGGCCTCCTCGCCGCCCTCGGGGCGGAGGTGGGGGCGGCGGTCCTCTTCACCCCCGAGTACAGTGATAAGGCCCGCGGCAGCATCTGGGAGCTTCGGAGGGCGAGCGAGATGGTCCATCTCGCCGGCGCGCGCGAGACCCCCCCGAAAGATCTCGGCCTCGACCTCCTCATCCTCAAGGAGAAGCGCCGCCGCCCCGAGGCGGATATGCCGGGGGGATTTATTGAGGTGGAAGCCTGCGGCCCCGGGGGGGGCGGAGGAGTGGGGGTTGACGGATTAGACGGAGGAGCGGTCGTCGGCGGCTGCGGACGCCGGATGGAGATGGACCCCGCCGGAAGCTTCAGGATATGTGTCGCGAAAGGGAAGATCGTCGTCATCCACGACGCCGTCACCCTGGTGGGGGTCTCAGCCCGGGACCTCCTAGCGGAGATCGTCGACCGGGGGCTCGTCACCAGGCTCGACCACGCCGGGTACCTCGGCCGGGAGCTGGAGAGGGCCGAGACCGCCATACGGGTTGGGAGGAGCTACTCCCAGGACGAGCCGCTATTCTCGACAAAGAATTAAATAAGATCGGGTAATCCACCAACCCCTGATGAATCAGAGATCATGGGCCATTATAGTGGCGATCTTCATAGCCGGCATAATGATATTCTCCACCTTCGCCAGCTTCGTGACGCCGGGCGGGGGCCCGCCCGAGACCACCACCCGCGGGGCCTGGAACCCGGCGGACTTCGGGGTAGGTGGGCGGCTGATCAACTGGGACTTCAATAGCATCGGCGACTGCCTGGGGATGTACCCGGAGGAGCTGGTCTACGCCTTCTGGATCGATATGACCGCCTCCGAGGACCTCACCGAGGCCGCAGCCCTCTCCCTCCCCCCCACCATCGGCCTCACATACCGAGACCAGCTGAGACTATACCCCTCTCCGATCGATAGAGCCTCCTGGGGGCTCTTCGCAGACCAGATAGCTGAGTTTCACTGGACGAAACCCAGTCGGATAGGAGCCCAGGGGCTTGCTGTATTCTACAATGGGTACCAGCTGGTTCCCATAGGGACGACGGAGATCTTCACCGTCCTGGGGACGCCGGTCCTCTTCGGAACAGAGACCTCGGTCAAGTCGGTCCTGGACGTGGTGACAGGGCAGGCCCCCACCACCGAAAAGTTCGTCCTCCCTTACGAAGAGACCGCCGACCTCCAGATATCGGCCCTCGGAAGAGACGCCGTCGATAACCTGGGCTTCATGCCCCCCCTGGGCGGAGAGTACCTCGAGTCTTACCTGGGCGTCAGCCCCTCCGATGATGTATTCTCGCTGACGGTGAAGTACCTCGCCCTCCGCGGCGAGAGCGAGAGGAGGGTCGAAGACCTGGCGACGAGCCTAGGCCTTGAGACCGAGAGAGAGGGGAGGATAGCGACATTCTCGGGCTCCATTGAACCTGAAAGGTTGGCTGAGACGCTGGGAGCGTTCGTCGCTCCTTAGCGCAACCTTTTTAGCTGGGAAGCGGCCCCCATCAGCTAAGCCGTTAAGGGCGATTTTTCCGATGAATGATGACGGGCACCGCCCTGAAGGAGAATCAATTATGGCAAGACCGATATACGTTAGATTTGATGTTCCAGCCGACCTCGCCTCCAAATCCCTCGAGGTCATCGAGCTGGCCCGCGATACTGGAAGGCTCAAGAAGGGGACGAATGAGACTACCAAGGCCATCGAGCGCGGCGTCGCAAAGCTTGTGGTCGTCGGTGAAGACGTGGAACCTCCTGAGATAGTGGCCCATATACCGCCGCTCTGCGAAGAGAAGAAGACTCCATATATATACGTCAAGAAGCAGAGCGAGATCGGCTCAGCCTGCGGCATGAGGGTCAAGAGCGCAGCGGTGGCCATCCTGGAACCGGGGAAGGGAAAGGACGTCCTGGACGAGATAGTTCAGAAGGCCCAGGCCCTGAAGTAGGGGTGTTAGCTGATGGCAGACGATTGGGAAGGCGTTCCCGCCGAAGTGATAGAGATCATAGGCAACACCGGGATGCACGGTGAGGCCACCCAGATCAAGTGCAGGATTCTGGAGGGCAACAACAAAGGCCGCATAATCACCAGGAACTGCATGGGCCCCATAAGGATGGGGGACGTTCTGATGCTGCTGGAGACCGCAAGAGAAGCCAAGAAGCTTACCACCAGGTGAGGCCTCATGGAAGAGAGAAAGTGCTCCTTTTGCAACCGGAATATCGAGGCCGGGACAGGGAAGATCTACGCCAAGAAGGACGGCACCGTATACTATTTCTGCTCGTCCAAATGCGAGAAGAACATGACCAAGCTCAAGAGGGTCCCCAGAAGGATCGAGTGGGCGATCAAAGGGTGGTAGGGCTTGGAGAGGACCTTCGTCATGATCAAGCCCGACGGCCTCCAGCGGGGGCTCGTCGGAAGGATCATTCAGAGGATCGAGGCGAAAGGGCTGAAGATCGTGGCCATGAAGATGAGGACGATCCCCACCGACGTCGCCGAGGAACATTACGTCGAGCACGTAGAAAAGCCCTTCTTCAAAGACCTCGTCGGCTTCATCACCTCCGGCCCCTCGGTCCCGATGGTGGTGGAGGGTAAAGGCGCCATCTTTGAGGTCAGAAAGATGAACGGGGCTACGAATCCCACAAAAGCCCAGCCGGGGACCATCAGGGGAGACTTCGGCCTGGACTTGGGTCGGAACGTCATCCACGGCTCCGACTCCCCCGAGTCGGCGGCAAGAGAGATCGCCCTCCACTTCGATGAATCCGAGCTCTCCATCTATACCAGGATAGATGAGGCCTGGCTCTACGAGTGAGAGTGCCCCAGCCCCGGAGGTCCGGCATCTTAATGGAGAGCGGCGCTCATCGCCGCCTTCGAAACGGAAGGGGTCCGGATGTGATCGGTCATGAAGCAGAAATCGAGGAAGCCGAAGAAGGGGAAGGGCCAGCCCGAGTCCAACCTGAGAACCCCCATAGTCTGCGTGATGGGGCATGTGGACCACGGCAAGACGACCCTTCTTGACAAGATCCGGGGCACCACCGTCGCCGACGGCGAGGCCGGTGCCATAACCCAGCACATAGGAGCTACAGAGATCCCTCTGAACGTCATCAAAGAGGTCTGTGGACCCCTCTATAGAGGAGACTTCCAGATACCCGGCCTCCTCTTTATCGACACCCCTGGCCACCATTCCTTCACGTCCCTGCGGAGCAGGGGTGGATCTCTCGCCGACCTTGCCATCCTGATCGTCGACGTAAACGAGGGTTTCCAGCCCCAGACGATAGAGTCGATAAACATCCTCAAACGGTACCGGACCCCCTTTGTGGTGGCGGCGAACAAGATCGATCGGATATCCGGATGGATGCCGGTAGAGGGGGCGCCCCTCGCCAGGACCCTCAAATCCCAGACCGAGAGGGCCCGCGGGGACCTGGACAACCGGGTCTACGAGCTGATCGGGGAGCTCTACAAATACGGATTCAACTCGGATCGGTACGACCGGATCAGCGACTTCACCAAGAACGTAGGGGTAGTCCCGATAAGCTCCATCTCCGGAGAAGGGGTCCCCGACCTCCTCATGGTCCTCCTGGGGCTAGCCCAGAAGTTTTTGAAGGAGAACCTGATGGTCAGGGTGAGCGGCCCCGGGGTCGGGACGATCCTGGAGGTGAAGGAGGAGAGGGGCCTGGGGACGACCCTCGACGTCATCCTCTACGACGGCGAGTTCCGGGCCGGTGACACCATCGTCGTCGGGACCCTGAAAGACCCCATCGTCACCAAGATCAGGGCCCTCTTGAAGCCGCGGCCCCTCTCGGAGATAAGGAGCGAAGAGCGGTTCCTTCCGGTGAAGCACGTGGCCGCCGCCAGCGGCGTCAAGGTATCGGCGCCGAAGATCGAGGCAGCTCTCGCCGGCTCCACCATCAGAGTGGTGAAGGAGGGCGAAGATGTAGATCTCATCGCCGATGAGGTGAGGTCGGAGCTGGAGACGGCGAGGATAGATACCGAGAACGTGGGGGTGATAATCAAGACCGACACCATCGGGTCCCTGGAGGCGCTGGTCGGGGAGCTGGAGTCCAAGGAGATACCGATCCACTCCGCCGACGTAGGCCCCATCACCAGAAGGGACGTCATCAGGGCGGATGCCATCAAGGATCCCCTCTACTCTGCGGTCTTGGGGTTCAACGTCAAGATCCTCCCCGACGCCCTAGCCGAGGTCCAGAAGAGCGACGTCCCGATCTTCATATCCGACGTCATATATACTCTCCTCGAGAACTACGACGACTGGGTCGGCGACCAGAAGATGAGGATGGAGCAGGAGAGGCTCCAAGCGGTTATAAGGCCCGGTATGATCAGGATCATCCCAGATTACGTCTTCAGACAGTCCAAGCCAGCGGTGGTGGGGGTCCAGGTGGTAGGGGGCCAGATCACCAACAGCGTCACCCTCATGAGGGTGGACGGCGCCGTGGTCGGGACGGTGAAGGGAGTCCAGATGGGCGGCGAGAACGTCGGATCTGCCAGCGTCGGGAAAGAGGTAGCGATCTCCATCGACGGTCCCACCGTCGGCCGCCAGATCCACGAGGGGGATCTCCTCTACGTCCACATCCCCGAGCGGCACGTCAAGATCATCGAGGCGGAGCTGAAGCAGAGGTTCTCTGAGGACGAGCTGGAGGCTCTAGAGAAGTTCCTGGAGATCAAGAGGAGCAAAGACCCTTTCTGGGGGCGCTGACCCGCCGGCTAGAACCGCTAAATGTTTTTGCTCTTTATATCTAAGTCTGAGATGGGGACTTGCGCCCCTGGAGGTCGTATGGGGTTTCATCGATCCATCTCGTCTAGTCGTCGGTCTTGAGCGTAACCCCCTTAAATGAAGGATGAGAATAACGCTTTGAGGGTGAACTTATATGAAGGCTAGTCTGGTGGTTCTTGGGCTGATAATATCGATCTCAGCCATGGCAGTCCTGGCATTCGGCC
Organism: Candidatus Methanocrinis natronophilus; assembly: GCA_029167045.1. Classification (GTDB taxonomy): domain Archaea; phylum Halobacteriota; class Methanosarcinia; order Methanotrichales; family Methanotrichaceae; genus Methanocrinis; species Methanocrinis natronophilus. The sequence goes on from JARFPK010000012.1 coordinate 49,378, forward strand.
AGGTGGAGTTCTCCTTTGGAGAAGAGAGGGCGATGGAACGGTTTGAGAGGGGGATCGGTGGTCCCTGGACGGGAGGGGATAGATATCCGGGGTGGCAGCCCTTCTCCTTCACAAAACCCGAGTTCTCCAAGATGACGACTCCGGTGCAGAAGGAGACGGATGAGCCTAAGCTGGACCTCGGCGGTCTGGCCCTCCTCGGCCACGTCACGATAATCAGCGGCAACCTGACGGTCGCCGACTCCATCGAGGGCGGGTTTACGATACCCCAACGTGCGGGAACTTACCCGATATACGGGATCGTAGACGAGGAGGAAGGGCTCAAGGCCCTTTATATCGACCTGGCTGCGGATTATAAGGTAGCCTGATCTGAGGATCCACGATCTGAGGATCAACCTTCTATTTTTCTCCGGCGTTCAAAGGCTTTTAGATCTTAAAACTTCATATCTATTGTGAACTCGTCTCAAACAGATATAAATCGTCGGGGGCGGGTCTTCTACCTGGAGGCGATAAGAGATGTCAACGTCGTCCGGCAAGGACAAGGTGTTTGAGGCGATAGAGTCGAAGGGCGTCAAGTTCGTAAGATTGTGGTTCACGGACATTCTGGGACTCCCCAAGAGCTTCGCTATCTCTCCATCGGAGCTGGAGGGGGCCTTTGAGGAGGGGATGGGCTTTGACGGATCTTCGATCCAGGGGTTCGCCCGGATCGAGGAGAGCGACATGGTGGCTAAGCCCGACCCCGAGACCTTTCAGATCCTCCCCTGGAGGGCGAAGGAAGGGCAGAACGTGGGGAGGATGTTCTGCGACATCCTGGAGCCGAGCGGAAAGCCCTACGAGGGGGACCCGCGGTACGTCCTGAAGAGGAACCTGGCGGCTCTGAAGGAGATGGGATACGACCTCTACGTCGGCCCGGAGCTGGAGTACTTCTACTTCAAAGACGATAAGGGGACCGAGATCCTGGACAAAGGCGGATATTTCGACGCCATGACGACGATGGATGCGGGGAGCAACCTGCGGCGGGACACGATCCTGACCCTGGAGTCGATGGGGATCAACGTCGAGTACAGCCACCACGAGGTCGCTCCCTCCCAGCATGAGATAGACCTCCGCTACCAAGAGGCGCAGAAGATGGCGGACATCGTCATGACCTACAGGATCGTCGTAAAAGAGATCGCCCAGCAGCACGGCTTCTACGCCACCTTCATGCCCAAGCCGATCTTCGGGGAGAACGGGACGGGGATGCACGTCCACCAGTCTCTATTCAAGGGAGGCAGGAACGCCTTCTTCGACCCTGGTGACGAATATCATCTATCGGATATCGGCAAATACTACATCGCAGGCCTTCTCAAGAACGCTCCCGTCATCACGGCCGTCACAAACCAGTGGGTTAACTCCTACAAGCGGCTAGTCCCCGGATACGAGGCTCCCGTCTACATATCCTGGGCGAGGAGGAACAGGTCGGCCCTCGTCCGGATGCCGATGTACAAGCCAGGAAAGGAGAACGCCACCAGGGTCGAGTATCGAAGCCCCGATCCGGGGGCAAATCCGTACCTTGCCTTTTCGGTGATGCTGGCGGCCGGGATGGACGGGATAAAGAACAAGTATGATCTTCCCGATCCCATCGAGCGGGACATCTTCAAGATGACCGAGGCGGAGAAGGAGAAGGCTGGGATCAGAGCCCTTCCGGGAAGCCTCATCGAGGCCCTGATGCTGACGGAGAAGAGCGAGCTGATGAGAAAGGCCCTCGGCGACCACATCTTCACCAACTTCATCGCATCGAAGAAGGTCGAATGGGATCAGTTCAGGACCGACGTCAGCAGGTGGGAGATCGAGAAGTATCTACCGCTGCTTTAGACGCGGTCCCCACGGTGATCGTCGAAAGAGATGGGATCATAAAGACGGCCAATTCCAGCGATCCCTGTAGATAGGGTCTCAGATAGGAGGGTCCGACCCCGGATCTGATGCTCTGAGATCCACCTTTTTTTTTTAATCTGGACTATTACCGAGTCTGCCCCCAACGGCGAAGGGAGGGACGGCAAGATCTGCGTCTCTACGGTGGAGAAAAGGGGGAGGAGGAGGAGGGAGGAGCTCGGCCAGGGTATGACCCAAACGGTCTATCGCCTGCTACCTCCTCCCGATCCAGCGGTCCTCTTCGTCGTAGTTCATCGACCTCTCCCACCCTCCGGCCCTCCAGACGGCGTCGAAGGCAGGCCTCAAGACCTCCTCGGCCTTCCGGCCGAAGCTCTCCATCATGATCTCGGGGACGAGCAGAGCATCTCGATCGATCTTGAAGTCCTTATTTCCCGAGAACTCGGGGGTGGAGATCAAAATCGACCTCCCCTTGACGCCCAAGAGGCTCACCATCAAGAAGACCGGGGGCTCGACCCCCAGCCGCTCCATCATGGAGGTGTACCGAGGAAGCGCCTCCAGGAGCGCCTCCTCGTACCGGAGGGCCGGTATCCCCTTCACCCCTGGATCCGCCGAACGGTCTCCCAGAATGACGGAGTCGACGGCCTCGACGATACCGTTGACGAAGACCTGGGTGTAGGAGCCCCGGTCGTCGTAGGTGAGGAGGCCGTCGAAGTTGTACCTCCATCCCGAGAATAGGCCTGTCAGGGGTAGGGGGAGGGCGCCCTTTCCGCTCCTGTAGTCCCGGACGAGGGAGGATACGTCGAAGGATGAAGAGGACTCGAAGGCGGCGAAGGGGACGATCGAAAAGGCGACCTTAGGGCCGTTTCCCAGGGGGACCGGCGTCTCGGCGCCGACTATCCTCCCCAGGGCCTCTGCCCTGTGCTCTCTCATCCTCTCGACGGCGGTCCCGGTGAGGGAGAAGGCGGTCCTGATCTCGAAGACGTCGAGGGGATACTTGCCGGCGGAGTTTCGAGAGTAAAATCGGGAGGATCCCTTGGTGATCATGTGGGGGGAGGCCCAGCTTTTGGGGATCCGTACGACGATGACAGACCCGGACCCCGAGAGGAGGACCGCCCTCATGGATACGCCGGGGATCCGGGGGGCGATCCCCGTCTGGACCATCGACTCGAGGCGGAGGATCTCCCGGTCGGGGTCGATATCCACGAGGCCGCATATCCGGACGGGGATCCCGTTCTCCTCGTCGATGCCGTAGATGAGGTGGCCTCCTGAGGCGTTGGCGAAGGAGGAGACGTCCCGGAGAAACTCCCTCTTCTCCAGGTCCGACGGACCGGGGAGCAGCTTCTTGTAGTCGATGACCTTGCTCTCCGGTACCTCGTCGTCCAAAAGGGCCCGGATATCCGACTCCTCCAGGAGGTCGAGGGGCTTATCTTCAAGGGTCATGGCACCATCTTTCAAAGATCCTCCGGAGAATTTAGCGGTTGCGGATATCGAGAGGTTGGGGATATAGAGGGGCTGACGATAAGGCGGTCGGATGTCCGGTGTATACGGAGATGAAGAGATCCTTCTCGGATGTTGGTATTCGGTGGGCCGTTTCAGGCTGTTTATAGTTCTGAAGCGACGATATTCTTTTCAACCTTCATGACCATCTCTCCTCGTCAGGGGATGCCGATATGAAATTCAAGCCGATTTTTACTATACTGATCATCGCAGCGCTGGCGGGCCCGGTCGCCGCAGACGAGGTGGACGATGCCATAGCATACCTGAAGGACCCGGAATGGGGGCTGCGGGCCGGCGGGGCAGCGAGCCTCGGAAATCTCGGCGACCCCCGGGCGGTCGACCCCCTCATCGAGGCTCTATCCGATGAGGTCTCCATGGTCCGACTCCATGCAGCAAGCTCTCTAGTCAAGCTCGGCAACCCCGAATATCTGGACCGGGTGATCTCTGGCCTAAAAGACGAGGATAAATGGGTCCGGGGGTGGGCCGCGACCCATCTCGGGGATATCGGAGATCCGGGGGCTATAATCCCCCTCAGAGAAGCTCTCCAGGATGAGGACCCGTGGGTCAGGTCGAAGGCCTCCGAGGCCCTGGGAAAGATAGTTGAAGCTCCCGCCGGTGACGGGGCGGCTGAAGGAGAGAATGAAGAGGAAAAAGGTGGCGCGATAGAAGAAGATGACGAGCTATCCCGCCTCTTATACGATCTGGAGCACGGCGATATAGGGGAGAGGGTGGCCGCCGCCCTCTCTCTTGGTGAGATCGGAGACCTGAGGGCCATCGACCCTCTCATCGAAGCCCTCAAAGATCGCGAGGGGCAGGTCCGGGGGGCTGCGGTGATCGCCCTGGCCGGGATCGGAGACGATAGAGCGGTCGGTCCCGTAATCGACGCTCTTCTGGATGAGAACGTCACCGTCCGGCTGGTCGCGGCGGCGGTCCTCGGCGAGTCGGGTGCCTCGGAGGCCATAGATCCTCTCATCGAGGCTCTGAAGGACGAATCGCCTGCCGTCAGACTCGTAGTCATCTCCGCTCTGAGGGAGTTGGCGGATGATCCTAGGGCAGTCGATGGAGTCATCTCATCTCTCAAGGACGACGATCCTGCCCTTCGGGTCGTTGGAGCCACGATCCTGGGGGAGCTGGGTGACGAGAGGGCGGTCGATCCGCTGATCGATCTCCTCAGGGATGGCGAGCCTGTGGTGAGGGCGATGGCGGCGGTCGCCCTGGGAGATATCGGGAGCGGGAAGGCGACGGTCCCCCTGATAGACCTACTCCAAGATGAGGCGCCGGAGGTGAGAGCCGGGGCCGCCCAAGCCCTGGCGACCGTCGGGGACGAGAGGGCGACAAGACCCCTCATCGAGGCCCTCGGCGACGAGGAGGCGAGCGTCAGGAGCTGGGCGTCCCTCGCCCTCGGATCCATCGGCGGGCCTGAGGCCGTCGATCCCCTGATCGCCGGACTCGGCGACGAGGATGAGGGAGTTAGGACCGTGGCGGCCGCCGCCCTGGCCGAGATCGGCGGCGATGCCGTAGACCCCCTCATCAAAGCTCTCGAGGATGAGGACCCCTCGGTCCAGGTCTGGGCTGCCTGGGCTCTGGGGGAGATCGGCGACCCGAAGGCCGTCGGTCCGCTTATTGAGGCTCTGAAGAACGAAGATCAGACGGTGAGGCTGATGGCCGTCGTAGGACTATCGGGGTTCGACGACGATAGAAGGACGGAGCCGCTCATAGCCGCCCTCGCCGATGAGGACGAGGTGGTGAGATTTGCGGCGGTCGCCGCCCTGGCCGAGATAGGAGACCCGAGGGCCAAAGAGCCCCTGAAGAGGGCGCTTCTCGACGAGGACCCCGATGTCCGCAGGAAGGCGGCGGAGGCGCTCGAACGGCTGCAACTTGGTTGAGGATCAGCGGGGCGATAGATGAGATGAAGACGAGGATACACCGGCCGGATTTCGACGTCGGTCAGTTTGACGGCTTCGTCCTCGGCGGGGACGTCGGCGGGACTAACACCAATATCGGCGTGGCGGGGGTCAAAGACGGGAAGGCTACCCTCCTCTACTCAGCCCACTTCGAGAGCCGAAGGCTCTTCTCCCTCGTCCCGGCGATCCGGGAGGCCCTCGATTATGGCCGGGATATGTACGCCATCGATGTGTGCAAGGGCGTCGTCGGGGTCGCAGGTCCCGTCACCGACCCCGGGAGGGCGAAGCCGACGAACCTGCCCTGGACGGTGGACGCCGGAGAGATCAAGAGGGAGTTCGGCTTTTCGGAGTTAAGGATAGAAAACGACTTTATGATCCTGGGCCGGGGGATAGAGTCCCTGAAAGAGGGCGACCTCTTCTCTGCGAAGGGGGGCGACCCGGCCTTCGGAGACGGACGGGCGGTCATCGGCGCCGGGACGGGCCTGGGTAAGGCGATCCTGGTCTATGACGGCGAAAGATACAGACCGATCCCCAGCGAAGGGGGGCACGCGGACTTTCCGATCCAGGATCAGTTCGACCTGGACCTCGCCGATTTCATCAGGGGCGGGAGGAAGGCCCCGGCGAGCTACGAGGACCTCCTCTCGGGGCGGGGGATCGAGGGGATCTACGACTTTCTGAAGGGGAGGGGCGGCGGGACGTATCTGACCGCCGAGATCGAGGAGGCCGAGGATAAGGCCGCCGCCATCTCGAAGCAGAAGACGACCGACCCCCTCTGCCGGGAGACCTTCGCCGTCTACGCGAGGTGTTTCGGGAGGTGCGCCAAGAACTTCGTCATGGAGGCTCTAGCCACCGGCGGCCTCTACATCGCCGGGGGGATAGCCGCCAAAAATAGAGAGGTCTTCGTAATGCCAGAGTTCTCCAACGAGTTTCTGAACGCCGAGAAGCAGCGGCAGATCCTGGAGAAGACGCCGGTTAGTGTCATAACGAACTATGACGTGAGCATCATCGGGGCGTGCAATGCGGCTATTGACTTAAGTCATGTACAGCCAAATGATTTATTTTAACGAAACGTTCATGGCCCACAGGGCCACCCATGCTGATGAAAATCGGAACATATTAATATTGCATGAGTTAGACACAATGTCTTCATGAGATGGGCAAGTAGAGGTCGTTGGCATTTGGTGGTTTGTAGCGGCCCCGTTAACGAAACTGACCTGGCAACATTTAGAACCCATGATTGTTGCCCCAATAGGTGGGGCACGTATACCAAAATTTCGAGAATATAAGTTGCCTTGCCCATCCGAGGAGTGATTATGGTGGAACCGATTTTAAAGAGTTGTGCTGGTCTTGACGTCCACAAAAAAGAGATAAAAGCCTGTATAGCTCATGGAGATCTAGACAAGCCAACTCGATACGAGATTAAAACATTCTCGACCATGACATCGGGTCTCAGGAAGTTGAAAGATTGGCTGAATAGCTACAACGTTACCGCAGTTGCGATGGAGAGTACCGGCGTTTACTGGAAGCCGGTATTCAACATTCTTGAAGACGACTTCGACGTGATCCTCTCCAATCCATATCACATCAAGAACGTTCCGGGCAGAAAGACCGACGTTAAAGATAGCCAATGGATTGCGATGTTGTTGAGGAACGGCCTTGTTCCCAGGAGCTTCATACCACCGAGGGAGATCAGGGAACTGAGAGATTTGACTCGAACTCGAAGGAAACTCGTTGGGAATATGGTTGCTGAGAAGAATCGTATCCAGAAAGTTTTAGAGGATGCGAACATCAAGCTCAGATCCGTGGTGTCGAAGATTGACGGTGTATCTTCGATGAGGATAATCCACGCTCTTCTGGAGAAAGACGATCTTTCCAGGGAAGAGATAGCTGAGATGACCCATGGTAGGCTCAGAAGCAAGATGGACCTGCTCGTCGAGGCTCTGGATGGTCGGGTTACCGGGCATCATCGATTCCTTCTAAAGATGCACCTGGATCACATAGAGTTCTTGGCCGACCAGATCCAAAACCTCGATGAGGAGATTCAAATTCGAATGGTCCCTTTTCATGTTCAGTCCAGCCTGATCCAGACCATTCCGGGGATAAGTAATATCTCTGCGGCTTCAATCATAGCAGAGATAGGTACTGATATGTCCCAGTTTCCTGATGAAGCTCACTTATCATCATGGGCTGGAATTTGTCCCGGGAACAATGAGAGTGCAGGAGTTAAGAAGAACTCCAAAATAAGGAAAGGCAACAAGTTTCTAAAAGCGACTCTCACTGAGGTCGCCTGGGCGGCATCGAGATCCAAGGATTCCGCTTACAGCGCTGTATACAACAACATTGCAAAGAGAAGAGGGAGAAAGCGAGCTCTGGTGGCCCTCGGTCATAGGATATTGATTGATGTGTACAAGACAATGAAATTTCAAGTGCCTTATAAAGACGTAGGTGCTGAAGTGGTTTATCAGAGAAAGACGAAGAATCGGGAACAGGCTATGATAAGATCCCTTGAAAGATCTGGGTATGTCGTCACAAAGGTTGCTACAGCATAACTTTGAACGGGGGATTTTCATACCAA
>JARFPK010000083.1 GCA_029167045.1 Candidatus Methanocrinis natronophilus
CAAACCCCTCTTAGAACCGGTACCAATTACCTCATTCCTTCGGGCTCTTCGTGAACTCGATGGAGCTTACCGCGTGCTTGAAGACCATCATCTTCTTCCCGTGGCCGAGGTCGAATAGCAGCTCGTAGGCGTTGAACGCTTCCAGGGTGGCGTTTATCGGTCTGCCATCCACCAGTCGGGCCAGGACCTTCTGGCCTAGCATGTCAGGTAGGAAGTTAGGTCCACCGGGGCTCTTCATTTTGGGCTTTGCTTTCTTCTCCCCCTCCGCGGGGGTTGTGGTTGGTGTCTCGTCTGGCATTTTTACCGCCTCTAATCAGCTATCCTCTCCGCCTCCCGGGGACGCACCTATTTCTCCAGCTCGCCGTTCTCCAAACAGTCCTTGATGAACTGCTGGACGGTCCGGTCTTTGTAACCCACCTGTCGGGCTATATTCTGTCGGTTCCGCTCCCCGGCCCGCCAGATCTCTTTGATCCGATCTTGTGCCGCCAGGTCCTCGGATAGTCTCTGAATGGGTGGTTTAGACTCCGGTTCAACCTTGGGTTCGGTGGCCTTAATAGGCGGATGGGTTACTTTTCTAGCTGTCTGTATATCTCGTTTAGCTGTAGGTTGTATATCTTGTATATCTGTCTTAGCGATAAGTTGTATATCTTGTATAGCTGATTGAGCTATCTCCAGCCTTCGGACACGTTTCTCCAGATCCTCAACCTTCGCGGAGAGGGGCAGAGACATCTCCTTGGTCTCGTCTCTCCACAGCTCTCCGTCGAAATACCGTTTCACGGCATCCCTCACCAGCTCGGCTCGGTCCCTTCCAGTCTCTTTGGCTACGTCCTGGAGGGTCTGGATAAGCTCTTTGGGAAGCCGGACGTTATACTGTCGCAATCTCTCCATATTAGCTTTATAGCTATCTCTAGCGCTATAAGATATACGGTATAGCGTATAGCAAAGATATCTCTAGCGCTATAAGCTATACTGTATAGCGTATAGCAAAGCTATCTCTTAGAGCTATAAGCTATACAATCCTGTATATCATAGATATCTTTTGCGCTAGAAAAAGATACTACAAGCCCAATATCAAAAGATAATCAAGCTATACGTAGGTTAAGTCAACCCGCCAATTTTAGGGGCCTTAAAATCGATCTGAGAGATTATCTTCTCCGTCCAATACAATTAACCCTGCATAAGGCCGGACTTCACGTCCCCCCGCGTCCTCTTCTGTCAACACCCCATGACCCGTTTCGTCGACGGGCCCGGGTCATTCACCAACCCTGCCTGCGGTCGGTGCCAGATCTTTGAGCCTCTGGATGTTCTCCATGGTCTCATGGGACTGCTTCTGCCGCTCATCCTCCAACCGGGCCACGATTTCATCGATGGGGGTGACCAGGGTGTAGGACTTGTGAGGCCGACCTTTCCCTTCGCCCCTTCTTACCTCGCGCTCGCTGACCCAACTCTCGCGCCGGAGGGTTCTCATGGCGATGCTGACCTCGGGCTGCCTCATACCACAGCCGTGCTCGATCTCCCTCGAGGTCGATTCGCCACCAGCCGCGGCCAGAAATGTGATAAGCTTAGCAACGTTCCTCTTAACCCCGAGGCGGTTCAGAAGACTTGCAAATTCCAGGTCGCCGTCGTCCAACTCTCTGATTGCTCCCTCTTGCATGAGGGTCTAATATAAATCTCAAATATAAATAATTGCTGTATAGATCGGCTGGGTACATCTATCTTAAAAAGTTCGAGATGGGCGGGCGGAGGAGATTACCACCTATCTCCTCGTCGAGGTCCTCGTCGGGCCGGCTGGTTCTGCCGGGGGTGGTATACCATTGGTGGGAATTTAAACTTGGTCGGTAACGGGATTCGCCGGCTCCCCCACCAACATGCCAGGGCTACCGCCAGAACCAGGTCGTCGTGGTCCTTCTCCCGCCAGGCGGAGTAGCTATCGTGGGCCGTCTCTGGATCGATCTTCACCCGAAAGCCGATCAGCTCCTGGACAAGGACGTCGGTCATCTCTCCGGGAGCGATCCGAAGCTTCTCGTTCTGGAGGAGGACTTGGACCGCCGCCACCAGGTCGCGTTTCGGCACTCGATACGATCTCCCTTCCCCCGTTACCCGGTCGCCACCGTGGATCAGGACCCGGATGGGTCGAAGACCCAGGTCGTCCATCATGTCGACGACCCCAGCGCCCACCCCCGTGGCGTCGACGACCAAATCCGGGGGCGGTCTGGACCGGTTACGGTCCCCTGGGTCGAGGTCTTGGAGCCGGCGGACGATCTGACCCACCCTTCCTGCTATATCAGCGTACGATGTCCCCCGGATGCGTTCCAGCTTCCTGATGTTGTAGATCGCCCGGTCGCCTTCCCCCTCGCCCACCTTCTCGGCGACGGCTACGGCCGTGAAATCGTGGGTCTGGCCGAGGTCCACTCCTACTATATACATATTCTTATACCTCCAAAGGTTCTACCTTGTCAGATACTGCTCTCATCACGTCATCGTAGCCGAAGACTGCGTCTATGGGCTCGACGAACTCGCAGAAATATTCGCTTCTAAACCACGATCGAGGCATGGACCGTTTCTCTGATTCCAGGAAGTCCCGGGAGATCCGGGGGCACTGGTCGGCGGTGATCTCGTGCCTCTGCCACCCTTCCCCTTCCGCCCACTCGGCGTAGAACCAGCCCCGCCGACCCCAGGGGGTCGAGAGGGCCAGGAGACGGCCCTGGGAGACGGCCAGCATCGGTTTGATGGCAAAATAGAGGTCATCGCCCACCCGGGCCGCCTCGTCGACTATCAGGAGGTCGACGGCCGAGTACCCTCGTATCGTCGACTCCGACCCCGGGAGGGAGACCACCCTGGCCCCGTTCCCCATCTTTATGGAGAGCTTAGTGTCTTCCGCCTTCACGGGGACGGGGTCGAGCATCTCCATGTACGCGACGACCTTGCGGAAGATCTCCGACGACTGCCGGAGGGACGGGCTCACCATCAAGGTGAGACTCCGAGGCTGGTATAGAGATGTCCACAGCGCAAGGATCGCGCTGACGGAGCTCTTCCCGCTCTGCCTGGAGCAGTTCATCAGGACCCGGGACGAAGCGGACCTCAGTACCTCCGCCTGCCAGGGGTCGGGGACGAACCCGAGTACCTCCTCAGCCCAGAGGGCGGGGTCGAGGGAGTAAGCCAGTTCCCTCATCGTCGACCTCCCCCTCGCCCCTTCCGTCCACTCCGCCCTCTCCGATCACCGCTGCCCGCTTCCAGGCGGACGATCGCCGCCGCCACCTCCACCCTCAGATCGGGGTAAGGAGCCAGGATCTCGGCCAGGACCGCCCCCACCTCCTTCCACTCCGGGGACGTGTAGATGTTCACCTGGGGCTGGGAGGATATCCGTCCTTCCAGCTCGGCGAGAAACTTCAGCATCTCCCTCAGCTCTCGGATGTAGGCGGCAGGAGGACCGTAAGCTTTGGTCGTCCCCGCCGCTTCTGCCTTGTCCAGTAGGGTCAGGGTCCTCTCTCGGATCGATTGCATCTCTGCCAGGAGGGAGTCGGCCTTGATGACCGCTCCCACCGACGGTGAAGCCTGGAGGGTGGCGGGAAGGTGGTTTGTTTGGTGGCGGTCTACGGCGTCCCACGATAACGCGTATATCCGCGCTATGTCCGCGATACTCTCTCCTCTAGCTAGCAGCCTGTCGATCTCGTCGAGCTCGGGATTATCGCACACGGTGCATCGTCGGCCCATCAGTCCTCACCCCCTACCTCCCCCTTCTCCGAGGGGGATCGTGGTCCTTTGCCTCTTTCTCGTCCAACTCTTCTTGTCGTCCAGCTCGTCGAGGTCGCTCGGACACAATCCCGGCATAATAGCAGCCCCGCCCCCGGTACCGTCCAGCCGACGCCAAGACGCCGACCGCATCGAGCACACCTCCGCCCCCGCCGATGGTGGAGGTGGTCTTCGCCTTCGTCTTCGAGGTAGCCTCGACGCGGAGGAGATCGGGCGGGCTCGAAGGATGAGGGGTCGATCTGCCTCATGTCGCCCCTCCCCCCGGGGGATGAAGACGACCCTCGCCATCATCTACCCACC
>JARFPK010000084.1 GCA_029167045.1 Candidatus Methanocrinis natronophilus
AGTCCTTATCTCCATAATTGCTACCCCTAAAAAACGGGATATAACGGGATATTTAATAAATCTTTGCTATTAATTATGAGGGGAAATGTTTGGAGATTAGACCGTTAGTGCGAAAAGACGGATATATCTTCAACTTTACTACATTTCAATGTTGGCGCGACACTAGTTCGATTTATGCCTCTATAGGGCCGAAACCGATAAGATGGACTAGCCCCTTCCCCTCCTCCGGATAGCCCATGGCCAAGATCTCCCCCCTGATGGACCAGTACTTCGGGATGAAGGAGCGGTGCGGCGACGCCCTCCTCTTATTCCGGATGGGCGACTTTTTCGAGACCTTCGGTCCCGACGCCGAGGTGGCGGCCCGAGTTCTTAACATCACCCTCACCTCGCGGCAGAAGGACAAGGAGGGAAACCGGATCCCCCTGGCCGGGATACCACACCACGCCCTCAACGCCTACCTCCCCAAGCTCGTCGGTGCCGGCTACAAGGTCGCGATATGCGAGCAGGTGGAAGACCCCAAGAAGGCTAAGGGGCTCGTCAAGAGGGAGATCGTCCGGGTGATCACCCCCGGGACGATCATCGAGCCCTCGATGCTGGAGGAGGGGGCAAACAACTACCTAGCCGCCGTCGTCGAAGAGGGGGGGCGAATCGGCCTCTCCTTCCTCGACGTCTCCACCGGAGAGTTTCTCGCGACGGAGCTGTCGGGCGACGGCCGCCTCTCGGCGGAGCTGGCGAAGTTTCGCCCCGCCGAGTGTATCGTCCCGGAATCCGCCGACGGGATCATCGATGATCTCGCGGGGACGATCGTCCAGAGGGTAGAGGACGACGCCTTCTCCCCCGACGGGGCGAGGGCGGTTCTGGCCGGCCACTTCGGCGAGGAGGCGGTCGCAAGATGGGGGATCCTGGACCTCCCCCTGGCGGCGAGGGCCTGCGGGGCCTCCCTCTCATACCTCTCCTCATCCCAGATCCCCGCCCTCTCCCACATATCCGAGGTGAGGGTCTACTCCCCCGAGGAGTTCATGATCCTGGACGATACGACGCTGCGTAACCTCGAGATCTTTCGGAACATAAGGGAGAGGACGAAGAGGGGGTCGCTCTTCGAGTTCATCGATCTCACCTCCACCCCAGGAGGGTCGAGGACCCTCAGGAGGTGGCTTCAGATGCCGCTTATATCCTCCGAGGAGATAGAGGGGCGCCTCGACGGGGTGGAGGAGCTCTTCTCCGACCCCCTCCGGAGGGGGGACCTGGCAGAGGCGCTGAAGGGGATGGGGGACCTGGAGCGGATCGTCGCCCGGACCTCCTGCGGGACCGCGTCCCCAAAGGACCTTCTGTCTCTGAAGGGGGCGATAGAGCGGCTCCCCCGGATCGTTCAGCTCCTGGAAGGGGCAAAGTCGGATGGGCTCCTGGAACTGAAGGAGAGGCTCCAGATCGGCCCCCTCCGGCAGGTGGCACAGCTAATCGGAAGGGCGATCGAAGACGATCCTCCAGCGGGGATCAAGGAGGGGGGGGTGATCCGGGACGGCTACGACCCCGAGCTCGACGAGATCCGGTCCCTCTTGCGGGAGGGGAGGGGGTGGATCTCCCGGATGGAGAAGGAGGAGAGGGGACGGACGGGGATCAAATCCCTCCGGGTCGGATACAACAACGTCTTCGGCTACTACATCGAGGTGACGAGGCCGAACCTCGCCGCGGTGCCGCCGGAGTATATAAGAAAGCAGACCCTGGCGGGGGGGGAGCGGTTCATAACCCCGGAGCTGAAGGAGATGGAGGAGCGGGTCCTCTCCGCCCAGGAGAGGTCGTCCTCCCTGGAGGAGGAGCTGTTTTTGAAGATCAGGTCCGAGGCGGCCTTTCGAGGTCGCCAGATCCAGGAGAAGGCCACCGCCCTGGGGGAGATGGACGCCTTCGTCGCCCTGGCCACCCTCGCCGCCGAGAGGGGGCTCATTCGCCCCGAGCTGAATTTGAGGGGGGAGATCTCCATGAGGGGATCACGCCACCCCATTCTGGATGCTTCTATGCGGGGGGGGTTCGTCCCCAACGACGTCCACCTCGACGGGAGGAGGAACCGGTTCCTCATCCTGACCGGCCCCAACATGGCCGGAAAGTCCACATACATGAGGCAGATAGCCATCGCCGTCATCCTCGCCCAGATCGGCTCCTTCGTCCCCGCCTCCTTCGCCACCATATCCCCCGTCGACAGGATCTTCACCAGGGTCGGGGCCTACGACGACCTGACCTCTGGCCAGAGCACCTTCATGATCGAGATGACGGAGGTGGCAAAGATCCTCACCTCAGCCACCTCAAAGAGCCTGATCCTCCTCGACGAGGTGGGGAGGGGCACGAGCACCTTCGACGGCCTCGCCATCGCCTGGGCCATCGCCGAGGAGATCCACAACAAGGTCCGGGGAAAGGCGATCTTTGCGACCCACTACCACCAGCTCACTCAGCTGGCGGGGTTCCTCCCCGGCGTCAAGAACTACAACATGGCGGTGAAGGAGGAGGGGGACTCCGTCGTATTCCTCCGGACCGTCGTCCCCGGCGCCACCGACAGAAGCTACGGGATCCACGTAGCCAAGCTCGCCGGCGTCCCCGAAGGGGTGGTGGCTCGGGCGAGGGAGGTCCTCCGGGAGATCGAGAGGGAGGCGGTGATCGAGCCCCTGGGAAACGAGCGGCGGTCGAGGAGGGCGGGCCCCCGGTACACCCAGCTTATATTCTTCGACGGTCCCGGTGGGCGGGGCGGCGGTGAAGGCAAAATTGAAGGTGACGCCAAAATTCCCGGTGGCGTCAACAGCGACGGTGACGATAACAGCAACGTTAACAGTATCGACGGCGGCGCCCCACCGGCAGAAGTCTACGAAGATGGACGAGATCGGGACGCTGGGGCCACCCTCATCGAGGAGATCAGGGAGATGGACCTCGACATCATAACCCCCATCGACGCCCTGAACAGGCTCTCGGAGTACCAGAGGAGGTTGAAGAAGATCGATGGCCAAAATTAAGCTCCTGGACCCCGAGGCGGTCTCCAAGATCGCCGCCGGGGAGGTGATCGAGAGGGCCGCCTCCGTCGTCAAGGAGCTGATCGAGAACTCCATCGACGCCGGGGCGACGAAGATCCTGGTGGAGGTCGTCGATGGGGGGAAGCGGCTCATCAAGGTCACCGACGACGGATCCGGGATGGACCGGGAGGACGCCTCCATCGCCTTCGAGAAGCACGCCACCAGCAAGATCTCCGACGCATCAGACCTCGATAGGATATCTACCTTGGGCTTTCGGGGCGAGGCGCTCTCCAGCATCGCCAGCGTCGCGGAGTCCGTCGATCTGGTGACGAAGGCGAAGTCTTCTGGGGTAGGAGTCCCCGGGACCCGGATCAGGGTCGAGGGGGGGAGGGTCGTCGAGGTCGGGGACGCAGGCGCCCCCGCGGGGACTACGGTGGAGGTGAGGGGTTTATTCGAAAACCTCCCCGCCCGGAGAAAGTACCTCAAGAGCGGTAGGGCGGAGCTGGCGAGGATCGCCGAGGTCGTCACCTCTTACGCCGTCATATGCCACCGGATATCCTTCGAGCTCTTCTCCGGCGAGAGGACGGTCTTCAAATCCGTCAGGTCGGAGAGCTGGAACGATCCGATCCTGCGGATCCTGGGAAGGGAAGTCGCACGAAACCTCGTCTCCATAGAGGCGGAGACGAACTCCGTCTCCGTCACCGGGTCGATCGGAAGAGAGCCGGTCACCAGGTCCAGCCCCGACTGGATCATGACCTACGTCAACGGCCGGCTCGTCAGATCAAGGGCCCTCACCAGGGCCGTCGCCGAGGGGTACAGGACCCTCATCCCGACGGGCCGCTACCCCGTCGCCGTCGTCTCCGTCAGGATCGACCCCGCCATGGTGGACTCCAACGTCCACCCCGCCAAGACGGAGGTGAGGTTTCTGAAGGAGGAGGAGGTGGCGGCGATGGTCACCGACGCCGTCAGGGCCGCCCTGACGGAGCCGGGAGGTCCGCAGCCGCCCAAGACGGC
>JARFPK010000085.1 GCA_029167045.1 Candidatus Methanocrinis natronophilus
TCGGCCCTCGCCCATCGAGGATCTCCCTCGCTTCGGCCAGATACTCCTCGTTCGCCTCTATGCTCCTCTGCAAAAGCTTATTCGCCACGTCCAGGCTCTCTCCCAGCTCCTCGTGCCATTCTCCTCTTAGGATCTTGAAGTAAGGAAACTCGCCGGTGGCCTCTTGCCAGCTGACCTCTAATTTGCGGACCTGGATCAAGCGGTCCCGTATCATGAGAGCCCTCACGAAATCTTCGAGGGCTTCCACCTCTCCTTCGGCGACGATGGCGACGTCGTAGGGCTCCCGGTTCTCGACGGTGCCGGAGAGGCCCAGGTCCCGGCCGATCTTCTGGACCACGTCCCGAAACCCGACCTTCTGGACGTCTCCAGAGGCGACGATCTCGACTCGCTTCATGTCCATCTCATTTTTATGCTCTCCTCGCATGTCAGGATGTCGGTCGGTGGGTGATCTCGATCAGGATTGACTGCTGGAGGTGGAGGCGCAAGAGGCCTCGCCCCCTTGGATCGGATCTGAAGGCGGTCCGGGCGGCGGGGGCCCTCTGATCCCTCGACCGAGCGCGGGCCGTCCTTCGTGACTGCGGCCCGGAATCGGAGCCGATCTCATGGGGGCTCTAGACTCGCACCCCTTGGGCCCCCGCCTCCTCGAGGAAGAGGGGGCCTCCGCCTCCTCCACCGCCTTCTGGGGAGCCGCGCCGCCCTCGACGTCCGCCTCCGCCGGATGGAGACGGACCTCGGCGAATTGAAGTCGGCCCTGGGGGAGAAGGACAGCCTCTGAGGGCAGGGTCATAGGCTCTTTTCATATTCGACCCCGATAGGCGGCCTCTGCTCACCGCCTTTCGGCCTCGGGACGGCAGAACCGATAGCTTTCACTGATCTTCCGCAAAAAAGGGGGCCTCCGGCCTCCGGAGAGCCGGTCCGGCCGCCTCCCGCTCCCTGGCCTTCTCTCCTTCTCCCCTCTCCCCGAATCTTCTCACTCCCAACCGTCTCCCCTCGCCGCCACCTTCCCCGGCACGTCACCCGACGCTAGGATCCCTCCTCCCCCTTCTCCTGCAAGGGACGAGAAGACTTATATCAAAATAAGCCCCAGACCTCCATCTATGGAGCGGTTTGTGATCTCGGTCTCGGGGCGGGTCCAGAAGGTCGGCTACAGGTCCAAGGTCATAGCCCTGGCCCGGGATATGGGGATCACCGGGTGGGTTGGAAACCTCCCCGACGGGAGAGTGGAGGTCGTCGCCGAGGCAGATGCTGCGGCCCTAGACAGGTTCGCCTCCGCCCTGAAGGTCAAGAACACCCTCATCGACGTGTCCGATGTCGAGGTGGTGCGGTCTATCGCAATCGGCGAGTTCTACGACTTCTCGAAGCACGTGGATAGGGGGGAGACGGACTTGAGGCTCGACAGGTCCGCCGAGCTCCTCAAAGAGCTGATAGACGTCACCAGGTCCGGGTTTTCCGATCTAGGGCAGAAGATGGACAAGATGCTCGACAAGCAGGACATAATGATCGACAGGCAAGACGAGACGACGGGAGAGGTCCGGGGGCTTCGGACCGACCTGAAAGAGAGCCTCGACTTCCGCCTCCGCCGGATGGAGGCGGGACCGCGGCGAGGGTGTTGTCGGCCCTGAGGGAGAAGGGGATCCTCGGAGGGTTTGGGGCATAATCTCTTTTCATATTCGTCCCCGACCGGTGGCCTCGGCCTCGCGCCTGTCGACCTCGGAATGGCAGAACCTAAAGCGTCCGCCGCTCTTCCGCAAAAAGGGGGGGCCAAGGCGGCGCGAAGGGTTGCGAATATCCCTCGAAATAGCGAGATCGAGCGATGGGCTCTTCGCCGGGTGGCAAGGAGGGGCGAAATCTTCAGATTGGCAAAATTTGGGAAGAGGGCCATTTTTGGGGTATGGAGCCCCTTTTTCTGCATGAGATGAAGATGTTTTCAAAATATGGTTAAGTTCAAATCAACAAAAAGTCTGACGGCGGCGCAAATGCCCCGCGGATTGTTCTGGGGCGCGCCGGAGCAACTCGACTTATCGCCGCCGAGCTCAGCTCACTTTCGCCCTTATCTCGGCGATGGCCGCCTTGATCTCGGCGATCTCCCGGCTGAGCTGCTCGTACTTCTCCTCCAGGCTGCCGCTTTTGAGGGTTGATATGATCTCTTCTCTCTCGCGGCGTGCCTCATATCGAGCAGCTGAGACCTCTTCCTTTATGACACCTATCTCGGAGGTGTCCTCTTTGATATTTTTGAGTATAGATATTGTAGTGTCTTGCTTATCGAGCATCTGGTCTTGCTTATCGAGCATCATCCTTCCTATGGCCAGATTTTCCCTTCCTATGGCCACGTTCTCCCTGCCAAGCGCCAGGTTCTCCTCGCCGATCTCTATGCTTCTGTAGAGCAGGCCCACCGCCACGTCGAAACGCTCCCCAAGCTCCTCATGCCAATCTCCTCTCAGGATCTGGAAGTAGGGAAACTCGCCGGTCGCCTCCGACCATCGGACCTCCAGGTCCCTGACCCGGATCGGTCCTCTCTCCACCTTGAGGCCTTCGACGAACGCCTGGAGGGCGCCCTCCTCCCCTTCGGCCACGATCCTGACGTCGTAGGGCTTCTGGTTCTCGACGGTCCCCGAGAGGCCGAGGTCCTGGGCAATCTTTTCGACCAGGTCCCGGAAGCCGACCCGCTGGACCCGTCCGGAAGCGATGATCTCAACTCGTTGCATATCTCACCAATAGTAGACTCTTCTGCCATGTTAGGATGTCGGTCGGAGCCCATCGGCCTTTCCGACCTCGACGTCCGCCTCGACCGGATGGAGGCGGGACCGCGGCGAGGGTGTTGTCGACCCTGAGGGAGAAGGGCATCCTCGGAGGGCTGGGTGGGGCATAGGCTCTTTTTATAATCGACCCCGACCGGCGGCCTCTGGCTCCCCGTCTTTCGACCTCAGGATGGCAGAACCGATAGACTCCGCCGCTCTTTCCGCAAACGGGGGCCTCCGCCTTCCGGGGGCCGGTCCGGCCGCCTCCCGCTCCCTGGCCTTCTCTCCTTCTCCCCGAATCTTCTCACTCCGAACCGTCTCCTCCGCCACCACCTTCCCCGGAGCGTCACCCGACGCTAGAAGATACCTCCTCCCCCTTCTCCTGCCGGGGACGAGAAGACTTATATCAAAATACGCTACTATGCTAAGCTGATGGAAGGTTATTTGATCTGGGTTTCCGGAGATGTCCAAAAATATGAATACAGAATCCAGGTTGTCAAGATGGCAAGGACCTTGGGGATCAAAGGGATGGTCCAGACCCTTCCCGACGGAAGGGTGAGGGTCATGGCCGAGGGCGAAGAGGCCGACCTGGAGAGGTTCGCCGAAGCCCTGAAGATGGAAAACAGCTTCTTTTGGGTATCGTGCGTTGAGATAAAGCGCTTTAATCCACATGGAAATTTCAATGACTTCTATCTGGCCTTAACTGAAAGGGACTACGAATTTTGGCTGGATGAATGGATAAAATATCTCGAAGAGCTGCTGGACGTCACCAAAGAGGGGTTTGAGCGGGTAGTAAGAGGTACCGATAGAAAACCCCCCCTTTAGGGAGGGGAGCATTCACCAATGATGGACAAAAATAACCGGATTCAAGACCAGATGATCGACAGGCAAGACGAGACGACGGGAGAGGTCCGGGGGCTGCGGTCCGACATGAAGGGCAACATCGATATGCGGCTTGAGCGGATCGAGACGGCCCTGAAGGAGAAGGGGATCATCTGAGGGCCTGGGGCATAAGCTCTTTTCATAATCGAT
>JARFPK010000086.1 GCA_029167045.1 Candidatus Methanocrinis natronophilus
AGTCCTTATCTCCATAATTGCTACCCCTAAAAAACGGGATATAACGGGATATTTAATAAATCTTTGCTATTAATTATGAGGGGAAATGTTTGGAGATTAGACCGTTAGTGCGAAAAGACGGATATATATGACGAAGGCAGATTTTAAGAGGATAGATTTGACCAGATCGCCAGTCGGCTCCCTCTGTCGGGGTTTTTCCCTCCCCGCGATGGACGCAAGCCGATGGCTGTGGTTTCGGGATGGGATCTGCCGTCGTCAGGTCCAAGGGACCTTCCTCTTCGTCGGCGCTTCCCCCGGAGACGAGGGCACGTCTTTTGGAGATCGTTATTCTCCAAAAGACTAGCCTCTCCTCCCCGCGATCCCGGCGCAAAGACCATACTCCAGGTCAAATGGATGAGGTGATCAAGAATGGCGACGATACCCCAAAAGATTCAGGCCCCGGGACAGGCTTCTGCAGATCAGGAGAAGATCAAGGAGCAGTACCATCTGAGCCTTGAAGAGGCTGCAGCCTTCTTCCAGGAGCTCTCCCGGGAGCTGAGGAGCCGAGGCGTAATCGAGATGGGCACCCCATCTCTGATGATCAGCATCGCTGCCCAGGAACCGATCCCTCTGGATCTGGCTTATAAGGTGGAGAAGGGAAGAAAGAGGCTCAGGATAAAGGTGGATATAGAGGAGCGGCAGTCTTTATTCTCCGGCCCTTCGGGTAGACCAGAGATCGGACCAAGGTAGAAAGCTGGATAATTCGAGGCGGTCTAGTCCTCTTCCAAGGAGTCAGAGAGCGCCTCATGCATCTCTTTTTATATTCGGCCGGAGGCGGCTGGCGGTGGTCATGCCAAGATGAGATCCTCCGTAGACCCGGTCCTCTGGGATGGCGGTAACGACGAAGGCCTCCCTTTCGGACCTTGCAGAAGTTATATAAACTTTGACTTCGATAATAACCCGTTACATTTCTATGGAGGAATAACCTATGCCAGAGAGCGTCTATAAGATCGTGGAGCTGGTGGGGTCCTCTCCCACTAGCTGGGAAGATGCGGCGAAGGCCGCCATCGAGAAGGCTTCAAAGAGCCTGAGAGACCTGAGGGTCGCCGAGGTGAGGGAGTTGGACGTGAAGCTGGAGGGTGGAAAGATCGTCGCCTACAGGGCCAAGGTCAGGGTATCCTTCAAGATCGAGGGGGACGTCGACTAGGCGCCCCCGAAAGGGTGAAGCCGTAGATCCCTTCCGTATAATGCCGGGATGGAAGGGGATGTCCTCCCCTCCCGGCAGGGGCGATCGATATCGAAACCCCCTTTCATCTCCCTATTTTTCTCCTCTTCTGGGTTGCCACAAATATAATATCCCCCGGGGTAGACGGATCTCATCATGGCACACGTCCTCGTCAGCCCTTTGAACTGGGGGCTAGGCCACGCCTCAAGAGACGTCCCCATCATAAGAGAGCTCCTGGACCGAGGCCACCATGTGACCGTAGCCTCCAGCGGAAACGCCCTGGAGCTTCTGAGGAGGGAGTTTCCCGAGTGCACCTTCGTCACCTTCGAGGACTATCCCATCCCCTACAGCTCCACCCGGTTCTTCCTCCCCAAGTTCACCGCCTATCTACCCCTGATGATTAAGGCGACCCTCGACGAGAGGAGAAACCTATCCCGGATCCTCTCCAGGGGGAGCTACGACATGATCATCAGCGACAACCGTATGGGGGTCTACTCAAAGGAGATACCTTCCTTCTTCATAACCCACCAGCTGAGGTTCAGCGTCCCCGTCTACCTTTGGCCTGTGGAGATCTTGACCCTCTACATCAACGGCCTCATCCACAGCAAATTCGACGGGGTGATCGTCCCCGACAACGAACCCGGGGCCGCTACCCTCAGCGGCAAGCTATCACGGTCCTTCCTGGCGATGACGAACGGGAGGGCGTACTACTCGGGGATCCTCTGCAGCCCCGAGAAGATGGACGTGAGAGAAGACCTCGACTACCTGGTTATCATATCCGGGCCGGAGCCCCAGAGGACGAAGCTGGAGGAGATCCTCCTCCCCCAGGTGGGAGACCTCCCCGGAAGGAAGGTCGTCCTCCTGGGAAGCCCCCAGGAGAGCTCTGTAGATAGGCCTGACGAAGGGATCGTCATCCATTCTTACGTCCCGGACCGGGAGAAGATGGAGCTTCTCAACCGGGCTAGGTTCGTGATCAGCAGGTCGGGGTATACCACCATGATGGAGGTGGCGGAGCTGGAGAAGCGCCACGGCCTCTTCGTTCCGACCCCCGGCCAGACGGAACAGGAGTACCTCTCCAGGTACTACAGGAACCAGGGATGGTTCCTCTCCCGGTCCCAGTACCGCCTCAACTTGGCGGAGGACGTCGAAGAGGCGATGGAGTTCAGCGGCTTTCCGCGGATGCGAAAGACCGGGGAGAACGTGAAGAGGCTCTATGAGGAGCTCTTCGCAGAGCATCTAGAATGATCCATAACAGGATGGCTCAAGCAAAGGTCGTAGATGGTGATGAAGGTTGCACCGATGGAGGCCGGACCGGTACGAGAGGAGCTCTTCCGCCCAGCGGCTCTGGGCAACGGAGCTCTTAGAGAAGATCGAGATAGAGAGGGATGAGAGGGTCCTGGATATAGGCTCTGGCGACGGCTGGATCACGGCAAATATCGCCGACCTCGTCCCGGAGGGCTCGGTCCTGGGGATCGACAGCTCCGAGGGTATGGTCTCCTTCGCGAAGGAGAAGTTTGCGACCGGGGACCATCCTAACCTCTCGTTCCAGCTAGGAGACGCCAGGAACCTCGAATTCGACGGAGAGTTCGACCTCGTCGTCTCCTTCGCCGCCCTCCACTGGGTCAGCGACCACGGACCCGTCCTCCGGGGGATCCGGCGGGCCCTGCGGCCTGGAGGGAGGGCGTTCCTCCAGTTCGGCGGCCGCGGCAACGCCGCCCTCCCCCTGGCCATCGCCGATGGGATGATCAAAGAAGATAGCTGGCGGCGCTCCTTCGAGGGGTTCGACTTCCGGTACGCCTTCTTTGGCGCCGAAGAGTACCGGATCTGGATCGAGGAGGCGGGATTAGACCCAAAAAGGGTCGAGCTGATCCAGAAAGATATGGTCCAGCCGGGGGCGGAGGCCTTCGCCGGCTGGATCGATTCTACGTGGCTTGCCTACCTGGAGAGGGTCCCTGAGGGCCGCCGGCGGGAGTTCGTATCCGAGGTCGTCGGGCGGTACCTCCGCCTCCACCCCCCCGATGGCGAGGGGAGGGTTCACGTCGGGATGGTGAGGCTGGAGGCGGTGGCGGAGAAGCCCGGGGTCTGAAGACGGGGTGAGGTAGATCGTCCAAGATCGAATCTTCCCCTCTCAGGTCATCGCTTCTGCGTCTTATGCAGCCCGACCTTCTTCTTCTTCCACCTCCGCCAGGGACCTCCCCGTAAGGGTGGAGTTGGGCTTGCCCTCCAGGACGTCCTCGCCGGCTTTAGCGAAATCGTCCTTCATCTTAACCAGGATCCATCGCTCGTCCTTACCCCTGCCGGTCCGGGTGAGGGCGTAGCCGCCCCGAAGCTTCTCTCCCGAGAGGATGAAGGTGGCGTGCCCCCGCTCCAGGGCCTCGGCGATACGGACCTCCTTTCCATCGGCCCGGGTGGTGTTCTCGTAGGTCCCGATATCCCAAACGATGACGGTCCCGGCCCCGTACTCCCCTTCGGGGATTCTCCCCTCAAAGTCGATGTAGTCGAGGGGGTGGTCCTCGGTGGGAAC
>JARFPK010000087.1 GCA_029167045.1 Candidatus Methanocrinis natronophilus
AAGGGACAGCCCTTATTCCCTTCATCTCCGCAAGGATGAGAGGGCAGGGCGGCCGGGGGCGGAGGTTGATCTCGGGGATCGTCGGGCACCCTTGGGGATCGATACATCTTTCTCGGATGGCGACCTCTGCAGCTCCAGGAGAGTGGATTAGATTAGAGCGGAGCAGGTTCTATGCTTACTGGCGCTGGCGGCCCTGGGGGCCCTGGCGCCGCCGGTAGCCGCCGATAGGGCAGACGACCTCATCGGAGATCTCCATGACGGGGACTGGCAGGTCAGGGCGGAGGCAGCCATGGCCCTGGGAGAGGCCGGGGATGAGAGGGCGGTGGTCCCCCTCATCGAAGCCCTCAGAGACGACGTCCGGGAGGTGAGGCTGAACGCCGCCTGGGCCCTCGGAGAGATAGGGGATGAGAGGGCGACCGAACCCCTCGCCGCCGCCCTCAACGACCAGGTCCGGGAGGTCCGGTGCGTCGTCGCCATCGCCCTCGGAAAGATCGGGGATGATCGGGCCGTAGGTCCCTTGAAGGAGGCTCTAAAGGAGGAGGACCGTGACGCCTCGGAGGTCTCGGCAGAGGCCCAGATCAAGGCCGAAGATCCAAAGCTCATCGAGGTCGAGAACAAGACACCAGACCTCCAAAATAGCTCCGGATGCCCCTGTGTCGCCGACCTCTGCGACCACTGTGTCGTCCAGCTATGCTTTGCCAGCACCCTTGTAAAGCTGGGCAGAGACGAATACATCGACCGGCTGACCCTGGCCCTCCAGGGGGAGGACAGGTTCTTGCGGAAGGAGGCGGTAGGGGCCCTGGCAAGGATCGACGACCCCAGGGCCGTCGGCCCCCTCCTGGAGGCGCTGAAGGATGAGGAGCCCTGGATCCGATCGGAGGCGGCGAAGGCTCTCGGAGAGATCGGCGACGAGAGGGGCGTCGATCCCCTCATCGGAGCCCTGGAGGATGAGGACCCCTGGGTCCGGTGGGCCACCGCGAAAGCCCTGGGGGAGATCGGTGACGGAAGGGCTCTTCTCCCCCTGGCCGTTCTGGCATCGCAGGACGATGACGGGGGGGTCCGAGAGGCGGCGGGAAGGGCGATAGAGAGGATCGGGTTTGGGTATATGGAGGTATGAGACTCGCCCGGATCTCACCCATCGATATAGACCCCTACTTCCCCTCAGACCGGATCAGGATCATCCTGGATACGAGGAGGGCCCCGGGCTGGAACGAGATCGACGCCGTCGCCCTGATCGGCTCTAGACCATCCCCTCAATCCGACCTCTGGAGTTACGGGGAGGTTCTGATCGACGCCCCTCCCGGCGGCTGGGGGGGGGATCGAGGCGGGAGAGGCGATATAAGGAAGGGTGAGGACGGGGGGGCAATGCCGGTGAAAAACCGGCATAGCGCCAACCCCGGCGGGATCGAGGAGCTTTGTAGTTCGGTTTTTTCTGGACCCTGGAGGCCCGGGTTATCCGCCCCTCTCCCGTCCCCAGATCCGATCTCTCGCCATCGCCAGAAGGAGCCCCGCCACAAAGGCGACGGCGAGGTTGGTTAAGAGGGTGAGGAGGGCCATCGTCCCGACTAGGAGGGGCGCATCCGTCCTCAGGCCGCACCGGCCGAGCTCCAGTCCGACGAAGAGGAGGAGCGCCCCGAAGAGGCCGATCGGCAGGAGGGCGAGGGCCTCGGGCCCCGCGAAGAAGAGGGCGATGAAGATGAGGATCGCCCCTCCGATGGCCATCGATAACCTGCTTCTGGCCCCGAACCGGTGGTGGGCCGCGATCCCGCCGGCCCCGTGGCAGAGGGGAAAGCCCCCGAAGGGGACGGAGGCGAGGTTCATCACCCCCATGGTGACGCAGAGACGGTCGGGCTCGATCCTCTTCTTGTAGAGGTCCTCGGCGGTGAGGGCGGCGGCGACAGTGGCGTTCGTCAGGGTGAGGGGGATCTGGGGGAGGACGAGGTGCCATCCTGCCCAGATGAAGGTCGCCGGGTCCGGTAGGGGCAGAACGCCCAAGGATATCGGCTGGATATCGGGGACCCCTCGGGTGAGCAGGCCGTAGGCGATGCCGATGGCGAAGACGACGAGGATCGATACGTCCGGGAGGGATCGCCAGCGCTTCGCCAGCAGAAATACAAAGAAGACCCCTACGGCGACGGACGAGAATAGAAGGTCCTGAACCATCAGCCCCGCCGAGGTCTTGATGAGGACGAGGGCGAGCCCCAGCTGGACCCCCCGAATCACCCCCTCAGGGATCAGCCCCTGGAGCCGACCGATCCCCTTTCCCGCCCCCAGGAAGAGGAGCGCCGCCCCCAGGATCAGCCCCGAGGCGGCGATCTCCCCACTGGTCAATTCCCCGGCGATGGCGATGGCCCCGATCGCCTTCATCGGCTCCACAGAGATGGGGATCCCATAGTAGATCCCCATGACGATGTACCAGAGTCCGAAGAAGAGGAGGGCGGCGCCCAGGTTCACCTCAGAGACCAGGGCAGCGCCCAGGAGGATGGGCAGGACCGTCCCGAAGTTTCCCACCGATCCCGAGATCTCCCCAAGGATATTGACCGAATCAGAGGGGCTCTTCTGCCCCTTCGTCCCAGGATGCGACATCGACCCACCTATGGACCGCCGATTATACAGAATCTATCCTTCAAAGATAAATATTTCTTAGGGATGAGGAGACGACCTCCCGATACCGAAAAATTTGCGTATGATGGCGAAGGCTTCCGACCCGAAAATCCACCGATACGACCCCCATCCTCTCCGATCATAAGCATTATTTGATAGCATTTTCCTTTCTTCAGATCGGTGCATATCCGTTAAGCTCATTTCATATTTCATATGAAACATTATCAAATCTCTTTTTATATCCCGAGGAGAGATCTCCCGAGCGGATCAGTCTATCGGATTGGTGGCCGGTCCGAAGAAGGGAGTCTTCGCTATATATCTATAGGTGGTGAATTATGGTTTTAGACAGCGGCGATACCGCCTGGGTCCTGGTGGCCACGGCGATGGTGATGCTGATGATTCCGGGGGTCGGCCTCTTCTACGGAGGGCTCGTCCGAAAGAAGGACGTCGTATCCATGATCGGTCTCTCCTTCCTGGCCCTGGCCCTGGTCAGCGTCCAGTGGGTCCTCGTCGGCTACAGCCTAGCCTTCGGAACCTCTCTGGGAGGCTTCGTAGGAGGGCTCGACTTCCTGGGCCTCCGGGGCGTGGGGATGGACGCCGGTGATGGGACTATACCCGACCTCCTCTTCATGGTCTTCCAGCTAGTCTTCGCGGGGATAACCCTGGCGATAATAACCTCCGCCGTCGCCGAGAGGGTGAGGATCGGATCGTTCATCGTATTCGGCCTCCTCTGGACGACCCTCGTCTACGACCCCCTAGCCCACTGGGCCTGGGGCGGCGGCTGGGCTGGAGAGCTTGGGGCCCTCGACTTCGCCGGGGGGACGGTCGTCCACATCAGCTCCGGCTCCGAGACTACCGGCGCTTGTATGGTGTTGAACAACACCGCATCCGTTGTCGTATCCCGGCCATCGGTGTCCCATACCGTCAACCGCCACTGGTACTCTGTTTGCGGGTCAAACGTAGAGCTGGCAAACTGGTGCTGTGTTATCGACGTGGTATG